>JAFUNS010000016.1 GCA_017472925.1 Bacteroides sp. | reverse complement strand
GATTTTTCTATTAGTTTAGAAAATGCGAAAGCATTATTGGAAACTATCGGTAAGGAAATTTGTAAATCAAAAGGCAGGATATTAGCTGAAGACTCTTCTGTTAATGGAGTGTTAAAGAATGCTTTTTCTGTATTGGGATATACAAAATCTAATATGGTCGTTCAAATATCATCGGCTTTAGCTACAATAGGACAACAAATTGGAGAATTAAGAAATGATATTGGGACATCGTCACATGGTAAAACATTGGAAGAACTAAAAAATCGAAATGAAGCTATAAACGAATTGACAAAGTATTTTCTTATAAATTCCATAGAATTAGTAGCTTGTTTCTTGATATCATTATATGAAGGAGAGCATATAGAAATAAATTCATCCAAAGAAATCGCTTATGACGAATGTGAAGATTTTAATGAGTATTGGGATGAACTTTATGGAGAGTTTTCCATGGGAGGTTATTCATATACCGCAAGTGAGATTTTATATAACAATGACCCAAGTGCATACGAGACTGAATATAATTCATTCTTGGAAAGTACAATTAATGAAAATGAAGAGTAGCTTTAAAAGAACATGTCTTTAATGGATTACAGTATGAGTACACTTACCGAATCAAAAATTGAAGAATTTGCCATTGGGTTATTTGAACAACTCGGGTATCGTTACCTTTATGGCCCTGATATAGCGCCAGATGGAGCAAATCCCAAACGTGCATCGTTTGAAGAGGTCGTAATGGTGGATGCATTGCGTCATGCGGTGTATCGAATCAATCATCGATTGCCTGCTGAAGTATGCGATAATGCTATCAATCAGGTTCTTCGTATAGCTTCGCCTGATTTGCTATCCAATAATGAAACCTTTCATCGGATGCTGACGGAAGGTGTTTCAGTATCGGTCCATCAAGAGGGAGTAGAGAGAGGAGAGTTGGTGTGGTTGGTGGATTTTGATAATTCGCATAACAATGATTTTACTGTAGTCAATCAATATACCATTATTGAGAACAACAATAACAAGCGTCCAGATATTCTACTATTTGTCAATGGATTACCTTTGGTCATAATAGAGTTAAAAAATGCTGTAGATGAGAATGCTACAGTGCAAAGTGCCTTCCGACAGATGGGAACCTATAAGGAGACCATTCCTTCATTGTTCACTTATAATTCTATCATTGTCATTTCAGATGGTTTGGACGCACGTGCTGGTTCGTTGTCGGCTGGGTTCAGTCGTATGATGGCATGGAAAAGTGCTGACGGTAAAGCGGAGGCATCCCGTTTGGTCAGCCAGTTAGAAGTGTTAATAAAGGGAATGTTGAACAAAGATACTTTGCTCGACCTTATTCGTTCGTTTACGGTGTTTGAAAAGACTAAGACGGAAGATAAGAAAACAGGTGTCACGACAGTTAAGACGATAAAGAAGATAGCTGCCTATCATCAATATTATGCGGTAAACAAGGCAGTAGATTCAACGGTACGAGCTACGGGTATCAATCTGAATGATATTTGTGTGCTGAAAGAGCCTCCTGCCAATTATGGTCTGAAAGATGTGACGGAACAACCAAAAGGAGACCATAAAGCAGGAGTGATATGGCATACGCAAGGTTCGGGTAAATCGCTTTCGATGGTGTTTTATGTTGGAAAGATTGTCCGTACATTGAGCAATCCGACCATTGTTATCATTACTGACCGCAATGATTTGGATGACCAATTATTCGGTACCTTTGCCGATTGTCGTCAGTTGTTGAGACAGACTCCTGTACAAGCGAATGATAGGGATACATTAAAGAACTTGTTAAGAGTAGCCTCAGGTGGTGTGATATTTACCACTATTCAGAAATTTCAACCCGAAAGTGGCAATGTATACGAAACATTGACCGATCGAAGTAATGTAATTGTCATTGCAGATGAAGCTCATCGTACCCAATATGGTTTCAAAGCCAAAACGGTAGAGGTACGTAATGAAGCAGATGAGGTGATCGGTTCGGAAATCAAATACGGCTTTGCAAAATATTTGCGTGATGCCTTGCCTAATGCTACTTATTTGGGATTTACTGGTACACCGATTGAAGCGACAGACATCAATACACCAGCCGTATTCGGCAACTATGTAGATGTATACGACATAGCCCAAGCGGTTGAAGACGGTGCGACGGTACGTATTTTCTATGAAAGCCGGTTGGCCAAAGTAGAATTGAGCGAAGAGGGACGTCAATTAATCAGTAGTCTTGATAAGGAACTTGAAACCGAAGAACTAGATGAGGTGCAGCAAGCGAAAGCTAAATGGACTCAGTTGGAAGCACTCATCGGTAGTAAGTCGAGAATCAAGAATATTGCCAAGGATATTGTTGCTCATTTCGAACATCGGCAAGAAGTATTTGAGGGGAAAGCGATGATTGTAGCTATGAGTCGTCGTATTGCCGTTGATTTATATGATGCTATTGTTGCTTTGCGGCCGCAATGGCATAATGATGATTTGGCGAAAGGGGCAATTAAAGTGGTGATGACATCTGCTTCATCGGATGGAGCAAGTATTGCGAAACATCATACAACAAAGGAACAGAGACGGAAGTTGGCAGACCGAATGAAAGACCCAGATGATGAACTGAAATTAGTCATTGTGCGTGATATGTGGTTGACGGGATTTGATGCTCCGTGTCTGCATACACTCTATATTGACAAGCCGATGCAGGGGCATAACTTGATGCAGGCAATAGCCAGAGTGAACCGTGTTTACAAGGATAAGCCAGGTGGTTTAGTGGTAGATTATTTAGGCATTGCTTCGGATTTGAAGAAGGCATTGTCGTTCTATTCGGATGCGGATGGAAAGGGTAATCCTACTGAACAACAGGAACAAGCGGTAGCCTTGATGATGGAGAAGTTGGAGGTAGTTCGGCAGATGTTAGACGGGATGAATTATGCATCTTATTTCAGTGGGGATGTTTCTTCCAAGTTGTCTTTGATCCTTCAAGCGGAAGATTATATCCTTGGTTTGGATGATGGAAAGAAACGGTTTGTCAATGAAGTCAATATGTTATCCAAGGCATTTGCCATTGCCATTCCGCACGAAAGTGCTATGGATATAAAAGATGAAGTGTCTTTCTTCCAAGCGGTAAAGGCACGTTTATGTAAGTTTGATGCCACATCATCAGGAAGAACCAGCGAAGAAATAGAAACAACTATCCGTCAGGTCGTAGATAAAGCTTTGGTTTCAGAACAAGTGGTAGATATATTCGATGCTGCTGGTATCAAAAAACCGGATATATCCATTCTTTCAGAAGAGTTCTTAATGGAATTGCGAGAAATGGAGCATAAGAATATTGCTTTGGAAGTATTGAAGAAGTTGTTGAATGATGAAATTAGTGTTCGTATGCATCGTAATTTGGTACAAGGACGAACCTTAATGGAAATGCTAGAACATTCAATAACTAAATATCACAACAAGGTGATTACTGCTGTTGAAGTGATTGATGAATTGATCGGGCTGAGTAAACACATTATTGCACAAGATGATGCTGCTAAAACTTTGGGGCTTTCGGAATATGAATATGCATTCTATTCAGCGGTAGCTAGTAATAATAGCGCTATTGAATTGATGGGCAAAGATAAACTGCGTGAATTAGCCGTAGTTTTGACCGAAACAATTAGAAATAACACATCAATAGATTGGGAGATAAAAGAAAATGTACGTGCTAAAATGCGAGTCGCTATTAAGCGCTTACTACGTAAATATGGTTACCCACCAGATATGCAGTTACTAGCCACAGAAACTGTTATTAAGCAGGCTGAAATGATTTCAGCGGAACTTATAAATAGGGCAAAATGAATGTATAAGAATATATTGAAATAAAATAAATAATAGCAATATTAAATTATGGACAATAAGGTAAATGCGTCACAAGAACCAAAGTATGCGAAATTATTCATAAGAGTATTAAGTATATATACTATCATATTTATGGGGTATCAAATATTTGCAGTATATAATCTTAATTCATCTCAAGATAAAATTAAGAACTACTATCTTGAGCACATAGAAAGAGCCGATAGTTTATATTGTAAGTTAGGTAGTAATAATAAAGCCATATTATCGGCTTATATGCAAGATTCTATCTATGATAGCAATATAGAATTGTTGTATCTTGAGTATGAAAAAGTACTGAAAGAAGATTCATTGCGTTTGTGCAATGAAAGAGCATTGATAGAGATGCAAACAAAATCTATGATAGATTTACACTTGAATAAGGTCGAACATGAATATAGTAATTTAACTATCTGGGCTGCTATTCTGACAATATTGTTCCTAGTTTTCAGTTTTTATTCTATTTATAAAATGGACGAGCTGATACAGCAAGGAAATGAGGGTGTAAAAGACATTCGTAGCCTAAAGAAGAACAGTGAAGACCTAATTGAAAAAATAGAGGCAACAAGCAAGTCTGAGATTGAAAAAACAAGAAATCAAATAGATGACTTTATTATAGGGCAACAAACTAGAATGGTTCAAACAGTTAGCTATTTTGAGAATGAAAACACAAAGAAGCTCAGTGAAATTAATCAGTGTTTTGTCGATGCATGCAATATAGTAGAGCAAATAAAGAATTTAAAGAACGCCATTGAAAGTGAAAATAACCAATCAAAAAAGTAAGTTATGGATTCAACTGTAATAAAGATTATTTATACAAACGCTTTTAATGATCTTGAATCCGCAAGGAATTGTCAAAATTCCATTTCCAAAAAAGAAATGGAATTACAAATGCTCGATATTAATAGTAGATATTCGTCATATGATAATTCTTATTTGAATAATTTGAATAAACAATCTCTTAAAATGGAGATTATGAATTTAATAAACAAGCGGAATAATTACATAAATAGTTCCATTGGCTATGCCCTAACCATAGCGGAAAATGAAGTTCAAGAAAATAATACATTCTCTGTAGCAACTATTGTTATAGGATCTATCTCATCCTTCATTTCTACGGTAAAAAATAATTTTTCAATATCTGCTATAAACAGCGTAAGTTTGTCTATATTATCCAATAAACTCTTAGTTTCAGGATTTCAGATGTTTCAACTAAAAAGAGCAATTGATGACTTAAAATCTTCATGTAATGTATTTTAATTTGCGTATATTATATTAAACTTATGACAGAAACTAACCGCATAGAATATAAAAGAGAATTGACTTCGGAACTTGATATTGAGAAGGAGGTTGTGGCGTTCCTTAACTACAAGGAGGGCGGATACATCTATATCGGTATTGATAAGGATGGTTCAACTGTGGGCGTTAGTGATGTGGATGATTGTATGCTTAGGTTGAAAGACCGCATCAAGCATAACATTTCTCCTTCGGCTATGGGACTATTCGATATTGCTGAGGATCAAAAGGATGGACGTAGCATTATCAAGGTTACTGTGGCGAGTGGAATTGAGAAGCCATATTTCAAAACGAAGTATGGAATGACTCCACGAGGTGCATATATGCGTGTTGGAACATCTGCCGAGCCTATGCCTCAAGAGCAGATTGACCGTATGTTCGCTATGCGTACACGCAACTCCATTGGTCGCATTGTGTCTAACCGTCAAGATTTGAGTTTTGAGCAGTTGCGTATCTACTACGATGAGCGAGGCAAGAGACTCAATGATAACTTCAAGCGTACACTGGAGTTACTTACAGATGATGGCAAGTACAACTATGTTGCTTATCTGTTGGCTGATGAGAATGGCAATTCAATCAAAGTGGCAAAGTATTCAAGTCTTGACCGTTGCGATTTGGTAGAGAATAACGAGTATGGATACTGCTCTCTTATCAAAGCGACCAAAAGCGTATTATCAAAGTTGGATATAGAGAATAAAGTTGCTGCAACGATAACCCCGATGGAGCGTATTGAAACGCCTCTGTGGAATAAGGTTGCTTTGCGTGAAGCTGTCATCAATGCCATTGTACATAACGACTACTCATTTGAAGTGCCTCCAAAGTTTGAGATATTCCCCGATAGGCTTGAAATTACATCGGCTGGTCGTTTGCCTGAATCACTCACAAAAGAGGAGTTCTTCAATGGTATATCCATTCCACGCAACAAGGAGCTGATGCGGATCTATCGTGATGTGGAATTGGTAGAATCATTGGGCTCTGGTATCCCTCGTATTTTAAGGGCATACGGTGAAGATTGTTTTAAGTTTACGGACAACTTTATCCGTATAACTTTGCCTATAAGTGCTCATGATACTGCTCATGATACTGCTCATGATACTGCTCATGATGTTGGAAGTGTATCTAAAGCTATTAGAACTATTGTTACTTGCATTGAAGGAGAAATTGATAGAGATACTCTACAATCCTTAATTGGCATTAAGCACCGAACATATTTCCGCAGTACATATATAAAGCCTGCTCTTGAAGAAGGTTATATAGAGTTTACTCTACCAAATGAGAAGCGAAGTAAACTGCAGAAATATCGCCTTACAGCAAAGGGTATAGCTTTGAAAAATAGCTTAACAAGCAATAAGTAATTTTACTCAACATATCATATAATATATAAAAACCACACATTTTCTATATTTTATGATAGGTTATGATAATTAGTTTATTAAAAGATTTACTAGATATGAACAAACTTATTCACCAATTTTTGAAATGGCTACCAATAATAATATCTATAGTAGCACTTTTGCTCAGTTACTTCTCGTTCTCATTATCGCAAAGTGTTTTTGAGTATGAGAAAAATCGTGACTCATTTTATAATACTCCTGCTCTAAAAGAGATAGTAGATTCGACAGACGTTTCATTTACCCTAAACACAGATGAATCAGAACTACAATATTTAGAAATTGTGTTCCCTAGTAGAATTACAGAAGAAACAATCTTGATTAACACAAAACCCATATCAATAGGCAAGATTGCATTAGAAATGTACGCGCAAAAGATACTAGATAAATTAATCACACCTAAAGATTCAACGGTTATCGTAGGTGAGTTTTCTATTCCTGTTATGATAGACTATTCTGTTATAGTACACGGCTTTCCTTATAACTTAAGAGAAAATAGATTTTTTATATATAAACTGTACTGTGACAATTATGTAGAAGTAAAATATTCAAATTCTGTTTTAATAAACCGTTGTGGCAGACCGTTGAAATCTCACTATTTTTACAAAGGACCGTTTTCAGCTCCTTTAGAAGAGAAAATAGAAAAATATGATAAAAATGATGTTCAAGAACTATTAAATAATCAGTTTGAGATATTAATGCAAAATTTTAGTGTACCTATTTCTGTTTCAAATAATTTCAGTACCTTTGCATCAAAGTAGGAACTCAACTTTGCGAGACACTGCAGAATGGTGCAGAATTTAGGTGGAGCAATAGCGGGAGATTACGTTTGTTGCGATTCTGTAATGCAAAGATATAGAGCCATTTAGAAATGAAATTGATTTCTGATGGGAATTGCGGAACTTATGATAATAGCGGTGGGCGTCTCGATGGACGCCTTTGCCGTATCGATATGCAAGGGACTTTCCGTGCAGAACATCCGTCCCAGACATGCCGGACAGACAGCCTTGTGGTTCGGCGGATTCCAGGCCCTGATGCCGTTGATCGGATATTTCCTCGGCGCGAGCTTTGCTGATTTCGTTTCAAGCGTCGATCATTGGATCGCCTTCATTCTTCTCGGAATCATAGGAGGAAACATGATCAAGGAGTCGTTCCATAAGGAGGAATGCTGCAGCGTTGATCCGGACTTTTCGTTCAGGACAATGCTTGCCATGGCCATTGCTACCAGTATCGATGCCTTGGCTATCGGTGTCTCATTCGCCTTCCTGAAGGTCAATATCTGGCATGCTGTCCTTCTGATAGGCATCACGACGGCGCTTTTTTCAGGAGTCGGTGTTTATATCGGAAACATCTTCGGCAACCGCTACAAGTCAAAGGCCGAATTCGCCGGAGGCTTCATCCTCATCGCCATGGGCCTGAAGATACTGCTGGATCACACGGTGCTATAAAATCTGAATCATTCAGTGATATTGCCGGTCAGTCCTTTGCGGAATTCTTTCGGGGACTGGCCGGTATTGCTTTTGAAGAAGCGGCCGAAGCTGGACTGATCCGGGAAATGGAGCCTGTCGCTGATTTCCTTGAGGGTGAGGTCGGACTGCTTCATCATGAACTTGGCCTTGTCGATGATGCTTCTGTTTATCCAGACGCGGGCTGAAGACCCGTCATGTTCTCGGATTATCTTCGAAAGGTAGTCGGTGCTGATCATCATGGCCTCTGCATACCAGTTGACGCTGTGGTGCTCCTCGCTGTGGCCGGCAAGAAGGTTCCTGAATCTTTCACGTATCACTTCATGATGATCCGCATTCATCATCATGTTTCCGTGCTGTTTCCTTCTCTTGTCGGAAATGTCCAGAAGAAGGTTGTGGATAGTGTTCTTTATTACGATGGACTGGTAGTTGTGGGTCGGGTCATCCATGTACCAGCAGAGCCTGTCGACTGATCTGATCAGGAAATCGTACTCTTCTTCATTGAATTCCTGATATGGGAATTCCTTCTTCAGCTGAATGCTGATCGGTGATTTCCTTGTAGTGCGTATCTCATTCTGGAATTCAGGGGAAAATATAAGGTGGAATCCTTTAAGCCCTTTCCCCGGACTGATGCTTCTTGTCATGTCGCCTGCAGAAAGATGGATGCTCGACATAGGCTTCATCTTGAAGACCCTGTAATTCACGTCTATGGTTATCTCGCCTTCCGTGAGCATGAGCAGGTGGTAATTATGAAGCTTTGCAGGTGTCTCGAATTCTATCTTGCCGTCGATGTCGTAGATCGTGATCCTGTCCTGTCCGAATTCGTTGAATACTCTTTTTGCCATGATTCTGTTCGTTTTCGTGACAAAAGTACAAAATTATCCGACAAATATCGGTTTTTGCATATAAAATATCGTCTTGTGCTATTTAACGTAAACTTATGAATTTAGAAATTTGCAATGCTGAAAAGCATGGATAGAGACGCTACATATTCTGAACTTGAACGAAGAAAAATTCACGAAATTTAATTTCAATAGATCGGTATATCTAAAATAAGTTAGTCTATATCCTATCTAGGACCGCCATTACCTGTGAAGGGAATGGCGGTCAAATTATTGGTATAATTGACATTTTTGGTTGGTGATCATGACAAAAGTGGTTGGTGAACGAGCTCGTTCACCAACCACTTTTAGCAATATAAACATCTTCTCATTTCTTGGACTTCTTTTCGTCATTGAAGTACAGATACCATTTGAT
>JAFUNS010000015.1 GCA_017472925.1 Bacteroides sp. | reverse complement strand
TCAAAGATAGAATATGCATATTCTGTCGGACGACAACGTTGGAAGTCCATACCACCAATATACTGACCACGTTGAACATAACCACCTGAGAAGTTGGAGAACTGCGGGTTAAAGTAGTTGTAAGTACGATTACCGAAACGTCCCTTTGTGTTGCTGTCACCGTTATGCTCAGCAGCCATCAAGATTTCGCTCAAACCTTCGTTCTTACAGTCGATACCAGTCCAGTTTGCATACAAGTCGTTATAATCAGCAGCCAACGGACATGCAGCAATTACTTCGTCACAAAGTGCAATAGCCTTTTGAAGATCAGCTTGAGCCGGATAGCTTGAATTGAAGTCTGAACAACGTTCTGATTGACGATATAACAAAGCTTTAGCCAAGAAGTGTGCAGCTGTATACTTGGTCCAAGTACCGTTACCACGCCATTTGGTTGTAGGCAACATGTTGTATGCGTTTTCAAAGTCAGCAATAATTTGATTCAAAGTTTCTTCTTCTGAAGCACGGGTATATACTTGATTGATACCTTCTGCTGGTTCTGTCTGAAGTACTACACCACCGTGTTGAGCGAACAAACGATAGTAGTTATAACCACGGAGGAAATAAGCTTCACCCATAGCCTTGTTACGGTCGTCTTCGCTAGCAATCTTATCTGCTTTAGAGATAATCAAGTTAGCTGTAGAGATACCATAGTACATTTCATTCCACAAACCAGATACCGGAGGACAGTTCTTGTTGGCAGCACCTGTAGCTGGAGTACAGTCCATTGAGTTCAAACGAGTATCGTAGGTATTCCAAGGTTCAGCTGTCAAGTCAGCTCCATTGGTGAATTCATCTGTACCATACAATGTAATACCATATGCCCATTCGTAACCGAAGTGCCAACGGATATTACCATACAAACCGGCTGCCATAGCCTTAGCACCTTCAGCTGTTTCCAACAAACCGTCACTAACCAAGTGACCGGAGTCTTCTTTCAGGAAGTCGTCACCACATGATGTGGTTCCTGCCAACATTGCCAGTGCAACTGCACTGATATATATTTTATTCTTAAAATTTTTCATAATTCTATATTATTAAGTCTAACAACGTTCTACTTCAATTAAAATCCAACTTGCAAACCGAATGTTACACCGCGGTTGTAGAATGTGGTACCCAAGTCGAGATCCAAGAAGTCGATTGAAGAATAGATATTACCCAAGTTCTTGCCTTGTACATAAACCTTCAATGTGCTGATACCCATCTTGCTGCAAATGTTCTTAGGAATGTTGTAACCTAAAGACAAGTTACGCAATTTGATGAATGAAGCATCCTTGAAACCGAGCAAACTTGAATAAGCGTCACCACCAGCCTGGCTGTAGATAGGCTTTTGCCATTCAGCGTCAGTGTTGTCTGGAGTCCAGTAGTCGATTTCACGCTGTTGATACATACCCAACTGACCTTCACCACCTGTGCTTACCATATAACCGAAGCGTCCGTAAAGTTCAACGGCCAATTCCAAGCCCTTCCAAGTGAAGCGGTTGCTCCAACCCATAGTGAAGTTAGGATTCTTATTACCTAAGATTACACGGTCGTTGCTGTCAATCTTATAGTCGCCATTTTGGTCAACCGGTTTAACCATACCTGGTTCGAATTTAGTTCCGTTTTCATTGAACTTAGCCATTTCTGCAGCATCACTTTCTTGCCACAAACCATCGTTTTCAATACCGTAGTGTACTGCGATAGATTCGCCAATGAACCAACTGTTGTTGATGTCATCTTGCTTACCATAAGCCAATTCTACGATTTCGTCCTTCTGATAAGCGAAGTTCAAATCTGAAGCCCATTCAAATCCGTTTACAAGAACAGGAATAGTATTCAATGTCAATTCAATACCAAAGTTCTTGGTTTCACCGATATTGGACATGATTGAAGGATAACCTGTCAAAGCAGGAATGGTACGAGTCATCAACAAGTCTGTTGTACGAGATGTATAGATATCCAATGTACCACCCAAGCGGCCTTTCAAGAAACTGAAGTCAACACCATAGTTGAACTGAGTAGTCTTTTCCCAACTCAATTCCTTATTAGGCATCTTGTTGCTACCAGAAGTATAATAAGGTTCATTGGTTACGAAAATCTGTGTATTACCTGTAGAGAACGGCATCCAATAAGCTGAAATAACACCGAGAGTACCATAAGCACCTACTGCTGAGTTACCAGTTACACCCATACCTACACGAACTTTCAATTGTTCAATCCATTCAATATCCTTCATGAATTCTTCTTGGTCCAAACGCCAACCAAGAGCTGCAGATGGGAAGAATGCCCACTTGTTACCTTCGGCCAATACAGAAGAACCATCATAACGACCTGATACAGTCAACAAGTAACGATCTTTGTATGAATAGTTTATACGAGCCATGTAAGAAGCCATTTGATTTTCGCTCTTACCTGTGCCCATACCAGCTTTATACTTAGTAGAGTTAGTAAGGTCAATCAAGCCCATGTTGTTCCACAAGAATTCAGGAACCAATACATTTTGTTCGCTCATGCTTGCATTTTCAGCATTGTACTTAGAAGCACTTTGGAGTAATGTTACGCCCAAATTGTGTTCACCGAATTTCTTGTTGTACATTACCATATTATCCAATGTCCAAGAGAAATAGCGGTTAGAAGCCCAACTTGCATAGTTGGCAGAACCCATTTTAACAGCTGAAGAGCTGTCAATGAAAATACCATGTCGGCGATAACGGAAGTCAGGACCGAAAGCAAACTTGTATGACAAGCCTTCCAATGGTTCCCAAATCTTACCGAAGTCTACTTGTGCATAGAATGAACCGAGTGCACGGTATGTCTGACGATTATCTTGTGATTTCTTCCATTCATCTACTACAGTATATACATTGGTTGTAGAACCACCTGGCTGAAGGATAAGATCACCATTTTCATCGTAAGGAACGGTATAGCGTGGAATAGCCTTGGCTGCACCATAGATATCAGTAGGACCAGAAGAAGAAGATTGGCCAGTACGAGAATAGCCATAATCCTGAACAGCATAAGATGCGTTGATAGAACCGCCCATTTTCAACCATGGCTTGGCTTGAACGTCAACAGACATAGAAACGTTGAAGCGTTCGTATTCTTGCCCCTTTTGAGTACCTTTATTGCTCAAATAACCGGCAGAAATGAAAGCTTGAGTGGTTTCGTTACCACCACTTGCACTCAATGTATGTTCGTGAGTAACACCTGTTTGGGTTACCATATCTGTCCAGTCTGTATCGGTTACTTTAGAACCGTCCCAAGTTGAACCACTCCAACCCTTCATGATATTAGCCATTGCAGCATCATCACCATTGAAATAGCCTTTATCCTTTTCCATATCAGGTTGGTCGCCGCGTGGATTAGCAGAAGGATTTGAGTTGTGGTAAGCCCAACGGCGCCATGTGATATAATCGCTTGCGCTCATGGCCGGTGACTTATCCACCAAGTTTTCCAGAGTAAGAGAACCATTGTAATTCAATGCCAAAGCACCAGTCTTACCGCGCTTGGTTGTAATCAATACAACACCGTTCGCACCACGAGAACCGTAGATAGCAGTAGAAGAAGCATCCTTCAAAATGTCGATAGATTCAATATCACGTGGGTTCAAAGCTTCGATACCACCTGAACTCAAGGGCACACCGTCCACTACATAAAGAGGAGAGCTGGAAGCATTCAAAGAACGAGTACCACGAATGCGGATAGAACCAAGTTCACCCGGACGTTCGTTAGATGTAATGTCCACACCGGCAGCTTTACCTTGCAATGCTTCGAATGCGTTACTTACAGGACGTGAGTTCAATTGTTCTGCATCTACACGTGTCAAGGCACCGGTTACGTCAGTCTTTTTCTGAACACCATAACCTACAACTACCACTTCGTCCAACATTTCTGTATCTTCTACCAAAGTTACTTTGATAGTAGTCTTACCAGCTACAGAAACATCTTGAGTCTTGTAACCCACGAAGCTGATTTGAATAGTTCCATCATTGGGAACACCCTGAAGAGAGAAATTACCGTCGAAATCGGTAATTGTACCATTGGTAGTACCTTTCACTACTACACTTGCACCAATTACGGGTTCACCAGTTTTGTCAATAACGGTACCCGAAACAGATTTGCTTTGTGCACTGGCTGTAATGGCCAATACAGAGAACAAAGCAACAAAGAACAATTGCTGGACTTTACCCAAGCAATTAAACAGAGAAGTCTTTCTGTTCTTCATACTTTAATTATTAAGTTAAACAAAAGTTAACTGAACAGAAAGGGAAAATTCCCCGATTTATTTAAACAAAAGTTAGCTGGATTGTACAATAAAATGTTCTTCCCACAAATAGTTTTTTCCGATTTTACTTGCATCTTACACTCGATACTGATATTCAATGAGTTAAGGTGTGTAGGTAAAGTGTGTAAGCAAGTTACCTACACACTTTACCTACACACTTTCCAAAAACACCATTCTAATCAAGTCATCGGGATAAAGGATATAAAAGCGAAATAAATTTATAATTCCTTGTATATTAAGGATTTGATTGAATAAAATTCATCAAGTAGAGCCTTTTATTTATTCGTACTCCACCGCAGTACGATTAAACTCCACCGTAGTACGATAGTACTTCAGTTCAGTTTGATTGTACTGCGGTGGAGTACAAAGGATTTATCGGCCATTGATAGACTTTGCAGGGTATTCCTTTATAGAATTCACCTCGAAGACTTATAAAATACTATCAAGTATCATACGGAATACCCTATCGGCCTGTTCGTGCATGATACGAATGTAGTTGAATATAGGCCGGTTGGACTTCATGCTATGGCCGATACAGTATTCTATTCGTTCTATTTGTATCCCTAACAGATAACCATGCTGGGCAAAGCTCTTGCGAGCCGCATAGTAGGAAACCTTCCGTTGGATACCTGCCTGATTGGCTACTTTCTGCAAATTCCGATATATTAAGCTATATGTCCTCTCATAACCACTGAATGGGCCAAACGCTAACAGGCCATCTTTCCGCATATACTTGTTTATAATCGCTTGGGCTTCGGGTTGGATGGTAAAATGAATCAAATTACCACCTCTTCGGCTTTGGTGGGTTTTGTGGCGTATGTACTTCATTTCTGTTTGGTGCATGAAATTGTGTTCCATCAAATCGCGCAGGTTAATGCCACCCAAATAATAAGTCAGCATAAAGGCATCACGGGTATAGATATGGCTTGGATTGGATAATTCAACATCACGTATTTTTTTGATTTCCTCGGTAGTCAGGTCTATTTCACGAACGTGCGAAGCGGGCATCTTAGATAGGATGAAGGGATGTACTTGATAGTTTACGTAATTCATCTTGATCGCATAGTTTAGAACAACCTTAATTAATGTAAGGTAAATACGGATGGAAGTGGGAGATAGTTTGTCTTTTTCCATTCGTCTACGAAACTCTTCAATATGAGTGGGCGACAAAGCAATCAGCGGGAAGTCTCCCTTCATGAATTTTATCAATTTGTTCCCTGCTATACTATATAGTTTAAGAGACTTTTTCCGATCTTCCGTATCCATGTCTAACAGATACTCTTTCAACACACTTCCAAAAGAACGTCCTCCCCGTTCCCGTTTGCGTTGCAGCAAATGAACCACTTCTGTACAAGAGAGGGAAGAAAGATATCCGGTGGTCGACAGAATTTCTTCGTATTCATAAATAAGTCTTCTCAATGCGACATTGATGTTTTCCGCATTTTCGTGTTTTACCACTCTGCCGTTCTTTAACTGCTTAGGGGAATCCAAAATAAATTGGGTAGAGATGTAGCGGGTTTTCGCTCGATGTGCCACGGCAATACGAATTCTGTTTCTACCGTCCAACATTTCCTTCCCAGGAACAATTACAATGGATAATGTAGCCATAATCAAAAATTTTAGTGTTAACAATCGAATGATAGCAAAAATAGTCCTTTTCATCTACATTCTATTGCATCCCTTCCTTTTATTCAAGAAAGCTTTTGACAGATTGGAAGGGTTTTAAAAATATTAATCAAAATGCTCTTTTGACTGCACTTTTTGATACAGTATCCGCTTTTTAACAGCTTCAGAGGGCTATTAGACCAATATTTCCATGTTTTTTGTACGATTCTATATTTGCATATTTTAAAAAGTCCTTTAATTTTGCAACATGTTTTCACAGGTGGAGCGTGCTTCATCTCCTGGGAAAGAGATTAATTAACTTTTGTTTAACTTAATAATTAAAGTATGAAGAACAGAAAGACTTCTCTGTTTAATTGTTTGGGCAAAGTCCAGCAATTGTTCTTTGTTGCTTTGTTCTCAGTATTGGCCATTACAGCCAGTGCACAAAGCAAATCTGTATCGGGTACTGTTGTCGACAAGGCCGGTGAGCCCGTTATTGGTGCAAGTGTGGTAGTGAAAGGTACTACCAACGGTACAATTACCGATTTCGACGGTAATTTCTCTCTTCAGGGTGTTCCTTCAAACGGAACTATTCAAATCAGCTTCGTGGGTTACAAAACTCAAGACATTTCCGTTGCCGGAAAATCGACCGTTAAGGTAACTTTAGTTGAAGATACTGAAATGCTCGACGAAGTTGTTGTTGTAGGTTATGGTGTACAGAAAAAATCTGACGTTACCGGTGCGTTGGTTAGCGTAGACAGTGAAAAATTGAATGCTCGTCCAGTAGCCAATGCTTTTGAAGCATTGCAAGGTAAGGCTGCCGGTGTAGATATTACATCCAGCGAACGTCCGGGTACTGTAGGTTCTATCCTTATTCGTGGTAGCCGTTCTTTGAATAAAGATCAAAATCAACCGCTGTATGTAGTGGATGGTGTTATCTTGAGTGCTGGTGGTATTGAATCTATCAACCCTCGTGACATCGAAAGCATTAACATCTTGAAGGATGCTTCTTCTACAGCTATTTATGGTGCACGTGGTGCGAACGGTGTTGTTTTGGTAACAACCAAGCGTGGTAAGGAAGGTGTTCTTCAGTTGAACTACTCGGGTACTGTGACAATGGAAAACTTGGTGGACAAGTCTCCGGCCATGAGCGCAAGCGATTATATCACATGGCGTCGTTGGGCTTATCACAATGCCGACCCTGTGAACAATCCACGTGGTGACCAGCCTTCTCAAACTAAGGATGCCGACTACTTTGGTGGTGATGACCCATTCGCAACTGCCAACGTAATGAAAGGTTGGTCAGGTGGTAGTTGGGATGGCTCTAAGGTTAGCAATACAGATTGGGCTGATTTCGTAACACGTACAGGTATCACTCACGAACACACCTTGAGTGCTAACGGTGGTACTGAAAAGATGCAGGCTTCGTTCTCTGTAGGTTATTTGAACAACCAAGGTACTCAGAAAGGTCAGGAATATGAACGTTATAATATATCAGCAACTGTAGATATCCAAGCCAAGCCTTGGTTCAAAATGGGTGGTTCTATCAACGCTTCTTATGCTATTCAAGACTATGGTTACTCTCGTACAGGCCAATCTTCTTCTTCTGGTCCGGTAGATATTTATTCGGCTTCTAAGGCAATTCCTCGTTTTGCAGTTCCTTATAATGATGAAGGTGGTATTATTACTAACCCTGCCGGTTCTGTAACTAACGTATATACCGTAATTGATGAATGGACCAAGTCTACCGATAACCGCAAGACTTTCCGTGCACTCGGATCATTCTATGCACAAGTAGACTTCGGAAAGATTTGGGAACCATTGGAAGGTTTGACTTTCAAGACTTCATTCGGTCCTGACTTCCGCAACTATCGTCAAGGTATCTTTATCAGCAAGGATTCTGCCGTAAAGATGGGTAGTAAGAACTATGCCAAGTATGGCAACGATACCTATTTCTCTTGGGTATGGGATAATATGATTAATTATAATAAGGTAATTGGTGATCATAACTTCGGTCTTACCTTGATTCAGAGTGCTTCTAAATATAGTAAGGAAAGCGGTAGTATGAGCGCCAATGCCATTCCTAATGAACACTTCTGGTGGTACAACATGGGGTCTGTAGATATTACAGATGCTGCTACTTATGGTGCAGGCATGGGTACAGGTTTGACAGAAAGAGCCATGGCTTCTTACATGGCCCGTGTAAACTATTCCTATAAGGATAGATACTTGTTGACAGCTTCAGGCCGTTACGACGGTGCTTCTCAATTGGCAGCCGGTAACAAATGGGCATTCTTCCCTTCTATGGCATTTGGTTGGCGTATTGACCAGGAAGAATTCATGAAAGATGTGAATTGGGTTAGCCAATTGAAGCTTCGTATGGGTGTAGGTACTACCGGTAATGAAGCTGTTCCAGCTTATGGTACTTTGGGTAATATCCAATCATTCTTCGTACCTTTCGGAGGTGTATTGACTCAAGCTTATGCCACTAATGAGCCATATTATACTTCTTCTTCTGTAGGTATGGCCAATAAAGAATTGACTTGGGAAAAAACTACTCAGTGGAACTACGGGGTTGATTTCGGTTTCTTGAACGGACGTATCAACGGTACATTGGATATTTACCATTCTTCTACCAAGGATTTGCTGATGTCTATGAAGATTCCTACTTTAACAGGTTTCCCAAATATCAATGCCAATATTGGTAAGACCAAAAATTTCGGTGTGGATTTGACTTTAAATGTCATTCCGGTACAGACTAAGGACTTTGAATGGAGCTCTACATTGAATATGTCATATTCAAAGGACGAAATCGTAGAATTGTCCAACGGTAAAGTAGATGATATTGCCAATGCATGGTTTATCGGTGAATCTATCTTCTTACATTATGGTATCGACAATGCCGGTTTGTGGCAGGAAGAAGATGCTGCAGAAATGGCTAAATTCAATGAAAACGGCCATAAGTTCTCCGCCGGTAGCGTTCGCCCGGTTGACCAAAACGGTGACTATAAGATTGATGACGAAGACCGTGTGATTTTGGGTAACAAGAATCCTAATTGGATAGGCGGTTGGAGCAATACTTTCGCATGGAAAGGTTTGGAATTGACCGTTGATTTGTATGGCCGCTTTGGTTATATGATTAGTACTGGTGGTGAAGGCCAGTTGGGTATGTACGCCCAGCGTGAAATCGACTACTGGACTCCTGACAATACCGATGCTGAATGGCAAAAGCCGGTTTATAGTACTGCCGGTGGTGACTCTTACTCTGCATTGTTAGGTTTCAAAGATGCTTCGTTCATTAAGGTCCGTAACATCTCTTTAGGTTACAATTTCCCGAAGAACGTATGCAGTAAGTTGGGTATCGGTTCCTTGAAGGTTTATGCACAAGGCAAGAACCTCGGTAACCTCTATTCTTCAGTTGACTTTATCGACCTCGACTTGGGTACTACTTACTACAACCGTGGTGTAACCTTCGGTGTACAATTAGGATTCTAATCCGGTCATTTATCGTTAATTTATTATAGAATATAGAATATAGAATTATGAAAAGATATAACAAATTTCTTACAGCGGGCTTGGTCGTTGCAGCAATGACCGGTTTCACTTCATGCGGTGATGGCTTCTTGGAAGAAGACAACCGTACCGCTTATACCACTCAATATTTTGAGAGTGCCCAAGGTATGCAGGATTTGGCTACTGCCCTTTATGCCAATATTCGTTGGCACTTCGGTTACGAATGGGCATACGGTATTACTCTTTACGGATGTGATGAATTTACCAACGGTTCCGACTTGACAGCCGAACCTTGGAATACATACGACAGCCGTTTGCAATCCATGGACTGTACAACAGCCAATGGTGCAGCCAATAAGAACTGTCCTCCGGTATCCGGTTTGTGGGATCAAATGTATTACGGTATTTCTACAGCAAATACCATCATCACTTATGCTGACCGTGTAACAGATGAAGCTATTCGTAACAAATGTTTGGGCGAAGCCTACTTCCTCCGTGGCTACAACTATTATCGTCTGTTTGCCCAATACGGTGCTGCCGTATTGCAGTTACAAGCTACTGAAGGTGTAGTAAAGACCTTTACTCGTGCTACTGAAGAAGAAATGATTAATCAGGTGATTGCCGACTTTGAACAAGCTTATAATTTGTTGCCAATAGATAAATGGCGTGGAACAGGTACTTGGACCAAGTATACTGCCGCTCACTTCTTAGCTAAGGCTTTGCTTTATCGTCAATCAGAACGTTGTAGCGATTTCAACAGTTCTTATCCGGCTGATGCTGATTTGAACAAGGCTGTAACTTTGTGTAACGAGGTTATTCAGGCTTGTCCATTGGCTGCCGATTATAATGATTTATATGCTAAGTGGACCGGTATTGATTGTGCCAACGAAGATTTGGATGAAATCTTGATGTCTTGTCAACACACATCTTCTGCAACAGGTCGTTATGGTAACCGTACTTATAACTATTTTACTCCGCAATTCTCTAATTTCTCAGGCGGTTGGGTACAACGTGGCCAATACATTGGTGGTATGGACTTCCAGCGTTGCCGTCCTACCGAATATGCATATGCATCATTCGATAATGTAAATGATGCCCGTATGTGGAAGACATTCAAGACTATTATCGGTATCAACCATTGGGTAGGAGCTCCTGATTATGTCGCAGCTGAAAATGTACCTGAAATGGGTGACTATGGTATCGTGTTTATCTTGAACAAGAAGGACGACCCCCGTTTCCAAGATGAAACCACTTACGGTACTTTCGGCCGTGGTGCAGTGGAACATACTTTCGTACATCCTGAAACCGGAAAGTGGGTACCCAATGTATTCCCGACTTACCTCGGTGGTCAATATGCAATGTATAATTACGGTGTAAGTGGTAACACTGCTACATCTAACGTATTCTGCGGTATCAACAAGACAGAAGACGGTAGCCGTACCGCTGAAAAGGGTGATGCTCACCGCGATGTTATCATGGCCCGTACTGGTGAAACTTACTTGATTAAGGCCGAAGCTCAAGTTCGTTTGGGACAATATCAAGAAGCTATCAATACCGTTAATGCACTTCGTAAGCGTGCTGAATGGAAAGCCGGTGAAGACCGTGAATACTATACAGACGGTTCTATGGCATTCTTGAAGGAATACGGTGGCGACTCTGACAACTCTACAGCAGATGCAACTCCTCCAAAGAAGAACAAGGAGAAAGACGGTACAATTATGACTAACCGTCAGGCATTCAAGTATTCATTCCCACAGAAAAGCTCTTACTACTTATCAACCGGTATTGAGCGTACTACTGAAGCTTCTAACTTGCAGATTGCAAGCTATACCCAACTTCCAGCTGAAGACGAAGCTATCTTGTCTGCAATTGGTGCAAGCGGTGATAAGGAACGTATGATTCACTTCATCTTGAACGAACGTACCCGCGAATGTTTGGGTGAATGGAATCGTTGGGAAGAATTGGCTCGTACAGAAACATTGGTGAAGCGTGCCAAGGCATTCAATCCAGAAGCAGCTGCTAATGTACAAGACAGACATAACCGTCGTCCGATTCCTCAAACATTCATTGATGCTTTGCAGGATGAAAACGGTAACAACTTGTCTGACGCAGAAAAAGCAAAATGGCAGAATGAAGGTTGGTAAACAGTCCAACCACTATCAATAGGTTAACAATCGATAATGAAGGCCGCTCCGTGAGGAGCGGCCTTTTTCTTACTTCATTAGAAAATAATTCGTTTGGACTTTTCAAACCGAATGTTTATCTGCAAGGATTCTTCTTAGTCTAACAGAATGTAACTAAATAGGCCTTCCTTGCACTAAAATAAATGTTAGTGCAAGGATTAAATAGTTGATACTCAATGCCGCTGTAGGTATGTAGCTAAAATATGCAAAAAACTATTCATAGTGCTCTTTTACTACGTATTTTGATGCTGAAATGTTGGCTTTATGGGTTACTTTGGAATATGAATTGTTTTTCGGCCTTTTTGAGCCCTCTTTGTTGTATAATTTAGATATCCTTTCTTTTTGTACAAAAATACATAGAAATGAATGATATTCCATTTCTGTATACAAACAATATTTCCTATTTTTGCTCTATGATTATTAATAATGAAAAACACCATGAAAAAAGTTGCGTTTTTAAGTGCCTTTTGTTTGTTGTGTGTAGGCACTATGACTATGAATGCCCAGAAAAAAGTGGCTGGTCCGATGAAGGACGTGAATTTGGTAATAGATAATACTCTGGATAGCTTGAATAAGGCCCGCACGGTTCGCCCGGAAGCTGGCTCCAGTCGTAAGGGGGATAATCCGGTGTTGTTCTTGGTAGGTAACTCGACTATGCGTACCGGTACCTTGGGTAACGGTAATAACGGTCAATGGGGTTGGGGATATTATGCTCAGGAATATTTTGATGAAAACCAAATAACCGTAGAAAATCATGCGTTGGGGGGAACCAGTAGCCGTACTTTCTATAATCGTTTGTGGCCGGATGTGTTGAAAGGAATCCGCAAAGGTGACTGGGTTATTATCGAATTGGGACATAATGACAATGGCCCTTATGACAGCGGACGTGCCCGTGCTTCCATTCCTGGCATTGGAAAGGAAACATTGGATGTTACCATTAAGGAAACCGGAGTACAAGAAACGGTGTATACATTTGGTGAATATATGCGCAAGTATATCCGTGACATTAAAGCAAAAGGTGCTTACCCGATATTGATGTCGCTTACGCCGCGTAATGCCTGGGAAGATGCCGATAGTACCATCATCACCCGTGTGAACAAAACATACGGTTTGTGGTCCAAGCAAGTGGCCAAGAAGGAACGCATTCCTTTCATTGACTTGAATGAAATTACCGCACAGAAGTTTGAAAAGTTCGGTAAGGAAAAGGTAAAGACTATGTTTTATTTGGATAGAATCCATACCAGTGCATTCGGTGCTCGTGTCAATGCAGAATCCGCAGCAGAAGGTATCCGTAATTGCAAAGGCTTGAAATTGGCCAAATATTTGAAACCGGTTGAAAAAGATACTATAACAGGCGCTTCACGTAAAAAAGGTTGCCCAGTATTGTTCACTATTGGTGACAGTACTGTAAAGAATGCTGATAAGAATCCGGATGATATGTGGGGTTGGGGAAGTGTGATTCATGAATTGTTCGATTTGAATCGTATAACCGTTGAAAATCATGCGATGGCCGGTCGTAGTGCCCGTACATTCTTGGACGAAGGTCGTTGGGATAAGGTATACAATGCTTTGCAACCCGGTGATTTTGTACTGATTCAGTTCGGTCATAATGATATAGGTGATATCAATGTGGGTAAAGCCCGTGGTGAGTTGAAAGGTGCTGGTGATGAAAGTAAGGTGTACTTGATGGAAAAAACTGGTAAATATCAGGTAATTTATACGTTTGGCTGGTATTTGCGTAAGTTTATCCGCGATGCACAGGAAAAGGGAGCTATTCCTATTGTATTGAGTCATACTCCTCGTAACATGTGGGATAATGGTAAGATTATCCGCAATACATCATCGTTCGGAACTTGGACAAAAGCTGCAGCAGAAGCAACTGGTGCCTATTATGTGGATTTAAATCAGATAACAGCAGATAAGTTGCAGGAAATAGGTTATGAAAAGGGGTTGCGTTTGGTTGGAGAATATTTCAAGAGAGACCATACTCATACTTCTTTGAAAGGAGCCAAACTGAATGCTGAAAGTATAACCGAAGGTTTGAAAGCGGTAGATTGTCCGTTGGCCGGTTATTTGAAATAATTATTATATATAGATATCATGAAAAACAAAAGAAAACGCTTGAGCTTGGTGCTCTCATTTTGTATGGCCTTTGCCGGATTGGCATTGCAATCATGTAATGAAGCTACACCTCAGATGCAGAAAGACAAGTTGAATCGTGGGGTTGTAGCAGTTAGAGAATCTTCGGAACATGTAATTATCTCTTGGAGATATTTGTCTTCTGACCCGTTGAACACTGCGTTCAATGTTTATCGGGATGGAGAGAAGATTGCAGAAGTGCCGGCAAACCAAGGAACTTTCTATAAGGATACTTATGCCGGAACACAAAAGACTCTTTATGAAGTAAAGGCTGTTGTCAATGGTAAGGAAAAAGAAACGGTAGAAGGTGTATATACGTTGCCCGAAAATGCTCCGTTTGGATATTTGAATATTCCACTTGACATTCCTGCTGAAGGAGTTACTCCGGCAGGGGATACATATACGTACAATGCTAATGATGCATCAATGGGTGATGTGGATGGTGATGGACAATATGAAATTATTTTGAAATGGGACCCATCCAATGCTCATGACAATGCGCACGATGGTTATACCGGTAATGTTTATTTTGATTGCTATCGATTGACTGGTGAAAAGCTTTGGCGTATTGATATGGGAAAGAATGTCCGTGCGGGCGCTCATTATACTCAGTTTATGGTGTATGACTTGGATGGTGACGGATGTGCAGAAATCGTAATGAAGACTTCGGATGGTACAGTAGATGGTACAGGAGCGGTTATAGGTGATGCTTCGGCGGACTATAGAGAACCGGGAGATACAGCTGCGTTGAAGGCACGTTTGCAACAAATGGCTTCGCAACCAAAGAAGAATATGCGTCCAAGAGATGCCAAAATGGGACAGAGAAGACCTCAAATGCCTCCACGTAAACCTACACCTCCTAATCAAGGACGTATCTTGACAGGTAACGAATATCTGACTATATTCAATGGATTGACTGGAAAGGCTATGCAAACCATTGACTATGTTCCTCAGCGTGGACGTTTGGAAGATTGGGGAGACAATCGTGCCAATCGTGCAGACCGCTATTTGGCTGCTGTGGCTTATTTGGACGGTCTTCGCCCCAGTGTAATTATGTGTAGAGGTTATTATACCCGTGCGGTACTGGCTGCATTCGATTGGGATGGAAAAGAATTGAAGCAACGTTGGGTATTTGATACAAAGCAACCGGGTAATGAAGCTTACGAAGGTCAAGGAAACCACAATCTTCGAGTTGCGGATGTAGATGGTGACGGATTTGATGAAATTGTTTATGGTCAATGTGCAATCGATCACGATGGTACAGGATTGTATTCTACTGGTATGAATCACGGTGATGCTATGCATCTGACTAAGTTTAGCCCGGATATGGAAGGATTACAAGTGTGGGCTTGTCATGAAAATAAAAAAGACGGTAGTAGTTTCCGCGATGCAGGTACTGGTGAAGTGTTGTTCCAAGTAAAGAGTTCTATCGACGTGGGCCGTTGTATGGCTGCTGATATTGACCCTACTAATCCAGGTCTGGAAATGTGGTCGTGGGAATCGCATGGTATCCGTAATATAAAAGGTGAAGTGATAAATCCTGAAATGGAAACTCTGTCTGTAAATATGGGACTTTGGTGGGATGGTGACCTACTTCGTGAATTATTGGACAAGAATGCGGTAGGCAAATATGATTGGAATGAAAAGGTATGTAAACCTTTGCAAGTGTTTGAAGGTACGGTATGGAATAACGGTACAAAAGCCAATCCTTGTTTGCAAGCTGATATAATTGGTGACTGGCGTGAAGAAGTTTTGTATCGTACAGAAGACAACTCGGCATTGCGCTTATATGTTTCGACCATTCCGACCGATTACCGTTTCCATACGTTCTTGGAAGATCCGGCATATCGTATCAGTATTGTTACACAAAATGTGGCTTACAACCAACCTACTCAGCCTGGTTTCTACTTTGGAGCAGATTTGAAGGAAGGTGTTTTTAGAGGATATGAATTTAAATAAATAAGATATTATGAAGAAAATAGGATTATTAGGAATGATGGGGGCGCTGGTGCTTGCGACATCGTGTGCTCCAACTACTACAGAGAAAAAGGAAGAAATAAATGACTCTAACACTCCTTTGCACTTGTTGCAACCGGATTACAAGGTTCCTTATGGAGTACCTGCGGTTGAAACCATCAAGGCGGATATGGATAGAGTGCTTCGTTATTTGGAAGATTGTACTCCTACCCGTGTGGTAAACAAGAATACCGGTGAAGTCATCACAGATTACACTAAGATAGATGCTGATGCACAATTGGAACGCGGAACTTTCCGTTTGGCCAGTTATGAATGGGGAGTAACATACTCCGCTATGTTGGCTGCTGCTGATGCTACCGGCGATAAGGCATATATGGATTATGTAACAGACCGTTTCAAATTCTTGGCAGAAGTTGCTCCACATTTCCGTAAGATAATGGAAGAAGGTGGAAAGTTAGATGGACAAATGAGACAAATCCTCGATCCTCGTGCTTTGGACGATGCAGGTGCGGTATGCGCAGCTATGGTGAAGGCGCAAATGAAAGATTCTTCATTGGACTTGAACGCACTCATCCAGAATTATATGGACTTTATTATGAATGGTGAGTATCGTTTGTCTGATGGTACTTTTGCCCGTACTCGTCCGTTGTACAATACATTGTGGTTGGATGATATGTTTATGGGTATTCCTCCTGTAGCATGGTATTCTTGCATTGCCGGTGACGAACAAAAGAAGTATCAGGAAGAAGCTGTAAAGCAAGTGCTTCAATTTGCTGAACGTATGTGGGTACCTGAAAAGAACTTGTTCCGTCACGGTTGGGTAGAAGAAATGAAAGACCATCCGGCATTCCACTGGGGGCGTGCCAATGGTTGGGCTTTGCTCACCATGTGTGAAGTGTTGGATGTATTGCCTGAAAACCATCCGCAAAGAGCCAAGATTATGGATTTGTTCTGTGCTCATGTAAGAGGTCTGGCCGCTTGCCAAAGTGGCGAAGGCTTGTGGCATCAGTTGCTTGACCGTAATGATTCTTATTTGGAAACTTCGGCTACTGCCATTTATGTATATTGTATGGCTCATGCTATCAATAAAGGATGGATTGATGCATTGGCTTACGGACCGGTTGTTACATTGGGCTGGAATGCGATTACTACTCAAATCAATGAAAAGGGACAAGTTGAAGGTACTTGTGTAGGTACAGGTATGGCATTTGACCCGGCATTCTATTACTATCGACCGGTGAATGTAGCTGCTGCACACGGATACGGTCCGGTAATTTGGGCTGGTGCTGAAATGATTAATCTGTTAAAGAAGCAATATCCAAAGATGAATGACAGTGCTGTTCAGTTCTATTCTACAGAACAGAAAACCAACTCACCTATTTTCCATGAAAAGAGATAATTTATTAACCTATTAAAATAAAGATGTCATGAAACGTGAAGCATTTAAAATGTTTTTGAAGCCAGGCTTCGAAAAAGAATATGAAAAGAGACATGCAGCCATTTGGCCGGAATTGAAGAAGATGTTGTCTGATGGTGGTGTATACGACTATTCCATTTATTGGGACAAGGATACCAATATCCTTTTTGCTTGTCAAAAGACAAAAGGTGAAGGTTCTTCTCAAGATATGGGTGATAATCCAATCGTTCAAAAATGGTGGGATTATATGGCCGATATTATGGAAGTGAATCCTGATAATTCACCGGTAACTATTCCATTGCCAGAAGTATTCCATATGGATTAAAATTAAAGAGGGCGTGTGCCCTCTTTTTTGTTTTTGTAATGAACTAATCATTTAAAAGAATGCTAATGAAGAAAATCATATGGGGTTGTTTGGCTTTATTGCTGGGTAATGGCATAGCAATGGCTCAGACTACAGAGACCATTTATTTATCGGGAAAAGGAACCGATGATGCCGTAATGTGGGATTTTTATTGCAGAGACGGAAGACAGAGTGGCGAGTGGAAGCAAATTCCGGTCCCTTCTAATTGGGAGTTTCATGGTTTCGGACAGTTTACCTATGGACATTATGCCGACCCAAAGGAACGCTTGAATGAAAGTGGTTTATACAAATATCGCTTCCAAGTACCGGCCGAGTGGAAAAAGCGCAAAGTAAACATCGTGTTCGATGGCTCGATGACTGATACGGAAGTGAAAATAAATGGTCGGTCAGCCGGCCCGAAACATCAGGGCGCATTCTATCGCTTCCGTTATGACATCAGCCGATTGTTGAAGTATGGTGGAGAGAATTTGTTGGAAGTAACCGTACATAAAGCTTCATCCAACCAAACGGTGGAACAGGCTGAGCGTAATGCAGACTTTTGGGTTTTTGGTGGAATATTCCGACCAGTATGGCTCGAAGCTTTGCCACAAAAACACATTGAACGAGTGGCTATCGATGCCCGCGCAGATGGTAACTTCCGCATGGATGTGTTTTTAGGAAAAATGATGAATAAAGGTGAATTGGTAGCACAAGTGAAGACCATGGATGGACGTGACTATGGTTCGCCTATTCGTAAGCCTATACATAAACAAGATTCATTGCGCTTAAATGCAACATTTGCTTCGCCTGCACTTTGGTCGTCGGAATTTCCCAATCGTTATCAGGTAGAAGTGACATTGTTGGAAAACGGACAATTAAAACATAGGTTGACTGAAAAGTTCGGATTCCGTACGGCAGAACTCCGACCGGGTGATGGATTCTATGTGAACGGTGAGAAAATACGATTCAAAGGTGTGAATAGACATTGCCATTGGCCTACATCGGGTAGAGCTACCAATGCTACTATCAGTTTGGATGATGCCTTACTGATCAAAGAAATGAATATGAATGCCGTACGCATGTCCCACTATCCACCCGATAAGCACTTCTTGGAAATTTGTGATTCGTTGGGCCTTTATGTGATTGATGAATTGACAGCATGGCAATATCCCCCTTATGATACGGAAGTGGGACAGAAGTTGGTACGTGAAATGATTACCCGTGATGTGAATCATCCTTGTGTAGTGATGTGGGGAAATGGAAATGAAGGTGGATTCAACTTTGAGTTATTACCACAATATGCTCGTTATGATATTCAGAAACGAAAAGTTATACATCCTTGGTTGGAAGAGAAAGATGTAAATACTTTCCATTATATTCCTTATGGGGTAGCGACCAACTATTTCTTTGATGACAAGAAGGTGTTCTTCCCCACCGAATTTATGCATGGATTGTATGATGGGGGGCATGGTGCCGGATTGGATGACTTTTGGAATTTGATGCTTGACCGACCTCTTAGTGCAGGTGGTTTTTTATGGGATTTGGCTGATCAGGGAGTTGTACGAAACGATCGGAACAATGAGATGGATACCGATGGTAATCATGGAGCTGATGGTATATTAGGCCCTTACCGTGAAAAAGAAGGAAGTTTCTATACCATCAAGGAAATATGGTCGCCCATTTATATAGAAGGAATGGATTATTTGCCACTAACCTTCGATGGTCGTATGAAGGTGGAGAATCGTTACCATTTCGCCAATCTTAATCAATGTCGATTTACGGCTGAATGGGTGAAATGGGACTATCCAACCGGTCAATCTAAAGTACAACCTACAACGGTAGAAGTACCTTCTGTAGCTCCAGGTTTGACTGGCTATTTGAGAATTAAATTGTCCGAAGACTGGAAAGACTATGATATGTTGCGTCTGAAAGCTGTTGATTGGGAAGGAAAAGAAATTTATATTTGGACAAAAACCATTACGCCGGCCAGCAAATATGCTAATCAACTGGTTGAGACACAAGGAGAATCGGCCCAATGTACAGAGAATGGCAATGAAATAACCTATGTAAAAGGTAACACAACATTGGTGGTTAATAAACAAAAGGGAATTATTAATCGTATAGAGGTGGATGGAAAAGTCTTGCCGTTGACCGGAGGACCTCGATTCAGCGTAGGTGAATTGGAAGTATCCAAGATGGGACTTGATGGTAATAATGGACAAGCAACTTTCTGGTTTAAAAAGGAAGGGAGCAAACGACAAGCGAGAAACTATATCCGTATCAGTTTGTTACCATCCGAATGGGTGAAAATTGATTATTCTTTTGATGTAGGTGGGCATTATCCTCACATTGGAGTAACCTTTGATTTCCCGGAAGAAACGGTGAAGAGTGTAAAGTGGTTGGGTAATGGTCCTTATCGGGTTTGGAAGAACCGTATGAAAGGTGTGACGTTCGGACTTTGGGAAAAGGATTATAACAATACACTTACCGGTGAATCGTGGGAGTATCCAGAGTTTAAAGGTTTCCATTCAAAACTTTATGCAGCTGACCTCAGCACTACATTGGGTACTTTAAAAATCGTAGCAGAGGAAGATGATTTGTTCTTGCATCTCTTTACACCAGGCAAACAAGTGCAACGCAATAATGACAATACTTTGGGAGTATTCCCCAATGGACAATTGTCTGTATTGAATGCTATCAGCCCTGTAGGTACCAAATTCAAGAATGCTCGCGAACTAGGTCCACAAAGTCAACCTAATCAAATGGTAAGTTCCGACCATGCCGATCCGTTGACGGGATGTTTTTACTTGAAGTTTGAACCCAAGAAATAAAGGTTTTTTCGAAACATAACTTTAGTTTTGGAATGAATGAGGTATAGACCTATCCGTTGTTTTTTATAACGGATAGGTCTTTTTTGGTATATTCTCTTTTTGTATGGGTGATTTTTACTATCTTTGCCTATCCTTAATCTATAAACGAAAAACATGAATAGAATTTTTTCTTATATATTGGCATTATGCCTATTTATTTGTTTACCTTTACAGGCCTCTGTTGAAATTAAGTCATTAAAATTGACTACTGGAAATGGCATAGCCGATAATTCCATCCGTTATGTTTTCCAGGATAGCAAAGGCTTTATTTGGATGGCAACCTTGAATGGCCTTAGCCGATATGATGGCAATTCGTTTGTATCCTTTCGCCCTGAACCTGGGAAAATTTCATTGTCCGACCATCGAATTGCCGAACTATATGAAGATAAAAATGGTTTTCTGTGGATGGCTACCACTCCCAATTTGTACAATTGTTATGATTTGAAAAAAGATTGTTTTGTCGATTTTACAGGTTGTGGCGAGCATACTCAGTATTACAAGGATCATCTTGAGACATCGGATGGAGATATATGGCTTTGGTTGGATGGAAATGGATGTCGGAAAGTGATGTATCGTGACGGTGCTTTTTCATCCGAGGTCTATAAGAAAGAAAAAGGTAACTTGCCCAGCGACCGGGTTGTGTACATTTATGAAGATTCCCGTCATCGTATTTGGGCGGGTACTATGGATGGTATTGCCGAATTGGTTGGTGATAAATTTGTGATGCGTGGAGAGGGACATGCTGCTTTCCATGCGATGGAATATGATGGTAAAATGTTCTTCTTGTCGAATAAAGGAAGTATATTCCAAGAACAACCTGATGGAACGTGTCGTTTGGTGGCCAGTACTTCCAATGATTTACAAACCTCACAAACTTATGGTTCTTTCCGTAAGCATCATGAATGGATTATCTTTACGAATGAAGGGGGCTTTACATTCGATTTGAATACTTGTAAATTGTATAGGAACAAGGAACTTGATATTAAAAGGGGCTTAGTCGTTCCTGACAATAAAGGCAATTATTGGATTCATAACCAAACGGGTAAAGTATGGTATGTAGACAAGGATATTAAGAAAGTGAAATCTTTCCAATTAATGCCCGATGAATTGGTTTCATATATTGATGGAGAACGATATCATGTGGTACACGATTCAAGAGATATTATTTGGATTTCCACTTATGGAAACGGATTATTCGCATATGATAAGAAAACAGAAGAATTACAACACTTTAAAACAGATGTGGGTGGAGTAAGTCATATTAATTCAAACTTCCTGCAATATGTTATGGAAGACCGTGCGGGAGGCATTTGGGTTAGTTCTGAGTATACAGGTATTTCTCATCTTACCGTCTTGAATGAAGGTGCTTTACGTATTTTCCCCGAAAATGAAAATCTATCCAATCGAGCCAATGCGGTACGAATGATTGCAAAGATGAAGAATGGTGACATTTGGGCTGGGACACGCCAAGGAGGATTGTATACGTTTGATTATGAAATGACTCCCATAGGGGAGAAACAATATTTCCAATCTAGTATTTATGCGGTGGTAGAAGATGATGAAGGACAAGTTTGGTATGGTAGCCGTAGTAAAGGGATTAAGGTGAATAATCGATGGTATACACATAGTGCTTTTGATTCTACCAGCTTGAGTAGTGATAATATCTTTGCCATGTGTAAGGACAAAAAGGGACGTATGTGGATCGGTACCTTTGGAGGGGGACTTAACTTGGCCATAAAAAAGGAGAATGGATATGTTTTCAGACATTTTTTGCATGAAAACTATAGTCAGCGTCAAGTACGTGTCATTACAGAGGACCATAACGGTTGGATGTGGGTTGGTACCAGTGCGGGGGTATATGTTTTTCATCCCGATTCCTTGATAGCCGATTCAAATGATTATGTAGTGTATAACTACAATAATCGAAAATTGAATAGTAGTGAAATTAAGTGCATCAGTGAAGACAAGCAAGGTCGTATTTGGATAGGAACTACCGGTGCAGGTTTTGCTATGTGTACACCTGTTGATGATTATAAGAATTTGACATTCCATCACTATGATTCTAAGGATGGGTTGGTAAATGATATGGTTCAATCTATCGTAGAGGATAGACAAGGGAAACTTTGGATTGCTACCGAATATGGTATATCCCGTTTCAATCCGGATAATGTATCATTTGAAAACTTTTATTTCTCTACCTTTGCTTTAGGAAATGTATATAGTGAGAATAGTGGATGCATCAGCAATAATGGGAAATTATTGTTTGGCTCCAATCATGGCTTGGTGGTGATTACTCCAGAACAAATAGAAGGCGTATCGTCTGTTGTGCCACAAGTGTCTTTTACCGATTTGAAGGTGAATGGTATTTCCATGCATCCAGGTGATGTGGATTCTCAATTGGAACGTGCATTGGTTTATTCGGATGAAGTGATATTGAACTATTTCCAAAATTCATTTGTCATTGATTTCTCCATCTTTGATTATTCGGATGGAGTTGAAACGAAATATACCTATAAACTGGATAATTACGATAGGGATTGGAGTAGTCCTTCCTCTTTGAACTTTGCAGCTTATAAGAACTTGCAACCGGGTACTTACAAACTACGCGTAAAGGCTTGTAATAGTGCCGGTGTTTGGGGAGATGAGGAGGCCGTTTTGAAAATTGTGGTTAAGCCTCCTTTCTGGAAGACCACTTGGGCCTTCTTGGTATATATCATCTTGTTCTCTGTTGCTTTCTATGTAGTTTATGTGTTGGCACGTAACTTTACTCGTTTGCGCAACCGTATTCAGGTGGAAAAACAACTAACCGAATATAAACTGGTATTCTTCACCAATATATCTCACGAATTCCGTACTCCGCTTACTTTGATTCAAGGGGCTTTGGAGAAAATGCAACACGGTGGAAAAGTACCTAAGGAAATGACTTATTCATTGAAGATTATGGAGAAGAGTACCCAACGTTTGCTCCGTTTGATTAATCAGTTGTTGGAATTCCGTAAGATGCAGAACAATAAGTTGGCTCTTTCTTTGGAAGAAACCGATGTGATAGCCTTCCTTTATGAAATATTCTTGAGTTTCAACGATGCTTCCGAATCTAAACACATGGACTTCAGATTTGTTCCCTCTGTGGCCTCCTATAAAATGTTTATTGACAAAGGAAATTTGGACAAGGTTACCTATAATCTTGTTTCAAATGCCTTTAAGTATACTCCAAGTAACGGAAAGATTACTTTTAAGGTAACGGTAGATGAAGAAACCAAGAAGCTGATTATTTCGGTAACAGATTCAGGAGTAGGCATACCTAAAGAAAAACGTGACGAACTCTTCAAGCGTTTTATGCAAAGTAGCTTCTCGGGGAGTAGTGTAGGAGTAGGATTGCACCTGACCCACGAATTGGTCAATGTTCATAAAGGAACCATTGAATACAAGGAAAATGAAGGAGGAGGTTCTATCTTTACCGTTACGTTGCCAACCGATCCGTCGGTGTACGAGGAAAAAGATTTCTTGATTCCTCACAATGTGTTGATGGAAGAAGAAAATCAGCGCACTGAGCCACAAGAGGATGAAGAACATAAAACCTTTGATTTGAGTGTTCCGTTGAATAAGCGTAAAGTGCTGATTATTGAGGATGATAATGATGTGCGCGATTTCTTGAAAGCAGAGATTGGCCACTATTTCGAGGTGGAAGCAGCTGCAGATGGAACATCGGGCTTGGAAAAAGCGAAAGAATACGATGCCGATTTGATTATATGTGACGTGCTGATGCCGGGAATGACCGGTTTTGAAGTGACTCGTCAACTGAAAAACGATTTCAATACCAGTCATATTCCTATCATTTTGCTTACGGCTATGAGCTCGGCCGAGAGTCATCTGGAAGGTGTGGAAAGTGGCGCAGACGCTTACATAACCAAACCCTTCAGTCCTAAGCTATTGTTGGCTCGTGCCATTAAATTAATAGAGCAACGGGAAAAATTGCGTGAAAAATTCTCGAATGAACCCAATATGGCTCGTCCGGCTATTTGTACTTCAGAAAAGGATAAAGAGTTTGCAGATAAGTTGACCGAGATTATGGAGAGGGAAATTTCTAACACGCAATTCTCGGTAGATGAATTTGCTACCATGATGAATTTTGGAAGAACAGTATTCTATCGGAAAGTGCGTGGGGTAACCGGTTATTCACCTAACGAATACATTCGCATCATGCGTATGAAGAAAGCAGCCGAACTATTGAAGGAAGGTAAATATACAGTTGCCGAAGTTTCTTACCAAGTGGGTATAAATGATCCATTCTATTTTAGTAAATGTTTTAAACAACAATTCGGTATATCTCCTTCGGCTTTCTCAAAACAAGCAGATGGAGAAGAAGATTAAAAATGATTTTTCTTTAAGGTTTTAGAAAAGGCTGGCGTTTTGCCGGCCTTTTTTTGTAACCCTCTTCCTCATAAAATGTACATTTCAACATACATCTGTACGTTTCTCTATTGGAATAGTTCTTTTAAATTCCGATTTTTGCTAATAGAATAAAATGATTATTAATATCAAATTTATAATACAATGAAAAATAAACGAATTCTGACTACACTATTAAGTGTAATGTTGGTTGGCTTGACTATGATTCAAGCTCAACCCAAGTTGTTTGTTGGCCCTAATCAACCATTGGGAGAAGGTAAAGGTATTCATCCGGGTAGAGTGGTATGGGTACATAGCCCGGGTGTGGCTAAATGGGATTTGGAAACCGGTCTTTGGGTAGAAGATCGTTGGAATGACCAGGCAAAGGCTGATGCAATGATTAAAGAGGCTGTTGTCCAATTAACGGGTGAGAAAAAAGTAAAGAAGGCATGGAAAGCTTTGTTCCGTTCGTTCAACGAAACAAAGCGAGACATGAAGAGAGGTTATAAGAAGGGAGAAAAGATTGCCATCAAATTGAATATGAACAATGCGTTGACCCATCGCGATACCATTGAATTGAATTCTTCTCCATTTGTTACCTTGGCTTTAGTTAAAAGTTTGGTAAACGATGCAGGAGTGGCCGAAAATGATATTATTGTATGTGAGCCCAGTCGTGCCATTACAGATAGTATCTACAACAAGATTCATCGATTGTTCCCCGAAGTGATATTCATTGACAATATCGGTGGTGATGGAAGAATCAAGTGCGAATATTATCCTGAACAAATCAAGTATTCGGTAGACAATGGAAAGATGGCGAGAGGTTTGGCCAAGTGTATTGTCGATGCTGATTATCTCATCAATTCGGCCTTGTTGAAGACTCATAATGGCCCGGGTGTAACGCTTACCGCCAAGAACTGGTATGGCGCAACCGATATCTTCTTGCAATGGCGAAAGAATGCTCATAACAACATTAGCCCCGACAAGCGTCATGGTAAGCCGGGTTACAAGACTTTTGTTGATTTTATTGGTCATAAGGATTTGGGGCAAAAGACCTTGCTTTTCTTGATTGATGGTACCTATGGCTCACGCGATGTAAACGGAAAACCGCAACCTAAGTGGCAAAAACCTCCTTTTAATAACGATTGGTGTTGCTCTATCATTGTTTCGCAAGACGAAGTGGCATGCGATGCCGTAGGTTTGGATATGTTAGTAGGTGAGTGGCCTGAATTCCGTAATTTCAATTATTGTGATGAATATTTGCGCGAAGCTGCTACTATTCCTAATCCGGTAAGTGGTACGGTGTACGACCCAGAACGCGATGGTACACCTATTACCGCTCCATTGGGCTTGATGGAACATTGGAACAATGCGCAAGAACGGAAGTATACCAAATTGGATTTGATTTATCGATTGATTAAATAATCTATAGTTTGATACTATGAAAACATATCTGAAACTTATTATCGCTTTTCTTGGGTGTCAGATGGGGTTGCTCGTCTGGGCTCAAGAATCGGAGCGTCTATACCTCTCGGGCACGGGTCCCGATGATACAAAGACGTGGGAGTTTCGTTGTAGTGGCGGGATGAACTCCGGCAAATGGGGAAAGATAGAAGTACCCTCGTGTTGGGAACTTCAAGGATATGGGGAATATACCTATGGTCGGTTTTATAGGACGAAAGGGCTGAAACCCAGCACAGAAACCGGTCGTTATCGTACTACCTTCAAGGCTCCTAAAGGGGATGTCTACAAACTGGTGTTCGAAGGTTCCATGACCGATACGCAGGTATGGATTGACGGGCAGCAGGTGGGCCCCATCCATCAAGGAGGATTTACGGAGTTCTCTTACGATATCACTCCTTTTGTCCGCCCCGGAAAGAAACAAACGTTGGAAGTCCTGGTTAGCAAGGAATCGGCCAATGCAAGTGTAAATTCGGCTGAGCGTCGTGCCGATTGGTGGCTTTTTGGTGGTATTTACCGACCTGTTTATATTGAAGTGTTGCCGAAGGAATACATAGAACATGTCAGTATTGATGCTCGTGCCAACGGAGAAATATATGCGCAAGTAAAGACTCAACCAGCTTCTGTAAGTGAGTCTGTGGCGCTTAGCATCAATGGTCAACCGGTATCCTATGATAAATCAAAAGGATGTTGGGTGTATCCTAATCCTAAAACATGGGACCCCGAGCATCCCAATCTCTATACAGCTACCTTTACATTAGGTAACGGACATAGCTTCACTCAGAAAATAGGGTTCCGCACCATCGAAGTTCGTCCTTACGACGGTATTTATTTGAATGGTACCAAACTTTTGGTGAAAGGAACCAATAGACATTGTTTCCATCCAGAAACCGGTCGCTCGCTTAGTAAGGCGATGAGTTTGGAAGATGGCTTGTTGTTGAAACAAATGAATATGAATGCCGTTCGATGCCATTATCCTTCTGATCGTCATTTCTTGGAAGTGTGCGATTCGTTGGGCTTGCTCTATTTCGATGAATTGGCCGGATGGCAAACCCATTACGATGATACAACAGCTGTAAGAATGACACACGAAATGGTGAAGCGTGATGTAAATTATCCTTGTATCTTTATATGGAGTAATGGTAACGAAGGAGGATGGAACCGTACGGTAGATTCGCTCTTCGGACAATTGGATATCCAACACCGACATGTGGTGCATCCTTGGAGTGATTTTGGCGACATAGACACTCATCACTATCCGGCTTACCAAACCGGTACTTATCGCTTGCACAACGGACAAAAGATATTCATGCCTACCGAGTTTCTTCATGGCAAGTACGACAAGGGACAAGGTGCCGCATTGGAAGATATGTGGGGCCATTGGACACGCTCGCCTTTGTTTGCCGGTGGATTTATTTGGGCGTATGTAGACGAGGCCGTTCGTCGTACCGATTTGCCTACCGGAAAATCCAAAGGAAAGGTGTTCGGGCAAAAGGGTTTCGATATAAAAGATTGTATTTTGGATAGTGATGGTGGACATGGCCCCGATGGTTGTTTGGATCCTTATCGCCAACCCGAAGCCAGTTTCTATACCATTCGTGAGGTATGGAGCCCCATCTATATCGACCGTTTGCATGTAGGACCTTCTTTCGATGGACGTGTGCTTGTATCCAATCGTTTCCTCTTTACTCATCTGAAGGATTGTAAGATGGATTGGCGTGTAAAGGATTTGCAGGACAAGGTCCTTGTTGCAGGAAGCGTCTCGTTGCCCGCTATTGCTCCAGGCGAGAGTGGTTATGCTCATTTTGAATTGCCTACGGAATTCCGCAAGGGAGAAGTGTTGGAACTTAGAGCCTTTGACCATCAGGGCAAGGAAGTGTGTCATTGGACAGCTCCTATACATCGTGCCGATGAACAAACATGCATTTCTTTTGCGTCAGCACCATCCTCCAAGGTAGCATCCATTACTTTTAACGAACAGGGAATTTTTACCAAGGATGGCCTTGAAGGACCATTCCCCGTAGGAATGAAGATACAAGTGCGCAAACATACACAACGGGTAGAAGCCGATGGTACTATTGTGAATACCTTCTGGTATAAGGGAGGCATCGATAGTATTCAGTGGAGACAAACTCCCGATGGATTGTTGCACATGGATGCCGTCATGCTGAACGATGAACGCGGACATGGATTGGCACCTTTCTTTACCGATGAAAGCAAATGGCAATTGGGCCTTACCTTCAATTATCCCGAAGAAAAAGTGGATAGTGTATCTTGGGTAGGTCGTGGCCCTTATCGGGTATGGCGAAATCGCTTGAAGGGTCAGCAATTCGGCTTGTGGCAAATGGCTTATAACAATACGGCTACGGGCGAATATAATGCTCCTACACCTCCTGTTTATCCTGAATTCAAGGGCTATCGTAGCGATCTTCGTTGGATGGAATTGCAGGACAAGGAGGGAAGTTCGTGGCGTGTAGCTACCCTGAACGAAGGACTCTATCTCCGTTTGTTTACCCCTGTAGAACCGGTTGACCAGACGCCAGGCGAAATGGGAGGCTTGCAAGAAACAGCTCCTCGCAAGCAAGAGCGAAGCATGGTGCGTTTCCCCGAAGGAGACATATCCTTCTTGCTCTCCATTCCTCCTATACAAAGCTACAAACCGTTGGAACAATTAGGCCCATTGAGCCAACCCGACAATATCCGTATCAAATCGGGTGACGAAGGTTTCCACATTCGTTTGATATTTGATTTTAGAAAATAAAGGTATCACATAAACTGAATATTATGAAAAGAGTATTATTGATTGTTCTCCTTGCGATAGGCTCCTTGGGGGCATTTGCTCAGGAAAGTTTGATTCTGCATTATGATTTTATGAACGACAACGGAAAGGTTGTCCGCGATAAGAGTGCTTCCCATTTTGATGGTACCTTGCAAGGCTCTGCCTCGTTGGAATCCGGTTGTGTCTATTTGGGTAATGAAGACGGATATATTGATTTGGGAAAGGGCATTGGCGAAAAGTTGCAACAATTGCGTCAGTTCACCATTGCCGTGAGATACAAGGTCGATGCTGATGCTTCCCTTAAAGGACAAGGCTATTTTCTTTGGGCTTTCTCTACACTTCCTCTCAATACCCAGACAGAAGGTCGTTACCAAGCTTATAAACTGAATGTACAACGTAGTGAAAATTCAGTAGGTGGATGGAAGAATGAAACCTTGATGGACATTGGCAAACCCTCTGAAAAGGGTAATTGGCAATATGTAGTCTATACCCAAAACGATGACGAAGGTCGTTTGTTCTTGAATGGCAAACTGGTAGCTTTCAATAACAAGATGTTTACCATGTCCGAAACTTTCCCCAAAGAGTCACCTATTTACAATTGGATGGGTCGTGCACCTTTCAAAGGCGATTCTTACCTGAAAGGTACCCGCATCAGCGATGCCCGTATGTACGATTCGGCCTTGACCGAAAAGGAAATCCGCGAATTGTATAATGAATTAGAATTGGGCGATTTGTCCCGTCACGATTTCATGTATACCGGTCAGTCAAAGAACCGTCGTATCTACAAGATTCAGGAAGGAGAAATCGTTTGGAAATATGATAATGCCAAGGGTAAAGGTGAAATTAGTGATGCGGTATTGATGAATGATGGACACATCCTGATTGCCGACCAATATGGTATTGCCGAATTGGATGAACAAGGTGCCGAAATCTGGCGTTCGTTGGCTCCGAAAGGAACCGAAATACACACCATCCAACCCATCGGGAAGAACCATGTGGTGTATGTCTTGAATGCCAAACCGGCCAAGGTGGTTGTCATGAAAATTTCCAATCAGAAGATTGTCCATGAATTTGTGTTGCCATACGATGAAAAGGGTAGTGTACATGGTCAGTTCCGTAATGCCCGCCTCACAAGTAAGGGCACATTGTTGGTATCCAATATGGCCATGGGATTTGTAGCCGAGTACAATCATCGTGGTAAGGAACTCAATCGTTGGGAACTCTTTGGCCCATGGTCGGCATCGGAGTTACCTGATGGAAACATCCTGATGGTAGGTCGTAAGGGGCCGGTGAAGGAAATCAAGCGCGATGGTACCGTAGTATGGGAAATCAATGCGGTAGATTATGGCTTGACCAATCCTCAGAAGGCTTATCGTTTGGCTAATGGAAATACGGTTATCACTAACTGGTTCAATGAATGGAACAAGAAGGATGTAATCCAATTCAATCCTTCACGTGCACCGTTGCAGATGGTCGAAGTAACCCCCGACGGATATGTGGCATGGCAACTTTCTTCCTGGAAGGGTGATCGTAATTTAGGTCCGGCTACCACTTTCCAGTTGTTGGATGAACCCGTTGCCCGCGAGAAATCCCGTTTTGGAAAATTTAAATAATGGAAATTAATCTCAAACAAATATGAAAAATACAGTTTTAATCTTGTTGTCCCTGTTCTTCTTCTTTTCGTGTGCAGGGAATCAAAAGGTGGATGAACAACGTGAATTGGCTCCCATCCCTCATCTCGAAAAGAGGGGTGATGTAACCCAGCTCATTGTAGAAGGAAAGCCTTATTTGGCTTTGGCTATGGAATTGACCAATTCGGCTGCTTCCAGTCGTGAATACATGAAACCTTATTGGCCCCAGTTGAAGGAGTCGGGTGTCAATACCGTATTGGCCGTAGTTTCTTGGGAAATGATTGAGCCCGAAGAAGGCAAGTTCGATTTCAAGGTTGTCGATGAATTGATTGAAGATGCCCGTGCCAACGATTTGAAGTTGGCCTTGTTGTGGTTTGGTAGCTGGAAGAATGGTTATACCAGCTATACTCCGAAGTGGGTAAAGAAGGATACCGGTCGTTTCCCATTGGCATTGACCAAGGATGGCAAGCAATTGTCCATTATGACTACGCTCTCACAAACCAGTTGGGAAGCCGATGCCAAGGCTTATGGCGAACTCATGAAGCACATTGCTCAGGTGGATCGTGAAGAACAAACCGTCGTTATGATGCAGGTGAACAATGAAGTGGGCTTGCATGGATATACCCGCGACTATCATCCCGAAGCTGTAAAGGCATTCAATGGCCCCGTACCTCAGGCATTGATTGACTATCTGGTCAAGAACAAGGAACAATTGTTGCCCGAAACACGTGCTGCTTGGGAAAAGCAAGGATGCAAGACCTCAGGTACTTGGGAAGAAGTGTTTGGTAAAGGCGACTATACCGACGAAATGTTCATGGCTTGGAATTATGGCCACTATATGAATGCCATTGCCCAGGCTGGTAAGGATGTTCACCCCATACCTACTTTCGTGAATGCATGGATTGTACAACCCGAAGACAAGCATCCGGGCAATTACCCTGCCGGTGGACCTCAAGCGCAGAATCATGACATTTGGCGTGCAGCAGCTCCCGCTATCGATATCCTTTCTCCGGACATTTATTTGCCCGATTATCCTACCATTATCCAAATGTATGCCCGTGCAGGTAATCCGGTGTTTGTGCCCGAATCTCGTGCCGGACAAGGTGGTGCTGCTAATGCAGCCTATACCATCGGTCAGATGGGTGGTATCGGTTATTCTCCGTTTGGAGTGGAAAGAAGCATTGCTTCTCCTGCCAATGAAACCTTCTGCAAGTTCTACCAGTTGGCCGGTAGTGTAGCCGATTTGATTTTGGAAGCACAGGCCAAGGGTACCATCTCGGCTACATGGGTAAAGGCACTCGACCCCACCCGTTTGAAAGACGAAGTGGTGATGGGCGACTATAAGCTGGTGTACGAACTTGTATCGAGCGGTCAGCGCAAGGGTGGTGCTCCCCAACGTTTGGGCGGTACTTATGCTCCTGATGCACAAGGTTATGCCATTGCTATCCAGCTGGCCGATGATACCTTCTTGTTCTTGGGCTCTAATATACGCGTACAATTCTTGCCGGCCGATGGTAAGGGTGTGGTAGGCTTGGCCAAGACTACCGAAGGGCGTTTCGAGAATGGAGAATGGATAGAAGGCCGTTGGCTCAATGGTGACGATATCCAGTTGCGCTACGACTTGTTGCCTGCTGCCGATGAAGGCTTCTCCGGCCAAGGCTTGGATTTCGACAAGCCCACTCCTAAATTCTTGAAGGTAGAACTTTATAAGTATTGATTATGATAACTCTAAAGAATAGTCTCAGTAGAGTAGGTTGTGTGTTGTTGGGCGCTTTCTTGTCGGGAAGTGCCCTCGCACAAACTCCCGATGTACAAGTAACTGAACCCGGTTTCAAAGTTTTCCAATTCCCTAAGAATCAGATTCCACGCATTGACGGTTCCTTTGCCGATTGGGATGTGGTGCCCGATAGTTATGTGGTGCCCGTCGAAGAGATGTGGGACGATAGTCGCAAGCACCAGGGCATCAACAAGTCCACCCTTGATATCAAGGTGAAGGTGGGTTGGGTAGAAGGCTTGAACCGCTTGTATTTCTATTACGAAGCCTACGATGATTTCTGGGATTTCAATACCTTGGGACTTCGCAACGATACCTACGAGATTGTGGTGGATGCCGACCTCTCGGGTGGCCCTCATATCGACCAATTCCGTCACAATCAAGAGGCTCTTACCCGCTTCGAATCCTTCTTCCTCCATCAGAATGTACATGCTCAGAACTATCACATCATGACACCACCCACCGAAGGCAAGTCGTGGACCATGGTGTGGGGCCCTCAACAATGGCTCAAGGACCTTCCTTATGCCAACTATGCCTACGATTACAACTTCAAGCATGGCGAAGATGGTGTACTGAAGTTTGAATTCTACATCACCCCGTTCGATTATGCCAGCCCCGATGGAGGTCCGGCTGCTTCGACCGAGAGCAAACTTTACGAAGGCAAGAAGATTGGCCTTTGCTGGGCGGTAATCGATTACGATGGAGACCCCGGCAACAATGGCTTCTGGAACCTCTCCAAGCACCACAAGATGTATGGCAATGCCTCCATGCAACGCTTGTTTACTCTGATGCCATTGGAAGCCCAGTTCCGCAAGCCCATCGAAGCCAAATGGACTCATACCACCCTGAAGGATACCCGCAAGGTAGTGTTCGAGGACAAGAGTCATGGACAGATTACTTCCTGGCATTGGGATTTTGGTGATGGAACCACTTCGACCGAGCAGAACCCCATCCATACTTATCAAAAGGATGGTGTGCACTATACCGTTACCCTTACCGTTTCGGGCCCGGAAGGCGAATCGAAATGTTGCAAGGTGTGGGAAGTGTTTATCTATGACAAGAACAATCCCGTAGGGGAGTATGATTAAAAGAAAAGATTATGAAAAGAATATTCTCAACCCTCGCTTTTATAGCATTTATCTGCACCTTCTCTTTTGCACAAGGTGCACCCAAGACCATCAAGTTGCTTCCTCCTACTTACGATGAAGGCATGACTTTGATGCAGGCACTCAAGAACCGCAAGTCGTCCAAGGGCTTTACCGAAAAGGAAATCTCGTTACAGGACATCTCCAACATGATGTGGGCTGCCTTGGGCGTGAATCGTCCCGATGGCAAGCGTACTGCTCCTACAGGTTCCAACCGTCAGGAGATAGAACTTTATGCGTTCTTCAAGACCGGTGCCTATTATTACAATTATAAGGACCACACCCTTGAATTGGTGGCCGAGGGCGACCATCGTTCCATTACCGGCCGTGCCGATGCCCAGAAGGCTTACCTCAACCTCCTGTTCATTGCCGATAGCGACAAGACAGGTCCGGGCCATCGTCCGGGCGATGCCAATACCGTATCTTATGTCAATGTAGGTTATGTATCGCAAAACGTGTACCTCTATTGTGCCAATGCCGGTATCGGAAGTCGTGCCCGTGGTGGATGGAACCAACAGAAGGTAGTCGAAACATTGGGATTGAAAGAAACCATGATTGTTGTATTGGGTCAAACCGTAGGTTATTGTGAATAAGATGAACTATAATAGAAAAATTGAATATGGTTAACAATAATTGGCATAATCATGCAAGTTGTCGTTTACGGAAAGCTCGTCGGGGCTGACTGCCCAGCCCCTTGCCGCATGGCGTTCCCTCTGCAGATGAGTATTT
>JAFUNS010000079.1 GCA_017472925.1 Bacteroides sp. | reverse complement strand
GAATACGAATGTTATCAAAAGAATCAATACGACCCAATCGTACATCTCTCGCATTGAAAATGGTACTATCAATCCTAGTGTCAGCACTTTCTACCGTATCATCAATGCACTTGGTATGAGGATTGATATCGTGAAACCGCTATGTTTGCTGTTCCGTAGCACTTTACACAGAATCATCTTCAGTCCGGCAGGAACTTCAGACGCGCTGTGTATGAAGATGTTACACTGCCGTTCCGGCATGAAGATCCTCCAATGGGAGTACTATAACGTAAGCATCCGAAGAAGTATTTTATAATTGATTCACTAGGAAAGTTCGGAATTAATTTGTTTCTTTGCAAAGATGTTAAACTAAAAAATAAAAGATATGACAGCAATACAATTGAATGCAGAAATATATGAGGCATTGAGCATCATAGCAAAAGATGAATCACTCCTGAGAAAAGCTGCTAAAGCGTTGAAGAAATTGGCAACACAAAAGTGTGATGAAACACTTATGACTGAAAAGCGTTTTTTTGCCGGTATTGATGAAGCGAAAGAACAAATCAAGAGCGGTAAATGTAAGAAGATGCTGCAAAATGAAAATTTGGATGATTTTTTAGTGCGTAACGGATATGTATGATATTATTTTCTCTGAGAAAGCAATCAATGATATCTTACGTTTGCGAAAATCAGAACCAGCAGCGTATAAAAAAGTAGGAAAATTGATAGAAGAACTCAAACTTCATCCTACAACGGGTACAGGGCATCCGGAACAATTTATGATGACAAATAATGTAACGAAACCATCCGAAGAAGTACCCACCAAAATACCAAAACTACCATGAATGTTTGGGAAGGTAAAAAACTTTTCATACATTTGCGGTGAAACAATTAAATGATAAAGACATGAACGAGAACAATTTACTTATCCGGTTTGACTATGCAATGAAACGAATCCTTCAATTTTATTCCGATTTCAGTATATTAGAAGGATTGGTCTCTACCGTCTTGGAAGAACAGATTCATATCATAAATATTTTTAGAAATGCAGATAGGTTGCAAGAAAAATACGACAATGACAATCGAATAGACATTCTTGCCAAAACATCTCAAAACAAACTTGTTCTAATCGAATTGCAGAACCTCAATGGATATGCATATTATGAAAGAACCATATTCGGAGCTTCTAAATTTATAACAGGTTGTGTAGATAATAATGAAGAATTCCCTTACATCCATAAAATATATAGTATCAACATTGTCTATTTCCCATTGGGAACGAGTACGGACTTTATTTATCATGGGAAAACGGAATTTCGTGGATTGCACCGCAATGAATTATTAGAACTTACTCCCTTCCGACAACAGGAATTCAAGGTTGCAGAAACAAGTAGACTTTATCCTGAATATTATATTCTCAAGGTTTTCGACTTTAAAAAACAATCAGATATTCCTTTGGAACAATGGGCATATTATCTCAGTACAGGGCAAATACCTGAAAATGCCATCGCTCCAGGTTTACAGGAAGCACGTGAACTACTTCGTTTGGATTACTTTGACAAGAAGGAAATGAATGCCTATTTTCATCATCTTGACGATTTAGTCATTTTGGAAGATAATATATCCACAGGAAGACTGGAAGGCTATGCAGAAGCAATAAAAGAAACCGCACTAAAACTGAAAAAGATGGGGTTGTCTGTAGAACAAATAATGACGGCAACAGGTCTGTCACAAGCGAGAGTAGAACAATTATAGCTATTCCAAGTACAATCTGGCATCTTCGACGTTTCGCGACTCGATTAGTACTTATCAACGGACAGGCTTAAAGGGATGAAGTAAACCCAATGGATTCTACTATAACAACACCGGCTGTAACCTCCACAAGAGTTACAGCCGGTGCTATCCTATCACGATTCAAATCTCAAAGATTTGCCAACCATTTCGCATGCTACACCTTACCACGAACGGATGCTACATCTTATCGCAGTAAGATGCTACATCTTATCGAGGTAAGATGCTACATCTTTCGGCGAACGCTCGCTAGGGTGTAAGGACGGTGTAAGGAGAAACGGCTCCTGTCACCGTAATCGATTGATTTTCAAGAAGTGTGACAGGAGTGACACTATTTTCAACCTAAATTCCAAAAGCTGTGTTTTGAGGCTCTTCCAGAACTGAAAAACTTCACAAAAAAGGCCGTAAAATGACGGTTTTCCCCCATTTCATCGGGTTTTCCATTTATATTTTGAAGGTACTGCCCTCCTCCAAGTGCTGCAACAGCTATTGTTTCTCGTTACACCGAATATCACCGCTATTTTATTTTGTTTTCTATAAAATTTCGTATATTTGTGGGTTGTATACGAAACACGAATGTAATCTAACTAATTAAATAGAAGAAAATGAAAGCTTTAGTTAAGAAGGAAGCCCAGAAGGGGATTTGGATGGAAGAAGTTGCCGTTCCAAAAGTGGGTGTAAACGACGTCCTCATCAAGATCAAGAAGACTGCCATTTGTGGTACCGACTTGCACTTCTACAAGTGGGACGAATGGAGCCAAAAGACTATCAAGACTCCGATGACTATCGGTCATGAGTATGTAGGTATTGTAGCCGAAGTAGGCCCGGGTGTACGCAATATCCAGGTGGGCGACCGCGTAACTGGCGAAGGTCACATCGCTTGCGGCCATTGCCGTAACTGCCGCCGTGGCTTGCAGCACATCTGCGAAAACAGCATTGGTGTAGGTGTGAACCGTGACGGTGCTTTCGCTGAATATCTCTGTATCCCTGAATCGAACGTGGTGAAGCTGGACGACCGTATCTCGGACGACATGGCTGCTATCATGGACCCGTTCGGTAACGCTACTCACACTGCTCTTTCTTTCCCGCTCTTGGGTGAAGACGTGTTGATTACAGGTGCCGGGTTGATCGGTACCATGGCTACTGCCATCGCTCGCTTTGCCGGTGCCAAGAACGTAGTGGTAACCGACCTCAGCGACTACCGTCTGGATATCGCCAAGAAGATGGGTGCTACCATCACCGTCAATGCATCGAAGGGTGAAACCGTTGCCGGTGCCATGGAAAAGCTCGGTATGCGCGGTTTCGACGTAGGTTTGGAAATGTCGGGTTCTCCAATCGCTTTCCGTGACATGGTGGCTAATATGTACAATGGTTCGAAGATTGCACAGCTCGGTATCTTGCCTCCGACTACTACCGTAGACTGGAGTGAAATCATCTTCAAGGCATTGACCATCAAGGGGATCTATGGCCGCGAAATGTGGGAAACTTGGTACAAGATGCAGCAGATGTTGATTTCCGGTCTCGACTTGTCGCCAGTGATTACTCACCACTTCCCGATTGCTGAGTTCCAGAAGGGCTTCGACGTGATGGAATCCGGCCAATGCGGTAAGGTAATTTTGGATTGGGAATAATTTTTCAAATTGTCATTCAGACGACCGAAGGGAGGAAGAATCTCGGTAACATCAACTTTATGCTTCCGAGATTCTTCGCTTCGCTCTGAATGACATAAATATAGACTTATAAAAACATAAAACATATGTACGGTAAAATGAAGGAGTTTCTTGCGCAGGAACTCGAAAATATCAAGGCGGCTGGTTTATATAAGAACGAACGAATCATTACAACTCCTCAACGTGCCGATATTAAGGTAAATGCAGGACAGCCTGTGTTGAACTTCTGTGCTAACAACTATTTGGGATTGGCGGACAATGCTCGTTTGATAGAAGCAGCCAAGGCGGCTATGGACAGCCATGGTTATGGTATGTCATCGGTTCGTTTTATTTGCGGAACCCAAGATTTGCACAAGCAATTAGAAGCGGCTATTTCAGATTATTTCAAGACAGAAGATACGATTCTTTATGCTGCTTGTTTTGATGCCAATGGTGGAGTATTCGAACCTTTGTTTACAGAAGAAGATGCAATCATTTCAGACGCATTGAACCATGCTTCCATTATTGACGGTGTACGCTTATGTAAGGCTAAGCGTTATCGTTATGCCAATGCTGATATGGCAGAATTGGAAAAGTGTTTGCAAGAAGCACAAGCTCAGCGTCATCGCATTATTGTAACAGATGGTGTTTTCTCTATGGATGGAAATGTGGCCCCAATGGACAAAATATGCGACCTCGCCGAAAAGTATGACGCCTTGGTGATGGTAGACGAATCGCATTCGGCCGGTGTAGTTGGTCCAACTGGTCACGGCGTGGCCGAACAATACAATGCTTACGGTCGTATCGATATCTTTACCGGAACTTTGGGTAAGGCATTCGGTGGTGCTATGGGTGGTTTTACTACCGGTAGAAAGGAGATAATTGACATGCTTCGTCAGCGTTCTCGTCCTTATTTGTTCTCTAATTCTGTAGCTCCTTCAATTGTAGGTGCCAGTATCGAGATGTTCAAGATATTGAAGGAAAGTAACGCCCTTCATGATAAGTTGATGGAGAATGTAACTTATTTCCGCGACAATATGCTTGCAGCTGGTTTTGACATCAAACCAACACAGAGTGCTATTTGCGCTGTGATGCTTTATGATGCAAAATTATCTCAAGATTTTGCGGCTAAGATGCAAGAAGAAGGTATTTATGTAACAGGTTTCTATTATCCTGTAGTGCCGAAGGGACAAGCTCGTATTCGTGTACAACTTTCGGCAGGTCACGAACGCGAACATTTGGATAAAGCTATTTCTGCCTTCATCAAAGTTGGTAAGGAACTTGGAGTTATTCAATAAGATTAAGAAAATACGATGATAAAAAGGATGCAAAACAGAGGTTTGCATCCTTTTTTGTACCTCGGAGGGGAATCGAACCCCTATCTAAAGTTTAGGAAACTTCTATTCTATCCGTTGAACTACCAAGGCAGCCTAAGTAGG
>JAFUNS010000056.1 GCA_017472925.1 Bacteroides sp. | reverse complement strand
TCCGGCCTCATCGGAGAAGCGTGAAGAAATTTAGTTTCTTTCCCGTATAGAAGAAAAAGCTGTTTGAGCAAAGCGAGTTCTTTTTCTTTAGGGAAAGGAGCTAAATTTTAGCTTCGGAGGTGCAGCCGGCGAATTTTCTTTGTTTCCGTTTCTTTTCTTCGTGGAAAAGAAATGAAAAGCCCAGCGGCTTGAGCGAAACTTCGTGCAAAAGAAATGAAGAGCCCCGCGGCTTTAGCGAAAGAACTACTTCAAATAATACCCCGCATACCACTCCGCAAAAGCACGAAGCCCTTGTCGAAGCGAGGTCGAAGGTTTAAAGCCGAAATCTTCCTGCAAGGCAGTGACATCCGCGTATGTTACAGGCACATCACCCGGCTGCATGGGAACAAGCTGCTTGTGCGCCTCAAAGTCATAATCTTCGGGAAGCACCCCGGCACGAACCAGCTCTTCCTGCAAGATCTGTACGAAATCGAGGAGATTCTCCGGCTGGTTATTCCCAATGTTATAAACCTTGTACGGCGGAACGGGAAGCCCGTCTTCCCCCATCTGCTTCTCCGGTGCATGCTGCATGATGCGGGTGATACCCTCTACAATATCATCCACATAGGTAAAGTCACGCTTGCAATGACCGTAGTTGAAAATCTGAATGGTCTTACCTGCTACCAACTTATCGGTAAAGCCGAAGTACGCCATGTCCGGGCGACCAGCAGGACCGTATACGGTAAAGAAACGAAGTCCCGTGCTGGGGATGTTATAAAGCTTGCTATAAGCATGAGCCATCAACTCGTTGCTCTTCTTGGTAGCCGCATAGAGCGATACCGGATTGTCCACCTGGTCGTCAGTGCTATACGGAATCTTCTTGTTGGAACCATACACGCTGCTCGAGCTGGCGTATACCAAATGCTCTACCGGTGTATTCCCTTCGTCATAGCTATGACGGCACGCTTCCAGGATGTTGAAGAATCCCACCAAGTTACTGGCGATATACGCTTCCGGATTGGTGATGCTGTAACGTACCCCTGCCTGTGCAGCCAGGTTCACCACCACTTGTGGCTGATGGGCTGCAAACAACGCATCCATAGCGGCCTTATCGGCGATGTCACCCTTTACAAACACAAAGTTGGGGTATGTCTCTAGTTGACTCAACCGTTCTTCCTTGATACGTACATCGTAGTAGTCGTTCATATTGTCGATTCCTACTACGGTAATATCCTTCACTTCCTTCAACAGTTTCAGTGACAAGTTGCAACCGATGAACCCGGCTGCCCCGGTTACCAAAACCGTTTTTCCTTCCAATTTTATATTGTAATTAAGCATATTATTTATGATTTATGATAAATTTTTCGCTATAGCCGCGAGGGCTTTTCATTTCTTTTGCTTGCCCAAAAGAAACGAAACAAAGAAAAGGCACCGGCTGCACTTTTTTGGCTATTCCCTCGGCTGTTTCCGCTAAACAAAAAGAACTCGCTGACGCTCAAACAGCTTTTTGTTTTTAACGCTCCAACAACCTCCTCCATTTCACGCCAAAAAAGATGAGGCCGGAACTTTGGCGCAACATTGCTTCGCTCGTTGTTCGTTATTGTTTTCTTATTCACTTGTTACTTGTACTTGTCATCCTGAGAAACGTAGTGACGAAGGATCTGAGTACATCTCCAAAACGAGCGAAGCAACGTTTAGTAAACATCCACTCCAGATGCATCCGGCATGAGTGGAGAAGCGTGAAGAAATTTGTGCGTTTTTTCGTTAAAAAGAAAAAGCTGTTTGAGCGTCAGCGAGTTCTTTTTCTTTAGAAAAAACGTACAAATTTTAGCTTCGGGAACGTAGCCGGCGAATTTTCTTTGTTTCGTTTCTTTTCTTCGTGGAAAAGAAATGAAAAGCCTTCGCGGCTTGAGCGAAAAAGCTTCGGAACGTAGCCGGCGAATTTTCTTTTTGCTTCCGTTTTTCTTTTGTTCGGGCAAAAGAAAAATGAAGAGCCCCCGCGGCTTTAGCGAAAAAGCACTATTCTACAAACCTCGCCCCATTATCCGTCTTACAGAAATGAATTTCGAAGCTTTCGGTATATTCCGGAAACATACGCAAATATTCCGAAGTAATCTGTTCACGAATCTGTTCACGCTTGGCGGGATCAGTCAGCGCTATGCACGCCCCTTTGAAGCCGGCCCCACTGAAACGCCCCCCATAAATACCATCCGTCTGACGCATGATGTTATAAATGGCAATCAGTTCCTCGCTACCACATTCGTAGTTCTTGATGCTACTCTGGCAGCTTTCGAAACTCAGCTGGCCGAATAACGCCAAGTTACCCGTTTCCCAAGCCGTAACCCCCTTACGTACCCGCTTGTACTCACTATAGAAGTGTTCGGCACGACGTGCAAAGCGTGGCGGCATCTTGTCCTTGGTAAGGTCGTAGGTTTCTTTCGGAATATCGCGCAAGTAGGTCTTGTCCAATCCCTTGAGCGGCATACCCGTATACGCCATCATGTTCCAGGCAGCCGTCTTACATTCGGCTACACGCAAGTTATAGTCACTGTTCACCAAACTACGGGTAAGTCCCGAGAAGATAATCGCCAGTTCAAATTCCGGCATGCGTGGATTACGACGGATAATGCGGTACTGTTCCGTATCCGTATCGAGGAACAACAACGCATCCTTTTCACTGAGTGCGATACACGCCTGGTCCAAGATACCATTGGTCAACCCGATGTACTCCCGTTCCGCCTGGCTCGCCACCTTAATAATCTCCATGGGTGCCAAGGTGATGCTGTTTGCTTTGGCAAAGGCCATGACGTAGGCAATGAGTACAGCCGCACTGGAAGAGAGTCCACCAATCGGCAACGATCCTTGAATCACCCCATCAATCCCTTTGGTGAGCACAAACCGTTTCTGCAACGCAAATTTCGCACCCCGGGCATAATCACCCCAGTTACCCTCTTTTACCTGAGCCGGTCGGGTAATGTCAAAGTTTACTTCCCCCTCAAACGTCAGGCTTCGGAGATTCACACTGCCGTCCTCCGTCACATTAAAAAACAAGTCCACCCCCTTGTCAAAGGCAAATCCCGTCACCAGTCCATGCTGGTGGTCCACGTGTGCTCCCAACGGGCAAACACGATATGGTGAAAAAATATGATATTGATATTCCATATATATAAATGAATTTTTCTGTCAGGCTTTCAAACTCAATGAAATGATGTAGAATATGGAGTCCATATAGATGATTCTGTATTCTTCTTCCGGTAGAAATTCCAGTAGATACGTGTAAATCCGACTGCAACACAGGATATCTACTTTTTCACCTCTGCGTATTTTCCGGTAACTGGAGGTGCCAATGTGTGCTTCCTTACAGAAGGTGTTGATAGACTGTTCCAGTTCCTTCCGTGCATTTTCTACCCAATTTTTGGCTTCTCCCATTTCAACTTTTGTTTCTCGTCTTTCCATCTCTTGATTTTTTAATAAATATTAATAGTTGATTAAGAAAAACGAGTTACGCAGTCTACTCTGGTACTGCTTTTTATCTATCTATATTTGCGCTTTCATTCAAAGGTTTAGTGATTATTTATCATAATTCAAAACTATGATTCAATTTATTAGTTTATTTACCCGGGGACATCGGGATGTGATCCCCCAGGTAACCAGCGAAGAGCAGCTGGTTCAAGCAATTGCTCACGACCGTTCGGTCAAGGATTTGACTCAAAAGCATCGCTATTGTCTATCGCAAGGCGATACGAAGAGTGCCAAGTTCTACAAGTCCCAGTTGCCTTGTTTTGCGGTAGCCGTCACCTTCGAGGGTGGCAAGAAGCAGGAGAACATCGTCCGTTTCACCGGTTGCTCGCTGTGTGATATCGACGATCTGCCGCTGAAACAGACCCAGGAACTGATGGAACTTGTCCGTCGCGATCCGCATACCCGGTTGGCCTATACCACCGCCTCCGAACGGGGAATCCGTATCGAGTTCTCCTATCAGTGGGAAGACGGGACCGACCTTAATGCCGTATTTCAGGAAGACCCCAAGAAAGCCGCCAAGCTCTATGCCCATGCCTTTGCCGTTGGCAACGAATATTATTGTCGGGTGTTGAGTTTGGAAAAGACCGACCTCAAGTGCAAGGACTGTACCCGTTTGTCGGGCATTGCCCACGATCCGCAGGTCTATTATAATCCCGATGCCGAGCCTTTGGTAATTCCACCTCTTCCTAAGGAACAGACGCACTCGAAATCACGCAAGCAAGCTGTCACCCTTAGTAAGGCACTTCCTGCTGTTACCGCTATCCTGAATCAGCGCAATGTATCGTATGTACCTGGGCAGCGCAACGCCTATATCAGTCAGGCCGGCTATCTCCTCAACCAGTATGGTGTACCCCTGACCGAGGCTGTCGATTGGGCCGAAGCCACGTTTGCCGACTATGAAGACCTTCCCTGTGCGGCCGACATCATCCGTTCGTGCTACAATCGTACCGACGAACATGCTACGGAGAAAGTCCCCGTATCGCGTAGTACCGGTAAGTATGCCAATGTAGACGAGATAGAGCAGTTCCTCACGCTACAGGCCGATTATCGGTTCAATGTCATCACCCGCAAATGCGAATTGAAATGGAAAGGTACCGATAACTTCAAGGAGATGACCGACCGCGATGGCAATACCTTATGGTTGCGTATGTGCCGTTCGGTGATGGCTGTTCGGTTGAACGACCTCTATAATGTGCTTCACAGCGAGTTTGTGTCAGAATTCAATCCTTTTGTAGACTATATTGAGAATTTGCCCGAATGGGACGGACAAACCGATTATCTTGCCCAGTTGGCCGCAACGGTTCACGTGGCCAATGGCAAGCAGGAAGTGTTTGAAGAATACTTCCGCCGCTGGTTCGTGGCCATTCTTCCCACCTTGCTCGATGTCCGGGTGGTGAACCACGAAATATTGGTGCTGGTAGGCAAACAAGGCGTGTATAAGACCACTTGGCTCCGCCATTTGTTGCCCCCTCCTTTACAATCCTATTTTCATACCAAGACCAACAGTAACCGTCTCACCAAAGACGACCTGTTTACCCTTTCCGAGTCGGCCATCGTTTGTTTCGAAGAGTTGGAAACCATGAACCATTCCGAGCTGAACCAACTCAAGGCCATGACCACCATCGACTTCATCAACGAGCGAGCCGCCTATGGCCGTAACAAAGAACGCCGTCCGCATATTGCCTCGTTCTGTGCCACCTGTAACAGTGTGCAGTTTCTCAGCGATGATTCCGGCAACCGCCGTTTCCTGACTTTCGAAGTAGAGAGCATCGACCCTCCTCAGGAGCATCCGGTCAATTACGAAGGCGTGTATAGCCAAGCCAAATACCTATGGCAGAACGGCTACCATTATTGGTTCGACCCGCAGGAGATAGATGAAATCAATGAGCACAACCGCTATCACGAAGTCCCCAATTTGGAAGAAGAGCTCATCCTCACATATTTCTGCAAGCCTGCTTCGGGAGAATCGGGCAAGTTCATGTCCGTAGCTAATATCCTGGAACGAATCAGTATGGGTATCCGGGAGCCCCTTTCCAAGGCTAAAATCGGAAGAGCCATGGTTAAGTTAGGCTTTGAGTATAAGAAGATGAATAATCTGCGTGGTTATTTGGTTATAGAACGTACGTTGGAACAAGTCAAGTTCAACCAAATCAATATGGGACACTACTTGAGTGACTGATTTTGGTACGGTAGTACGGTTGGTACGGTACTTTTCTAAACTTATATAGTACTATATATTATATAATACATATATATATACGTATATATACCCTTATTAAAGTTATACAAACTACCGTACCATCCGTACTACCGTACTTTTTTCTGGTTCTTTATAGGTTTACGGTTCCCCAATCGCTTCAATAATCAATCTCACTTGAATAGGAGTGAAGCATCTGGATTTATCCATCATACCCATTCTTTTCAGTTCTTCTACCAGCTGAGGTTGCAGAGCTATCCATTGCATCAGTTTGCGCCGTGCTGCCGATCCGCTCAGGTGAGGGCAATACTTCAGCGCCAGTTCTGTTTTACCGTACATACGGCATCGAAATTCTTCCATCTTTCTATATTTGTTATTTCTACAAATATAGTCATTTTCAGTTACTTACGCAAATTATATGACTCTATTATTGCACGTTATTGTGCAATGCCAATCTCATCCAAAACCACACCCAAATAAATCTCTAGAAACTCACTTTCACCCCATAAACTTATGTAGTGTGAGAAAGAAAACAATGTTCTATCCCTTGCAAAACATTGTTCTAAGACCCAAAGAACAATGTATCACAATTATTAACAATCAAATGAATCGTTATTTTAAATGAATTTTAAAATATACACCAACCGAAGGATACCGACACTCTCTCAATTCCCCCACCACATTAATATGATCCTTCCAAATGGAGTATTTTCCCCCAATATTGAAATACTTCGAATCATACTCCGCTATCAGGTTGATACCATTCACCAACTTATTTAGTGTAGACGTTTCTGGAAGTGCAAACGTATAATCCACCCCGAAGGTAGGCCCATTCAATTTATCCTTCCCCCGACGATTATACACATACGCCGCATGAATGCCCCATTTTCCATGAAACTCTACATGCTTGGTAGCAGCCAAGTAGTAACGGTTCAAGTACCCATTCCCATCACCTTCTACTCCCATATGGGTGTAATCTTCTCCTGCGCCAGTAGTAAAGTCATTCACTCCCGCTACTATCTGTGGAGTCCAAGGTTTCCACCATCCCTCTTTCCAAAGACGTAAACGCCCATGGAAGGAGCGGTCTTGATTCTTCATATGTACCTTTCCTCTCATTTCGTCAAAAATAGTACAGGTGTATGCTACTTCTAACCAAGGGAAAAAGGTGATATTGAGGTAATAGTTCCAAGTGTTGTAGTTCCATCGGGCAGGAGTGGCGTGACTATTCAGATACCCCCCTCCAAACATAAATGTCTTATCCCGTTGCATTTCTGCTGATGGTGCATGGAGTAACCCCGTAGTACCATACGTAAATTGAGCCTTTGCTCCAGAAAGGCAACCTAATACAAGGAATATACCTACTATGAGACGTTTTATCTGCATACAATGCTTTTGAATGTCAAGAAAATAACCTTGAAGTATTCCACAACCGAACGATTGTTGATGTACTTCATGTTATATTTTATCTTGTCAGGCATAATAACCTCTATGTACGTTTTGTCCGGATTGTCCGAAGCGCCTAAGATTACGTTCTCATCCACATATTCTATGGACGCATAATCCGTTACTCCTGGGCGTACACTCAGTACCTTCTTCTGTTCTTCGGTATATAAATCCACATATTTCCGCACTTCCGGTCGTGGACCTACCAAGCTCATATCCCCGAAAAGTACATTGAACAACTGAGGCAATTCATCCAGTTTGTATTTACGGATAAAGTAACCGATACGGGTAATGCGTGGATCACGTCCACCTACTGTAATTAGTCCTTGCTTATCAGCCCCGGTACGCATGGAACGGAACTTGTATACATAAAAGTCCTTACCATAACGGCCCACTCGTTTCTGTTTGTAAATACCACCTCCTGGACTTTCCAATCGGATGGCTACATAAAGAATGATAAAGACAGGCATCAATACCAAGATGCCCATCAGTGAAAAGATAAAATCAAAGAAACGAATCATAGACTGTTGATAATATCAATAAAGTTATGGATGACATATTCCACCTCTTCATCCTTCAGGCAAGTGTGGAGTGGGAGAGTGATCTCATTCCGATATTGGTTATAAGCATTGGGATAGTCCTTGATATCAAATCCAAGGTTCTTATAGGCTGTCATCATAGGCAATGGCTTGTAATGTACATTGCAGGCAATACCTCGTTCCGCCATTTTGATGATTACCTCATTTCGATATTCCACATCCTTACCTACCAAGCGAACGAGATACAGATGCCCACTCGATGAATGGTTATCGCTGTAATGTTCCAATACCTTTACCGGTAATTGAGCCAACGCTTCGTTGTAGCGGTTTATGATTTGACGGCGACGAACCATCATTTCTGGATAACGCTTCAGCTGCATCAATCCGATGGCTGCCATGATATCCGTCATGTTACACTTGTAGTTAGGCGCTACAATGTCGTATTCCCATGCACCCAATTGTGTCTTGGCCAAGGCATCCTTGTTCTGTCCATGGAGGGATAGCAATTGGAATTGCTTGTAAATCCATTCATTGTCAATACCTGGAATATTCCGCCATGTTACGGCACCTCCTTCGGCAGTTGTCAGGTTTTTTACCGCATGGAAAGAGAAACTGGTGAAATCCGCTATTTCCCCACACATCTTTCCGTGCTGCATGGCACCAAAAGCATGAGCGGCATCCGCCATCACAATCACTCTTCCAAATGCCTTTTGGATATCATTTGCCGGTTGGAACAAATGCTTCTTGCTTTCTATCGCTGCAAATACCTTTTCGTAATTGCAGACAATCCCAGCCAAATCCACCGGAATAATAACCTTGGTACGTTCAGTTATGGCATCCGCTAATTTATTGTAATTCATCTCGAACGATTCAGGAGCGGTATCTACCATTACCACCTTGGCACCCACATGACAAGTCACACTGGCTGTAGCCGTATACGTATACGCACAGGTTATCACTTCATCACCCGGTCCTACACCTAATAGACGTAATATCAATTCCATACAAGCCGTTGCCGAGTTTAGACATACCGCCTTTTCCGTTTGGCAGCACATGGCTATTAATTTTTCAAACTCTTTGGTACGTGGACCCGTAGTAATCCATCCGGAACGAATAGCTTCGGCCACTTCGTTTACCTCCAATTGACTCATATCAGGAGGACTGAAAGGGATATTTCTTAATTTGGTGTTCATAGCTTTCTATATTAATAAACTCATCTTATTTTTTCTCAAATGATTTGATAACATCCACGTACTTTTGTGTTCCCACAGAACGTGTCAGGTTCTTTAAAATAAACTCACGACCATTACGTCCTAACAGCTGACATCTTTCTTTATCACGATACAATTCCAATATGGCTTGTTTGAATTCCTCTTTATCGCCAGCCTTTGTATAGATACCACATTGATTCTCACTTACGATGGTCTTAAGTTCGTTCTCATCAAAATTCGCCAAAACAGGACGAGATGCAGAAAGAATACTCCAAGTCTTGCTTGGCACAGAGTTTTCACCTACTCCTGGCTTGGAAATGACAAGACCAACATCACCAAGACTAAATACATGCGATATTTCTTCGTAGGGTTGGAAAGGAAGTAATGTCACATTACTTATATTTTGTTCTGTAATAATTTCCTGTACACGTTTCTTATAGGCACCCTCACCGATGAGTACAAATTGGATATCAGGATTCGTTTCCAGTTCTTTGGCTACCTCAAGTAGCATATCCATGTTCTGGGTTAGACCTATATTACCACTATAGGTAATGTAGAACTTACTACGTTCCAAGTCATAACGATCAAACAAAATATTTTCCATACGAGGTACATGTTTAACTGCTTCTTCATCTACCCAATTATATACTACTACAATTTTATCTTTAGGTACCCCCTTGGCCATAATATTACGCTTAAAATCCTCCGAGATAACAATGATTTTATCTGCATTTCGATAAGTGTAGTTTTCTATTACACGCCCTATTTTCCATACAATACCCTTGTGTGTTGTAATATTAGTACCTAACAAAGAATCTGGAAAAATATCCTGTAAATTATATATAAATGGAATTTGTAAACGCTTCTTGATCATCACACATGTAGCTCCTATAATAGGTGGAGTACTTGCAGCAAAAATCACATTATAATGTTCCTTTTTACCATATGATAATTTAAAATATAACTTACCACACTGGACAAAATACCGAACAAACCGCATCAATGTACCTTTCGGTTCATTCCATAACGAGAAACGTCTTATCTTTAGTTTTCCATCATATAAAATCTCATATTTCTTACTCGTAGAATATTCATTCCTAACCTCCGTTGTAACACCACGAGTAGGCACAGGAGTATAAACATCGCAATCCAATCCATTCTTTGCAAAATCCTCATGAAGATTTTGCCAAAGATATGAACTGGCAGCTTGTTCTGGCACAAAGTACCCATATGGCGCTAATATTCTCATATATACTCTTATAATGTGTAAGTACTCAAATTAGAGCATACCCTTTTAAAAGGCACTTTTCCAGTGCCTCTTTTGAGATATGTTAAAAATTAAACGATTTATTAACTACTGGCATACTGCCATTTCGATATTTCCAGGTGTAAGACATAAGAAATCCCTACACCCGTTAAAGATTTTTTTGAAAAATGTTCAGAGAAAGTTCCAAGCAGACTTTCCATGAAGTTTCACCGTACGTAAGCACTCAATTATTTAGGAAGCACTCAAAATGAACCACTTCCATATTTGGTTATTTTTGTTTTTAACTATAATTTAAGATTTCACTTGCAAACCGGAACGGGTTGCAACAATGATTCCATGTCATTTTTTCCATAGAT
>JAFUNS010000014.1 GCA_017472925.1 Bacteroides sp. | reverse complement strand
GTTCCCCAATATCGGTCAGACTACCCAACTCCTTTATCAGTCGTTTGGCGTGCCCTACTCTGTAGCGGTTCACCAAGGCTTTCAGGTTCATCCCAAAGCGCCGGTTCACCGTATTCGAGAGATAGGTAGTATTCGTCCCGAATACTATTATTTATATGTAAATGCTTGAAAACAAGTGTGTATAATATTTTATTATTGTTGGAAAAGACGGGATAGGGACGAAATAATATCAGTTTTGACTGTGAGGCTTTATCGGAAGGTGATGGTGATATCGGGTAGACTGTCGACGGCCTTTTGTTTCAGCTCGTCGATGATGTGGACATACTTCTCGGTATGGCGGGTGGTGGAATGGCCGGCCAACGAGGCAGCTGTCTTGATATTTGCACCTTTGGCCATGATGTTGGTGATGAAGGAATGTCGGGCACAATGAAAAGTAATGTGCTTGCGGATGCCCGATAGGGCCACCCATTGGCGAAGGATGCGCAGGCTGTATGAATAAGAGGGTAGTTGGAATACCTGTTGGTTGTGTATCTTATCTATCTGTAGGAGTTTGATGGCAGTGGAACTTAAGTTGAGGTGGAGGATGGCGCTACGTGAGTGCGACTGTACTTTTTGTTGGATCAGCATTAGCCGTTTGGCTTGGAAATCAATGTCTTTATATTGCAAACGACAAATGTCGCACCAACGCAAACCGCAATAGCAGGAGAAGAGAAAGGCTCGTTTCACTTCGTCGTTAGAACATGTAGTCAGGGCCAGTTTCTGTATCTCTTTGGGACTGAGAATCTGTTTGCTTACTTCGTCGAACTGTACTAGGCGGATACCTTTGGCCGGGTTGGATGGAAGAAGTCCGTTTTCTACACATTGGTCGATGCACATGCGGAACTTTTTGAAATAGCCAATAGGGGTGTTGCCATGCAGATGTTCGCGGAGGTATTCTAAAAAACGGGTACAGAATTCTTTGGTTATCAAGGTGAGAGGTAATGTCCGTTTATTATGGAAACGATGAAGATGGTATAGGGCAGCTTCTACCATTTTACGGTCTTTTTTGCGATATTGCATCAAGAATTCGTTCATCAGTTTGAAGAAATCAGGAGTTTGTGATGGCTTCTCTTCAAATAGGGTATCGAAGCACTCCTTAGTACGATTAACCTCGTAAAGGGCAGAAAGGAATTCCAGCTCTTTTTTGGCTCTAATCTGGTTGGCTATCAATAGTTTCTGTTGATTCTCTTTGCGGATAATGGGGGAGTCGGGACGTTCCAAGATAATACCCAAATATTCCTTTTTACGTTTACCTTTGTGACAATAATCAATATAGAGTGATATCTTTCCTTTGCTCAGCGGCTTTTTTCCTAATGTAATTCCCATGGTTCTTTAATTTAGTAGTATAGTATTTCTTGAGGGACGGGAAAGGTACGAAAAAAAGGAAAACTCTTTGCTTTCTTTTGTCATTGATAATATCTTTGTACCTTTGTCAATCAAGAACATTATACAATGGAAGATTTTGATATCAGAGAACAACAATACTCCAAGAAGGAGCGCGATTTTGAAAACGCCTTGCGTCCGTTGAACTTCAGTGACTTTAATGGGCAGGACAAGGTGGTGGATAATCTGCGCATCTTCGTAAAGGCTGCTCGACTTCGTGCCGAAGCACTCGACCATGTATTGCTTCACGGACCTCCGGGGTTGGGAAAGACAACCTTGAGTAACATTATTGCCAACGAACTGGGTGTGGGCTTTAAGGTGACTTCGGGCCCTGTGCTCGATAAACCGGGCGATTTGGCGGGTGTGCTTACCAGCCTGGAACCTAACGATGTGTTGTTTATCGACGAAATACATCGCTTGAGTCCTGTGGTGGAAGAATACTTGTACTCGGCCATGGAAGATTATCGCATCGATATCATGATTGACAAAGGTCCGTCGGCTCGTAGCATCCAGCTGGAATTGAGCCCGTTTACGTTGGTGGGTGCAACTACCCGTAGCGGTTTGCTTACGGCTCCTCTCCGTGCCCGTTTTGGAATCAATCTCCATCTGGAGTATTATGATGATACGATTTTGCAACGTATTATTCGTCGCTCGGCCAGCATCTTGAATGTGCCTTGTGATGCAGAAGCAGCCGGAGAGATTGCATCGCGAAGCCGAGGTACGCCTCGTATCGCTAATGCCCTGCTTCGAAGAGTACGCGATTTTGCCCAAGTGAAAGGTGATGGACGGATTGATTTGAACATTGCGAAATATGCCCTCGAAGCGTTGAACATTGACCGCTATGGATTGGATGAAATTGACAACAAGATTCTGACAACCATTATCGATAAGTTCAATGGAGGACCGGTAGGCTTGACCACTATCTCCACGGCTTTGGGTGAAGACCCGGGTACGGTAGAAGAAGTCTATGAACCCTTCTTGATAAAGGAAGGCTTCTTGAAGCGTACACCTCGTGGTCGTGAAGTGACAGAGTTGGCATACAAGCATCTGGGACGTAGCATCTTTAGAGAACAAACTCTTTTTGATTGATATGGCAGGATTGAAATCGCTCTTGAAAGACACCGCCATCTATGGCATCAGTAGTATTGTAGGACGGTTCTTAAACTATCTGTTGGTGCCCATTTATGCAGCATCGATGAGTGCCGCATCGGGTGGTTATGGGGTAGTGACCGAGGTATATGCTTGGACGGCCTTGCTGATGGTTATCCTTACTTATGGCATGGAAACCACTTTCTTCCGCTTTGTGAATAAGGATACCGAGAACCCTCAGAAAGTATATTCCACCGTATTGACCATGGTAGGTAGCACTTCGCTGCTTTTTGTGGCTTTGGGCATGGTATTCTTGCAACCCATTGCTTCAATAATGGGATATGCCGAGCATCCTTGGTATGTGGGTATGATGATGATTGTGGTGGCCATGGATGCCTTCCAATGCTTGCCTTTCTCTTACCTCCGATACAAACGTAAGCCTTTGGTGTTTGCCGGATTGAAGATGTTATTCATTGTTTTGAACATCACCCTCAACCTTATTTATTATGTAGGGATGGGTGGAAGCGATGTTTTCTATGCCTTCTTCTTCAATTTGATTTGTACATCGGTTATCATGCTATTGCTTATCCCACAAATTAAGTTGGGAGGTGGATTTGATGGTAAGTTAGCCAAACGGATGTTGAACTATTCCTATCCCATCCTGATATTAGGGATAGCAGGCATCTTGAATCAAGTGGCCGATAAGATCATTTTCCGTCATGTGTATCTCGGCGAGGATGCACAAGTACAATTGGGTATTTATGGAGCAGCCAGTAAGATAGCCATGATTATGGCAATGCTTACACAAGCCTTCCGCTATGCTTACGAGCCGTTTGTTTTTAGCAAGAGTAAGGACAAGGATAGCAAGCTGATGTATGCCAATGCCATGAAGTATTTCATCATCTTTACGCTTTTGGCTTTCTTGGCTGTAGTCTTTTACATCGACATCTTGAAATACATCCTTACACCCGATTATTGGTCGGGCTTGAAAGTAGTACCCATTGTCATGATGGCCGAAATCTTTATGGGTATATACTTTAATCTCTCCTTCTGGTATAAGCTGATTGATGAAACCAAGTGGGGTGCTTGGTTCTCGTTTGCCGGATGTGCCGTACTTATTGCCATCAATGTATCCTTTGTGCCGATTTATGGTTACATGGCTTGTGCATGGGCGGGTTTTGCCGGTTATGGAGTAGCCATGTTGCTCTCTTATTTTGTAGGGCAGAAGAAATACCCTATCCAGTATGATTTGAAGTCGATAGGGAAGTATGTAGCAGCTGCCATTGCCTTGTACCTCGTCTCCGAAGGCTTGCCGTTCGAGAATGTTTGGGTATTGTTGGCTATCCGTACTTGCTTGTTGTTGGCATTTGTAGGATACATTGTGAAGAACGATTTTCCTCTCAAGAGTTTACCGGTAGTGGGGAAGTTTTTTAGATAAGAAGTTCACCACAGATTACATAGTTTAACTGGGGAACTAACACAAAGTGTCATTCTGAGGAACGAAGTGACGAAGAATCTGAAGAAATAAATTAGATGTAATCAAATCCTTCGCGTTGCTCATGATGACACATTGATGGGAAATTTCTATTTTAATACAAGAGCATTATAAAGTCGATTGACCGCAGCATTATAAAAAGATTCTCGACTCATAACGAGAGCTTCTTTCATCGTTTCGTGAGCACGTTGCATTCGATAAATCATCAATTCGAAACGTTCTTGTTCTGTGAGCTGCTGTTTCATAACACAATTCCTTCGTTAACTACATTAATATAAAAAGGTGTACGGAAGGGGCGGTTCTCCCAATCTTTTTTTAGCATTACCATTGGACTGATACTCACTCCAGTTTCCAACTCAATGTCATAGAGAGGACTGGTTACCTCCATTTGTCTATTAAGAGAAAGCCGGTTTTCTCCTTCCAACAGCACCAGCAAGTCGATGTCGCTATCCGGTCGTGCATCGCCACGAGCCTCTGAGCCATAGAGGATGGTTTTGGCATCGGGAGCCACCCGTTTGATGGTTTCGGCTATTCGTTGTACTATTTCGGGACGTCTCATAAGCTTTCGATTTGAATGGTATCTCATCTGCAAAAATAAACAAATATATCGAATGGAGGTTAGGAATCTTTGGTTTTCTTATTGTAGGCGTGCATTTTAGTGATTTTATTTTGCAGATATTGTCGGAATATGATTTATATTTCTAGAGTTTTTGTACATTTGCGGTTGGATGGAAAATTCTATCCAAGACATTTTAGAATATAAGAAGCGTTATGCGAATCGTTCAGTCAGGAACCTAGGAAATTCAAGACGTACAAACGATGATTGCATGGTGGTTCTCACGTATATGCGTGGGCTGCTATCATTACATCTGTTTGTAAGGCTATCCTAGGGCCTCTGATTGAAGATGTGAACGAAGTAGTTCACGCTTTTTGACTTAATAATATAAACAACAAATAAACTTATAGATTATGAACAAACTTGTCATTCCATTCCTCTTAATCTGTACCTGTTTGGTATCAGGATGTATTGATGATGATACTCCAAAAGATGTCACCAAAGAAATTTGTATGTCCGTTTCTTCCGAAACGGGTGTAATGTATCCACCTTTCTATGAGGAAGGGGTCGAATGTATGCTTGTTATGTCGGAAGACAATCCTGGAGTATGGGAACATCTCGGATTTGGTGAAATCGAGGGATTTACTTACGAAAGAGGCCATGAATATTATCTCCGTGTCATAAGAACCATTTTAGCAAATCCTCCCATGGATGCTTCTAATCGGATATATTCATTAAAGGATATTATCGAAGACAGACTTGTAGCAGAACCAGAAGTGCCAATTGAAAAGGAAATCCAATCGGAAGATGATATAGAGTATCAAGACTTGTGCCCTTTTGAGAAATATGCTATCTACGAAGGAGGATATATAATAGACTCGGCCGGAATTATCTATAATGCCGAAGCTTTCTCTATCCCGCCCTATGATTATGCTCGGATTTATTTGAAAAACATTTTGGATGATACCGATCCCAATTGGGTAAAATTCCAATCTATCCCATATCAAGCAACGTATTCGTATGTATTGTCGCCACTTACAGATAAGATTCGACTGATACGCAACGGATCATCAGGACCAATGTTCAAGAATATTATTCCGGAAGATGAGTTCACTTATATTACACAAGAAATGAAATCCGGTGAAGGACTGAAATATACCTTGATTTTGGCCAACGTCCATAAAAAAGGTCTTCAGAAATTGGAGCTTAGAATAATGAAACGGTAATTTGCAATTATAATAATAGAGTCCTCGATTAAGGACTCTTTTATTATAATCATTTATTTCTTCTTCGGCTTTCTACGTGCCCAACCTTCTTCTTCGAAATCAGGTTCTGGACCTTTCAACCATTTGCTGTTTTCAGGAGCGAAGAATTGTTTCCAGTCGTCTTTCTTTTTGGGGCCACGGGCATTGGTATATCCACGTTCTTCCCTGCTTGGCTTGGCCTTCTTTTCTTTCTTTGGCTCCTTTTCGGCTTTGAAGGCTTTAGCAGATTTGCGGGATTCTTGTTTGGGTGATTCCTCTTTGCGTCCCTGTTTCTTGCCACTCTTGTCGCTCTTGCCTGTATTCTCACCGGCCAATTCCACGATAATCTTGCGACCCTTGTAATTTACCTTGTTCAGTGCACGGATTACATCCTTAGCCTGTTCTTCGGGCACTTCAAAGAACGAGAAGTTTTGCATCAAGTCGATGCGTCCCACATTCACGCGCATGTTCTTGGTGTTGCGGTTGATGAGGTCGATGATTTGTGTGGCAAAGAAACCATCTGTCTTACCCATGTTGAGGAAGAGGCGTGCAAATCCCTTTTCGGCCTTGCGACTGGTCTTTTCCTTATCCGTGCCATGGTTCTTGCGCTTGTTTTCCTTATCGGCTTCGCGTTGTTCCTTTACTCCCGGAGTTTCTATTTCCGGAGCATTGCTATAGTATTCCAAGAATCGGTTGAACTCCATCGATACCACCCGCTTGATGAGGTCTTCTTTCGACAACCATTCCCATTTGCGATAGATACCGGGAAGGAAGGTTTCGATTTCTTCTTCGTTTACCTTTACCTTTTCGATGTCGTCAATCACCTTGATGAGCTGTTGCTCGCAGATTTCCTTGCCACTGGGCATGGCTCCCAACGTAAACTTTTTGTTGATGATACGTTCTATTTCACGCATCCGGCCTTTCTCGCGAAGGTTCATAATGGCGATAGAGATACCCGTCTTACCGGCACGACCTGTACGTCCGCTTCGGTGGGTATAGACTTCCACATCCTCGGGGAGGCCGTAGTTGATGACGTGTGTCAAATCGTTTACATCTAATCCGCGGGCTGCTACATCCGTAGCTACCAACAATTGCAGATGGCGTTGTCGGAACTTGCCCATTACCAAGTCACGTTGCGCTTGCGAGAGTTCACCATGTAGGGAGTCGGCATTGTATCCGTCCTGAATCAGCTTGTCGGCTATCTCTTGTGTTTCCTTGCGGGTACGGCAGAAGATGATGCCATAAATCTGCGGATAATAGTCGGCTATGCGCTTCAAGGCATTGTACTTATCTTTGGCATGAACCATGTAAGCAATGTGATTCACATTCTTGGTCCCTTCGTTCTTCACACCGATGGTGATTTCCTTCGCATCCTTCAAGTATTGCTTGGCGATGCGACTGATTTCAGCACTCATTGTAGCCGAGAACATCAGTGTGTTACGGTCTTGGGGTACTTTTTCAAGGATGGCATCGATGCTTTCTGTAAAGCCCATGTTCAACATTTCATCGGCTTCATCCATCACCACGTTGATGATGTTGTCAAGCTTTGCCACACCACGATCCATCAAGTCGATGAGGCGTCCCGGAGTAGCCACAATGATGTGTACACCTGCTTTGAGCATACGGATTTGGCTTTCGATGGAAGAACCTCCATATACGGGCAATACCTTCAGCCCATCGATGTATTTGGAATAATCGTTCAAGTCGCCTGCTATCTGCAAACAAAGTTCGCGGGTAGGGCAGAGGATGAGTGCTTGAGGCACCCTATTTTTTACATCGGTCTTTTGTATGAGGGGCAAACCAAAGGCAGCGGTTTTTCCGGTACCGGTTTGTGCAAGCGCTACTACATCGTTTCCTTCGCCGAGCAAATAAGGAATCACTTCTTCCTGTACGGGCATGGGATTCTCGTATCCCATTTCTTCGATGGCACGGCGTATTTCAGCAGAAACGCCTAATTCTTCAAATGTCTTCATTCAATAAAATCTCAAATTTGTTGCAAAGATACGGAGAAACAATGGATTATACTAAATTTAGTGGTTACAACCGCCAAATTTAGTATGAATTTGGCGGTTTGGCTTTGAAAGTGTTTATTCTTCATCCTTGAATTCCAAAATATCCCCGGGCTGGCAATCCAATTCCTTGCAGATGGCTTCGAGGGTGGAGAAGCGCACGGCCTTGGCTTTTCCCGTCTTTAGGATGGAAAGGTTGGCGGGGGTGAGGTCAATTCGCTCAGCCAGTTCACCGAGCGATATTTTTCGCTTCGCCATCATTACATCTAAGTTTACTATAATAGGCATAAGTTTAGTTCTTAGATGGTTAAGTCTTGTTCTTCCTTCATTTTAATGGCTTCTTGGAAGACGTATCCGATTGCAATAATGAAAAGGCCCATAACAATCGAAAAATGGTTCATAGAGGTATATCTAGCGTATTCTGGTAGAATCTTAATTATAATAAAGTCTGTCATAAGATTACCGAACATGACAACTGTTCCTATGCCTTTTATTAAGTTGGCATTGGTGTGGATGAATATACGTTTATGTCTCACATTATAATAGATAATGGATATAAGAACCGTACATATCAACAGACATATACATTCGCCTATATTGCTTATTAAGGAATACATATTGGGCTCGATAGGCCAATTGAGGTCGGAATAAATATGTGAAATGTAACCAATGCAATACACATAACCTACTATCATGACCATATTAAGGTGGGATTTCGCAGCATCCTTATTCTTTCTTCTCTTTATTCTTTCTGTTTGAAAATCTGGTCTCTTCATACTTGTTCCTCCTGAGTTAAATGGTCAACTCTTGTTCTTCCTTCATTTGAATCCCCAATTTGAATACACAAGCTATGAATAGAAAGAATACTCCCAATAAAAAGTATATTAAATGGGTTCCGTGGTCGTAGGCAAATAGACTTTGGATAATACCATTTATTTCTAATATAACACCGATAACTTCAATCAGTGTAGCGTTACTTTTTACAAACACTTTTTCATGTTGGGCATTCTTAAGGATTGGGAACATTAATGCACTGCATATGGCCATAGAACATAGAGTGGCTATCGTTGCAATGATTTCATAAAAACCGAGAGCCCCTTCTTTATTCTCATAAATCATAGTGATTCCATTAGTAAGAAACATGATGAGACAGCACACGCATATGATAGTCAGGCATACCAATATGACCTTCAGTTCCTGCTGATTCTTTTTTATTCTTGATATATTTTTTTCCATAAGTCTGTTTTTAAATAGTTAATTCCTGTTCTTCCTTCAACCGATAACCATAGTGGAATATCTGGGCAAGGATAAACATAAAGGTACCGGCTGCTAGGTAGAGGGCATAATCTATTTGGATGTCCAAATGAGCTATCATCCTACCGATGATGGCATAGTCGAAGATGGGAATATAGAAAGCGAAGCCCATGACGTAGAAGCAAACATAGTTGCGTTTGGTGAAGAAACGGCCGTTGCTGATGTTCTTAACCAACAATATGATACTTGTGGCAATGGTGAGGATGGCCAATATCTCCAAACCGAACATGATAGCCGTGGCGATGTTCCCATCGGCAATACTTTGTTTCAAGGGAACGTATATGTCGCTTGCGTGATTGTAATACGAAACGAACAAGAAATACAGAAAGAACCCTGTAATGAAACTGATGGATGTATTCTTCTTCATGATGCTTACTTTTCTACTTCGTTGATGTTTTCAGGTTTTTCGCTTTTGCCTAACAACACGTCTTCGCTTTGCTCAGGATGACATGGGGTAGCAGTGTAATCCGGAGCTGCCGGCAAATGCTTTCTCATGTAATGGATGGAACCCACCATCAAGATAAGTGAGGCTGCGAACAGGGCATAGGTAGGACCTTCGCCAATCATGTCCACGGTCTTGGTGTTCAGCTCTTCCTTGCTGAGTACCATCATCTGGATAGTGGCAATGGAGTTGTTGATGAAGTGCCCGATGATGCCCGGCACTACACTACCTGTGCGGTAGTACAACCAACCGAATACAGCCCCGATGGCAAAGGCAAACGGCACTTGGGCAGGGTTGATGTGAACAATGCCGAAGATAAGCGAAGAAATGAGGATAGCAGCTACAGGGCTTTTGCCTTGCTTCAAAAGATGGCCTTCGATGGCACCGCGAAACAACAGTTCTTCTACCAATGGAGCCATGATGGCGATGGAAATGGCACCCAAGACATTGCGGCTCATCCCTACAAACTCGTCTTCCATCCAGTTGGGCAAGTCAATGATTTCGCTACAGATATTAAAGAAAGTCATGGCACCCAAAATGAGGGGGATGCTCAGCCAAATGGTTTTGGCAGGCACTTCCTTGAATGATTGCAGATTGAACTTGATATACTTGAAGTGGATGAGATACCATATCATGATAATACCCGAAAGAACCATGGCAGCACCTGTTGCGACATGCGAATTGTATACTGCCGTTTCGGCTTCTGCGATGTTCAGTACTCCCTCGTTCTGAATCATGCTCTTCACGTTCATAAAAACGGAAATGGGCAAAACACATATAAGTTGGAGTAGATAATACATTCCTACTAATTTTAATGTGCGTTTCATGGTGATAATCCTTTCTTTTATTTTGTTATTTTTTCGTTTGACTTTTTGTCCTCTTGTCTTGTCATTCTGAACGTAGTGAAGAATCTGTGTCCATCCACGTGTATGTTTTCAGAACCTTCACTTTGCTCAAGATGACATGACGAACACGGTGCAAAAGTATAGCTAATTTTTGAACTACCAAAGAAAAACGAGAAAAAATTATCGAAAAACGATAAATATTTATTCTTTTGCGGAAATAGGGTATTCAGGTATTCAGTATTCAGAAAAATAAAAACGATGACAGATGACAGTTATGACAGTTATTTTTGCGCACTATCTGTTGACTTGTAGAAGTGTAAATATATTTCCTATAATAAAATAGTATATATATATACTATTTTATTATAGATGTTTGAGTAGGAACATATACCCTACGGGAAAATTAACTGTCAGAACTGTCATCTGTCATCATTATCGGGGATTCTAAGCGGATATTTTTAATTGAATACTGAATACCTGAATACCCCTTGGTGGTGAGAAAGCGATGGATTGTTCATAGGAAAACGACGTGTTCTTCCTCGTAAAACGACGTTTTCCTCCCGCAGGTCTTTAGAATGGAAGCTTGTAGGCTCTCAGTTCTTTTCGGAGGGCGTGAGCCTGATTTTCCGTCATATCATCCAGCAATTCCCAAAAACGGGGACCGTGGTTCATCTCCTTGGTGTGAGCCAATTCGTGTAGCATGACGTAATCCATCAAATGAGGTGGGAGCAACATGAGGTAACAGGATAGGTTGATGCTCTTGGCCGATGAGCAACTTCCCCAACGGGTCTTGCTTTGGGTAATCTTTACCCGTTTGTAGGGCAAATGGTAACGCTCCGACCATTCTTTCAGTACCAGGGGAAGGTAGCCTTCGGCCCTTCGCTTCAGGGCACGGATAATGGCATTTTTCAGAAGCTTTTGGGTGGCCTCGTTGCTGAAATCCACTCCTTCGGGACAGAAGATGACCGTTTCTTCCTCGGCAATGCGGACGGTAAAGCACTTCCATCTTCCTTGTTCTATCCGTAGTCGGAAACAAGGAGCTTCTATGCGTAGGTTCAAGTCTAAGGGTTGGGGCTGTATCTTTTTCCATTCGGCCAACAAGCGTTCCCTGTGTCCGTCTATCACTTCCATCACTTTCTGGATACGGCATAGGGGCGGGACGGTAACGTGCAGTCCGTCGGCCTTGGTGCGCATGGTGATGTTGCGGGCCAACCGATGAGTGCGGACAATGATTTGTCCGAAGTCCTTGTCAGCTATTACTCTTTTGGTTGCCATGGATTGCTCCAAGCGGTGTGGTTATTGTTGCTCGATGATGGAAATGATGCCTTGTGTATTCTTTACCGTAACTTTGCTTCCTTCGGGGTTCAGGTTGAAGGGAGTGGTGTTGTCGGTGTTGTTGTCAACAATCATCAGCACACTTTCTTCGGCAAACTTGTCAACAGACAGGTGGAGCACGCTATCGGGCATCACTTGATTCAATAACAAACTATCGTTTACATAGATGCTGAGGCTTTGTCCGGCAAAGTCTTTGGACAAGGCTATTTCGTACTTTCCTTCATAGGTGATAATCTTTTCGGCATCGCGCTTGAATTTGAAGGCAATGTACAGAAACAGAAGGACAACAATGAAAACGGCGAACACCAGTACACCGTTCAAAATCATGAAATTCTTATTGGGATTGCTTCTTTTTCGGCTCATAATTCTATTCTTTGCTGCAAAAGTATAAAAAAAACGATTAAAAGTTGTGGCACTGACAGATTATTTGTATATTTGCACCGAAATGGATGAATGGTGGGGCTTGATAAAGCCCTTTTTTTATTCTTAATAGTAACTAAATGATAAGTAAAAACGTTGTAGAAGGGATTGTAAACGAGTGGTTGGAAGATAAGGAATACTTCCTCGTCGATGTTACAGTGAGTCCCGATGACAAGATTGTAGTTGAAATCGACCATGCCGAAGGTGTATGGATTGATGATTGTGTGGAATTGAGCCGCTTTATCGAATCCAAGTTGGATCGCGAAGAAGAAGATTTTGAACTCGAAGTGGGTTCGGCGGGTATCGGACAACCGTTCAAGGTGTTGCAGCAGTATCTTATCCACATTGGCAAGGAAGTGGAAGTGCTGACCAAGGAAGGCAAGAAACTGGAAGGGGTACTGAAAGAAGCCGATGCTGACCATTTTGTAGTAACTGTCCAGAAGAAGGTGAAACCCGAAGGAGCCAAGCGTCCTGTTTGGGTGGACGAAGACCTTACATTTACGTATGATGAAATAAAATATACCAAATACTTAATTAGTTTTAAATAATTATGGCCAAGAAAGTGGAGACAATCAGTTTGATTGATACGTTTTCGGAATTCAAGGAAACCAAGAATATTGACAGAATGACTATGGTGAGTGTGCTTGAAGAGTCATTCCGTAGCGTGATTTCGAAAATGTTTGGTACCGATGAAAATTACGACGTAATCGTAAATCCGGATAAGGGGGATTTCGAAATATGGCGTAACCGTGTGGTAGTTGCTGATGAGGAGTTGACAAACCCCAACATGCAGATAGCATTGAGCGAAGCCCAGAAGATTGACGCTTCGTATGAAGTGGGTGAAGAAGTGACAGATGAAGTGATCTTTGCAAAATTCGGTCGCCGTGCCATCTTGAACTTGCGCCAGACATTGGCTTCCAAGATTCTGGAATTGGAAAAGGATAGCTTGTACAACAAGTACATTGATAAGGTAGGCACCATCATTGCTGCCGAAGTTTATCAGATTTGGAAAAAGGAAATCCTCCTGCTCGACGATGAAGGCAATGAACTCTTGTTGCCCAAGACCGAACAGATTCCTTCCGATTTCTATCGCAAGGGTGAAACCGTTCGTGCGGTGGTGGCTCGTGTAGACAACAAGAACAACAATCCTAAGATTATATTGAGCCGTACATCGCCGGTGTTCCTCCAACGCTTGTTGGAAATGGAAGTGCCCGAAATCAACGATGGCTTGATTACTATCAAGAAGATTGCACGCATCCCTGGCGAAAGAGCCAAGTTGGCCGTAGAATCTTACGATGACCGTATTGACCCGGTAGGTGCTTGTGTGGGTGTGAAAGGCTCACGTATTCATGGAATTGTACGCGAATTGCGTAATGAAAATATCGATGTCATCAATTATACATCAAACATCCAGTTGTTCATCCAACGTGCGTTGAGTCCGGCTCATGTATCGAGCATCATCATGCACGAAGAAGACAAGAAGGCAGAAGTGTACTTGAAGCCGGAAGAAGTGTCATTGGCTATCGGTAAGGGTGGTATGAACATCAAGTTGGCCAGCATGCTGACAGAGTATACCATCGATGTATACCGTGAATTGGATGAAAACGCAACCGATGAAGATATCTATTTGGAAGAATTCGCAGATGAAATTGATGAATGGGTTATCGATGCTATTAAGGCTATCGGATTGGATACAGCGAAGGCCGTGTTGAATGCACCGCGTGAAATGCTGATTGAAAAGGCCGACTTGGAAGAAGACACTGTAGACGAAGTGTTGGATATTTTAAGAGCAGAGTTTGAAGAATAAATCATTAGTATGACGATTAGACTGAATAAAGTTACAAGAGATTTAAATGTAGGGATAGCGACGGTAGTCGAATTCTTGCAGAAGAAGGGGTATACCATTGAAGCAAGTCCTAATACGAAGATTACCGAAGAACAATATGCTGTGCTCGTGAAAGAGTTCAGCACCGATAAGAACTTGAAGAAAGAATCGGAAAAGTTTATCTTAGAAAGACAGAATAAGGAACGCAATAAGGCATCTGTTTCTATTGAAGGTTTTGAAGATCCTAAGAAGGAAGAGGTGATAAAGGCTGTGGTGCCCGAAGAAGCACTTCCTAAGTTCAAGCCGGTAGGTAAGGTGGATTTGGACAACTTGAATAAAAAGCCGGTGGCACCCAAGGAGGAAGCTCCCGCGAAAGTAGAAGAACCCAAACCTGTAGTGGTGGAAGAAAAAGAGCCGGAACCTGTGAAGCCGGTGGAAGCACCCAAACCCGAACCAGTGAAAGTAGAGGAACCCAAGCCTGTGGTGGTGGAAGAAAAAGAACCGGAACCTGTGAAGCCGGTAGAAGCTCCGAAGGTTGAGGAAGTGAAGGTAGAAGAAGAACCGGCTGATGATGGTGTGTTCAAGATAAGAACTACAGAGTTCAAGTCGAAGATTAATGTGGTGGGACAAATTGACTTGGCCGCATTGAATCAGTCTACCCGCCCGAAGAAGAAATCGAAAGAAGAAAAGCGGAAGGAGAGAGACGAAAAGGAAAGACTACGTCAGGAACAACGGAAGCAGATGAAGGACGCTATCATCAAGGAAATCCGTAAGAATGATGATAAGAGCGGAAAGGCCAACGATGAAGAAGGCGGAAAGAAGAAAAAACGCAACCGCATCGGTAAGGAACGAGTGGATATCAATGCTCCGGGCAACCTGAATGGCGGTAACCAACGTCGTGACGGAAAAGATAACGCTAAACAAGGCGGAAAGGGCAAAGACCAGGCTAAGCCTAACAAGGATCGCTTCAAGAAACCGGCTCCTAAGGTGGAAGTGAGCGACGAAGATGTAGCTAAGCAGGTAAAGGAAACATTGGCCCGTTTGACTAATAAGACCAAGAACAAGGCTGCCAAGTATCGTAAGGAAAAGCGTGATAATGTACGCGACCGTATGATGGAGCAGGAAGAGATGCAACAAGAAGAAAGCAGAGTGTTGAAGTTGACAGAGTTTGTAACCGCAAACGAGTTGGCCAACATGATGGATATTCCTGTAACACAAGTTATCGGTACTTGTATGAGTATCGGTATGATGGTGTCCATCAATCAGCGCCTGGATGCAGAAACCATTAACTTGGTGGCTGAAGAATTTGGTTATAAGACTGAATATGTAAGCGCTGAAGTTTCGCAAGCCATCACCGAAGAAGAAGACTTGGAAGAAGACTTGCAACCACGCGCACCGATTGTTACCGTTATGGGACACGTTGACCATGGTAAGACTTCGTTGCTTGACTATATTCGTAAAGCGAATGTTATTGCCGGTGAAGCGGGTGGTATTACCCAGCACATCGGTGCTTATAACGTGAAGCTGGAAGACGGACGTCGCATTACATTCCTCGATACTCCAGGTCACGAAGCGTTTACAGCGATGCGTGCCCGTGGTGCGAAGGTAACCGATATTGTTATCATCATTGTAGCTGCAGACGACAATGTGATGCCTCAAACCAAGGAAGCCATCAACCATGCTATGGCTGCTGGTGTACCTATTGTATTTGCCATCAACAAGATTGATAAGCCGGCTGCTAATCCTGATAAGATAAAGGAAGAACTTGCTGCTATGAACTTCCTGGTGGAAGAATGGGGCGGTAAGTATCAGTCACAAGATATTTCAGCCAAGAAGGGCTTGGGTGTAGACGATTTGTTGGAAAAGGTGTTGCTCGAAGCCGAAATGTTGGAATTGAAGGCTAATCCTAACCGTAAGGCTACAGGTTCTATCATTGAATCTTCACTTGACAAGGGTCGTGGTTATGTAGCCACTGTATTGGTGTCTAACGGTACACTCCGTATTGGCGATATCGTATTGGCAGGTACTTCTTATGGTAAGGTAAAGGCCATGTTCAACGAACGTAACCAACGCATCAAGGAAGCAGGCCCTGCTGAACCAGTATTGATTCTTGGCTTGAATGGTGCTCCTGCTGCAGGTGATACCTTCCATGTATTTGATACAGACCAAGAGGCTCGTGAAGTGGCCAACAAGCGTGAACAGTTGCAACGTGAACAAGGCTTGCGTACTCAGAAGATGTTGACATTGGATGAAGTGGGTCGTCGTTTGGCATTAGGTGACTTCCACGAATTGAACATCATCGTGAAGGGTGACGTGGACGGTTCTGTAGAAGCGTTGAGTGACTCACTCATCAAGTTGTCTACCGAACAGATCCAAGTGAATGTTATCCACAAGGGTGTTGGTCAGATTTCAGAATCGGATGTAACTTTGGCTTCGGCTTCGGATGCTATCATTGTAGGTTTCCAGGTACGTCCTTCGGGCTCAGCTGCTAAGTTGGCCGAACAGAACGGTGTTGATATCCGCAAGTATTCGGTTATCTATGATGCCATCGAAGAAGTGAAGGCTGCTATGGAAGGTATGTTGGCTCCTACATTGAAGGAACAAGTAACTGCTACCATCGAAGTGCGTGAAGTCTTCAACATCAGCAAGGTGGGACAAGTTGCCGGTGCTATGGTGAAGACCGGTAAGGTAAAACGCTCCGACAAGGCTCGTTTGATTCGTGATGGTATTGTAGTGTTCACCGGTCATATCAATGCGTTGAAGCGCTTCAAGGACGATGTGAAGGAAGTGGGTACTAACTTTGAATGTGGTATCAGCTTGACCAATTGCAACGATATCAAGGTAGGTGACGTAATCGAAACTTACGAAGAAATCGAAGTGAAGCAGACTTTGTAAGAAAAGTATAAATAATAATAGTGTCATTCTGAGCGTAGCGAAGAATCTGATTGCACCCTCCAAGGTTGCGCTATGCCACAGATTCTTAACTACATTCAGAATGACATATTTATTTTGAGAATATGGAATTATTGGATATTATCATATTGATCCTGATTGGGGTAGGAGTGATTCAAGGACTGATGAAAGGTTTCTTGAAGCAACTTGCTGCAATAGTGGGATTGGTGGCAGGATTGCTGATTGCTCGTGCTCTTTTTGGTGCGGTAGCCGAGCATCTGGTAAATGCGTTGGGCACTTCGATAACCATCGCACAAATCTTGTCGTTTATCCTGATATGGGTCATTGTACCATTAATTTGTATTTTAGTGGCATCAGTATTAACAAAGGCATTGGATGCCATTCATTTAGGATGGCTAAATCGTTTGTTGGGTGGCTTGTTTGGTGCTGTTAAAGTGATGCTTTTGATAGGATTGGCCATTCATGTGTTGGAGTATATCGATCCTAAAAGCGAAATTATTGGTGAAACAAAAAAAGAAGCATCTTCGTTATACAATCCGGTGAAGGAGTTTACAGACGTATTTTTCCCGGTGCTGAAGAATGTAACAGATAAAATAGTTAGTTAAGTATATGCAAGAAGAACCCAATAAATATGTGAAGGAACTGACGCAGGAGAAGTACAAATATGGCTTTACTACGGATGTTCACACAGATATTATAGAAAAGGGATTGAATGAGGATGTCATCCGTCTTATCTCTTCCAAGAAGAATGAGCCGGAATGGCTTTTGGAATTCCGCCTGAAGGCATATCGCCATTGGCTTACTTTGGAGATGCCTACTTGGGCGCACCTCGACATACCTGAAATCGATTATCAGGACATTTCTTACTATGCCGATCCCACCAAGAAGAAGGAAGGCCCTAAGAGCATGGAGGAAGTGGATCCTGAATTGATCAAGACCTTTAATAAGTTAGGTATTCCGTTGGAAGAGCAGATGGCTCTTAGTGGGATGGCTGTAGATGCCGTTATGGACTCGGTATCGGTAAAGACAACGTTCCGTGAGACACTGATGGAGAAAGGAATCATCTTCTGCTCGTTTAGTGAAGCTGTTCGTGAACATCCTGATTTAATACAGAAGTATCTGGGCTCGGTAGTAGGTTATCGCGACAATTTCTTTGCGGCGCTGAACTCAGCAGTATTCAGTGATGGTTCGTTCGTTTATATACCGAAGGGTGTACGTTGCCCCATGGAACTTTCCACCTATTTCCGTATCAATGCGGCCAATACCGGACAGTTTGAGCGTACGTTAATTGTTGCCGATGACGATAGTTATGTATCTTACTTGGAAGGATGTACGGCTCCTCAGCGTGATGAGAACCAGCTTCATGCGGCTATTGTAGAGATTGTGGTGCACGATCGTGCCGAAGTGAAATACTCCACCGTACAGAACTGGTATCCGGGTGATGCCGAAGGAAAAGGAGGTATTTATAACTTCGTGACCAAGCGCGGACATTGCAAGGGCGTGGACAGTAAGTTGAGTTGGACACAGGTAGAAACAGGATCGGCCATTACATGGAAATATCCCAGCTGTATCCTGACGGGCGATAATTCCATTGCTGAGTTCTATTCGGTAGCGGTAACAAACAACTACCAACAAGCCGATACGGGTACAAAAATGATTCACATTGGAAAGAATACACGTAGTACCATTGTGAGCAAGGGTATCAGTGCCGGCAAGAGTCAGAACTCCTATCGTGGTTTGGTACGTGTATCTGAAAAAGCAGACAATGCCCGTAACTATAGCCAATGTGATTCCTTGTTGTTGGGTAGTGAATGTGGTGCACACACCTTCCCTTATATGGATATTCATAACGAAACGGCTATTGTGGAGCATGAGGCTACCACCAGCAAGATTAGTGAAGACCAATTATTCTATTGCAATCAGCGAGGAATCAATACCGAGGATGCGGTGGGCTTGATTGTAAACGGTTATGCGAAAGAAGTAATCAACAAGCTTCCGATGGAATTTGCGGTAGAAGCCCAGAAATTGTTGGCTATCTCGTTGGAAGGAAGCGTTGGATAATAATAACATAGTGTCATTCTGAACGAAGTGAAGAATCTGTATGCCTAAATAGATGTAATCAGATCCTTCGCGTTGCTCAGGATGACAAGATAGGGAAAAATAGATAATACTTATGTTAGAAGTAAAAGATTTACATGCCAGTGTCAATGGCAAAGAAATATTGAGAGGCATTAACTTGAGTATCAAGAAGGGTGAAGTACATGCCATTATGGGACCTAACGGTTCGGGTAAGAGTACATTATCATCTGTATTGGTGGGTCATCCGGCTTTCGAAGTAACCAAAGGTAGTGTCTCTTTCGACGGGCAAGACTTGTTGGCTTTGAGTCCTGAGGACCGTAGCCATGCCGGTTTGTTCCTTTCATTCCAATATCCGGTGGAAATTCCGGGGGTAAGTATGGTGAACTTCATGCGTGCTGCGGTAAACGAAAAACGCAAGTACGAAGGCAAGCCAGCACTGACCGCGAGTGAGTTCCTGAAACTGATGCGTGAAAAACGTGCGGTAGTGGAATTGGATAATAAGTTGGCCAATCGCTCGGTGAACGAAGGCTTCAGTGGGGGAGAAAAGAAACGCAATGAAATCTTCCAGATGGCTATGCTTGAACCTAAGTTGAGTATCCTTGATGAAACCGACTCCGGTTTGGATATCGATGCATTGCGTATCGTAGCCGAAGGTGTAAACAAGCTCAAGACCCCTGAAACCAGTTGTATTGTCATCACTCACTACCAACGTTTGTTGGATTACATCAAGCCCGATGTGGTTCATGTGCTTTATAAAGGTCGTATTGTAAAGACAGCAGGTCCTGAATTGGCATTGGAAATCGAAAACCGTGGGTTTGATTGGATTAAGAAAGAAATAGGAGAATAAGCATGAAAGCGGAACAACAATATATTGACCTCTTCAGTCAGTGCGAAGCCCTGATATGCCGGCATAGCTCTGAGGTGATGAATACACCTCGTGCCAAAGCTTTTGCCGACTTTGAACGCTTGGGCTTCCCCACGACCAAGCAGGAGAAGTACAAATATACCGATATGGCCAAGCTGTTTGCTCCCGATTACGGATTGAACTTGAATCGTTTGGATATTCCGGTAAATCCGTATGAAGTATTCAAGTGCGATGTTCCTAACATGAGCACTTCGCTTTATTTCGTGGTGAACGATGCTTTTTATAACAAGGCGTTACCCAAGGCTCAATTGCCTGAAGGCGTCTTGTTGGGTAGCTTGAAGGACCTTTCCAAACAACATCCGGAGTTGGTGCAGAAGTATTATGGCAAGTTGGCCGAAACTTCTAAAGATGGGATTACCGCTTTCAATACCGCCTTTGCACAAGATGGTTTCATGCTTTATGTACCGAAAGGGGTGGTGGTCGAAAAGCCCATTCAGTTGGTGAATATTCTTCGTGCCGATGTAAACTTCATGGTAAACCGCCGATTGTTGGTAGTGCTTGAAGAAGGAGCGCAAGCCCGTTTGTTGGTATGCGATCATGCTATGGACGATGTGAATTTCCTCTCTACTCAAGTGGTGGAAGTTTTCGCCGCTGAGAATTCAGTGTTCGATTTGTACGAATTGGAAGAGACACATACCAGTACGATACGCATCAGTAATCTGTATGTCAACCAGGAAGCGAACAGCAATGTATTGCTCAATGGTATGACTTTGCATAACGGAACTACCCGTAATACCACCGAAGTGACATTGAATGGTCGTGGAGCCGAAATTAACCTTTGTGGCATGGCCATTGCCGATAAGAATGAACATGTGGACAATCATACCTTCATCGACCACAAAGTGAGCGATTGTGTCAGCAACGAATTGTTCAAGTACGTGCTAGATGAACAATCCGTGGGTGCTTTTGCTGGTAAGGTGTTGGTACGCGAAGGGGCCCAACATACTTCTTCCCAACAGACTAACCGTAATTTGTGTGCTACTCGCGAAGCCCGCATGTACACTCAACCCCAATTGGAGATTTATGCCGACGATGTGAAGTGTTCACACGGAGCTACCGTAGGTCAGTTGGACGAAAAGGCATTGTTCTATATGCGTCAGCGTGGTATCAGTTTGAAGGAAGCCCGCTTGTTGTTGATGTTTGCTTTTGTAAACGAAGTGATTGATACCATCCGCATGGATGCGTTGAAAGACCGTTTGCATCTGTTGGTAGAAAAACGTTTCCGTGGCGAATTGAACAAGTGCCAGGGATGTGCCATTTGTAAGTAAAGAGAATACGTTTCCTCCCTCGTGTCATTCTGAACGAAGTGAAGAATCTGTATGCATAACGTGAATGTATCCAGATCCTTCACTTCATTCAGGATGACACAGATAGAGGATTAATGATAATAATTATGTATAATATTGAGCAAATCAGAGAAGATTTCCCTATTCTCAGTCGGGAAGTGTACGGCAAACCGTTGATTTATTTGGACAATGGAGCAACCACACAGAAACCTCGGTGTGTGGTAGAATCCATCACCAACGAATACTATTCCGTAAATGCCAATGTGCATCGCGGGGTGCATTTCCTTTCCCAGCAGGCTACGGAGCTTCACGAGGCTTCGCGTGAAACGGTACGCCGTTTTATCAATGCTCGTAGTACAAACGAAATCATCTTTACCCGAGGAACTACCGAAAGCATCAACCTTTTGGCCTCTTCGTTTGCCGAAAGTCAGATGCAACCGGGCGATGAGGTCATCATCTCTACCATGGAGCATCATAGTAACATCGTTCCTTGGCAATTGCAAGCTGCCAAGAAGGGCATTTCCATTAAGGTAATTCCGATGAATGATAAGGGCGAGTTGCTTCAAGATGAATACAAGAAACTCTTCTCTGAACGTACTAAGCTGGTGTGTGTCATGCATGTGAGCAATGTTCTGGGTACCGTGAATCCGGTAAAGGAAATGATTGCCGAGGCTCACTCCCACAATGTGCCCGTGTTGGTGGATGGTGCACAGAGTGTTCCTCACATGAAGGTTGATGTGCAGGACCTCGATGCCGACTTCTTTGCGTTTAGCGGACATAAAGTGTATGGTCCTACAGGGGTAGGTGTGCTTTATGGAAAAGAAGAATGGCTCGACAAGCTTCCCCCTTATCAGGGAGGTGGAGAGATGATTCAGACCGTTTCGTTCGAGAAGACCACCTTCAATGAACTTCCGTTCAAGTTCGAAGCAGGAACCCCCGATTACATTGGTACTACCGCTTTGGCTAAGGCGCTCGATTATGTATCGGCCATCGGTATGGATCAGATAGAAGCCCACGAGCACGAACTCACCCAATATGCCATGCAACGCCTGAAACAGATAGAAGGCATGCGCATCTTTGGCGAAGCCGAACACAAGAGTAGTGTCATCTCGTTTTTGGTAGGCAATATCCATCACCTCGATATGGGTACCTTGCTCGACCGTTTGGGTATTGCCGTGCGCACCGGTCATCATTGTGCCCAACCTTTGATGCAACGTTTGGGTATTGAAGGTACCGTCCGTGCTTCCTTTGGATTATATAATACGAAAGAAGAAATAGATATTCTTGCAGCTGGCGTCGAGCGGGTAAGCCGGATGTTTTGATAGAATACGGTGAAAGCTTAGGGCATAATCAATGTCCAGCTTTCATCTTTGTTAGTAATCAGTTGGTATTCTGTATAGTCTTTCATTTGACTTCGAAAAGTACTTATTAGATTATGCAAGTTGTTTTTCGGATTTTCATGATTTGGCCAGAAGTGTTTGCATATCTCTTCGTGGGTAAGCGTGTGCTCTTTGCTTTCAATGAAAAGCAATAGTAAGAGATATACTCTTTTGTCGAGTTTCAAATTTGTATCTCCAATGTACGCTCTCTCCGCTTCCTTATGAATGAGCAAATTGCCTATGCGGATTATGTTTTCATCTTCTGGTTCCTTTCTAAGAAAAGAAATAGCTACCCATACCAGGCCAATAGCATAAGCAATAATACTGAGAGACACATTGGTGTCCATATTTTTAATGATATCAAATACCCCTAACGTTATCCATGCTTGAACTGCTACGGTTCCTTTAATATCTAAAATTTTAGGTTTGGTAACAAAAGCTGAAGCTTTTTGAAGTGATAAAGAATCGTTATTGCTATATCTTTGCACACCATTATGAGCATAAATGATACCAGTCTCATCTATTATATGGAATTTCTCTAACTCTTTTTTGAATATTGTATGAAAACTATCTGGATGAATGGGATGCATGTACGCAAGTAAGTATTGAGTTGCAAGTTGGACTGCAACTTTTTCGTCAACACTGTCTTTAAATTCAAATTCTTCTGAATTTGAAAATTTTATATGTTTGACTTTTCTTCCCAAGGGAGCACTTTTCGATCTTAATTCCTTTAGATTCCTGTCAGTAAAATCTTTGAATATAGTTTCTTCTAATGCAATATATACGTTCCCTTTTATATGTGTTGCTTTCGCATAATATGCATATCCTAAAATAACAACCAGACCTATAACGGCTACAAATAAAATCAGGTATTTGAAGAAATATCGTTTTCGATTCATAAATGAAGTTATTTATGCAAAGATATGTAAATTCGATGGAATGGGGATTTTTGGCCTCTTAAAAAAGATTTAATAGGCTATTAAATTTTATTTAAGTGAAAATGCTTGGCGCTTATATATCAACAAATTAATTTTATGCAAAAAGAAGATATATGAAACGTAAATTGATTTATTTTATGATTGTAGTTGGGCTGGCAACAGCTGTAACATTAAAGGTTTCTCAAAATAAAGATTATAGAATTATGTATAACCTTATTATATAAAGACATTTGATTCAATTAAAACAACAAAAGAAAGATTATTATGAAGAAAATATATAAGAAAGTAGTGATTCTTGCTGCATTGGCTATAATTGCCGGTTATAATGTATATATGTCGAATGATTCAACTTATAATTTAACGAACATAACATTAAATGATAAAATATAATATAGTCATGAAAAGTATACATACATTTTATATTAGTATATTAATATCTTTAATATCCTTAATATCAGCTTCTTGTAATAATAAAGAATTTAAAGAGACACCTCCCATTAATATATCCGAAGTTGAAGATTTAGTTTTTCCTTTAGATGATTCTACAGTGGCGAATATGGAGTATATTCAATATTTTCAAAGGAATGATTCTAATATTTTTGCTTTTACAAATCAATATGACAATTCTATTCTATTTTATGATTACGATAGTCGAAAATATTTAAAAAGAATCAGTTTTGATAAAGAAGGAAAAAATGGAATTGGTAACGTTTTCTCTTTTTATTATGCTGGAAAAGATAGTATATTTCATTATCATTATAATTTTAGAACCGCAATTTTGACTAATGAAAAAGGTGAAGTCTTGGATAAAGATTACATTATAGTAAATCCAAATCCATCACCAGATTCTTTGTTTTTAGCACCAACCCTATTCCCACGAACAAATTCTCCGTTAAAGTTATTGAATGGTAATTTATTGATTCCCGGTTTTTTAATGGCTGAAGCTGAAGGGGAAAATGACACAAACAGGCCCGTAATGACATATTTTGATTATAAGACTAAAGAAATTAGACATTCGGTTTGTTATCCTCAAATGTATCATAAAAAGAATTGGGGTGGTGACTTTACATGGAGAACACCCTATTATACACTATCTTCGAAGAATGAATTGGTTTTTAGTTTTTCAGCAGATCATAATATTCGAGTACATTCGCTTTTTGATGATAAATATAATGAATTTTATGCTGGTGTGGGTGGTGATTATGAAATAGAGCCTTTCGAGGAAACTGTAGTTAATTTCAAACCGATAGATTCGGAAAAACTTAAGCGACATTATATTGAGAATCTCTCTTATGGGCCAATACATTGGGATAAATACAGAGACGTATATTATAGGATAGCCATGATGCCTGATTCTGATATTAATATCAATAAAAGACCTATTAGAAAGCCTATTGAAATAATTGTGTTAGATAAAAATTTTAATATTATAGGAAAATCACCTTTAAAAAGGGATAAATATTTAATCAATCAATGTTTTGTTGGATTGGAAGGATTTCATATTCAAGTTCAAACTGAAAATGATGATGAATTAAGATTTAAAACATTTATAATTAAAGATGATAAAAATAAATAAATTGTATAGTTTGATTGTAATTTTATTTTTGGGGTGCACATCTAAAGAAATAAATTATACCGAAAAAGTTGTATCTTTATTATACGCAAATAATATAAATGTAGAAGACTATTCATTTATTGCTATTATACCGGAAATAGGATGTAATGGCTGTATTTCGGAAGCTGAACATTTTTTTAAAGAAAAATCGCAGAATTTGCAATTATCTTGTAAATAGACGGTTACTCGGATTGCTTGAAAATTGGGTAACGAGATAGCAACCGTTCGTATTTCTGAATACTTCATTGCTTTGCCACAATGTGCTAACTCTTGACACCACAAAGGTACAAAAAGAATCGCAGACGAAAGAGAATGATGGTAATTTTCTTTCGTCTGCGACTATTATTTAGAGGGAAAGAGAATTTCCTCTTTTTCTATTTCCCAATCCTTGAATTTAAATTTCCAACGTTCCTCCATAAATTGCAACATAGACAATCCTCGTTCTTTTATCGTTTCTGTTGTCCACTCATTCTGTTTTGAAACCTCTATCTCAATGAAGACGGTACGGAAAAGAAAGGGTTCTTGGCAGCAGCCGTTGGTTCACTGACACAACCCATCTTTGCCCAAGGCCAGTTGACTGCCCGTCAATCCTTATTGGGTACCCAACTCCAGCAATCTGCCAATCGTTTCATGCAGATACAGAGTGTCATTAACTTGTATCAGGCATTGGGAGGCGGTCAAAATTAAAACGACCTATTTAAACTGAACTATTATTCTGAAAGAGCTGTCCGGGAATGATTCCTTGGGCAGCTTTTTGTTTGTTCCCGATTCGATTATATATGGATGCCGTAGTCGTGCTTGATCTCGGCCATGACAAACGTGCTTTCCAATGAACCAAGGTTCTCGATGGTTCCCAATACATTGAGCACAAACTCTTGATAATACTTCATATTGGGAGCGTGTATCTTCAGTAAATAGTCGAAGCTGCCGGAT
>JAFUNS010000078.1 GCA_017472925.1 Bacteroides sp. | reverse complement strand
CGAGGCACATGTACATCATTGGTGGCAAAATACATGAAGAATGGCTCTTCTTGATGCTGTTTGATGAAGTTGATGGCATGACTGGTAATGGAATCGGCAATGTTCTCGTCTTTCCACAAAGCTTTTCCACCGCCTTTCATATAACCGATACGACCGATACCATTGACGATAGCCATATCGTGGCCATGACTGGATTTCAATTTGTAAAGCAGTTCCGGATGTTCCTTACCGGTAGGTTCTCCCTCGAAATTCCGTTCGTAACTCACTTCAATCGGAGCCGAAGGATCGTAATTTGCCACTTGTCCGTTTTCGATGAATACACAAGGTACCCGGTCGGCTGTAGCAGCCATGATATAATGATAATCGAACCCCAAATCTCCTAACGAAGCCGGGAGAGGTGCATTCCAATCCTGTTCTCCGGTTTTGTCTCCTAATCCTAGGTGCCATTTCCCGAAAGCACCGGTCGCATAGCCGGCGCTTTTGAACATATCGGCCATGGTGTATTGGGTAGGTCGGATAATCATCCCGGCATTTCCGGCAGCTACATCCGTATTTGGCTTTCGCCATGCATATTCCCCAGTCAACAAGGAGTAACGCGAAGGAGTACTGGTAGCTGCTACGGCATGAGCGTTGGTAAATCGGATTCCTTCTTGAGCCAGTTTATTTACGTTCGGTGTCTTGACATTTTGGGCACCATAACATTCCAAGTCACCATATCCCAAGTCATCGGCATAAATAAGGATGACATTCGGTTTCTTGATTGGCTCTGTGGCATTGGCAGTCGATGGAATAGCCAAAGGAAGTATGGGTAAGAGAGGGAGTATTCGTTTCATAAGCTTTGATATAGGTTCTATGTAAAAACAAAGAATCAGCAGATTTCAAAGGTAATCCGCTGATTCTTTTGTGGACCTGGAGGGAGTCGAACGGAATCTTTTATAAAATATCATAGAATATTAAATTGCAGATTATTAGTGATTTACAAAAATGGGTGTAAATCTAAATATCTCTTAATATCGTTGCATATCTTAATAATTGGGTGTAATTTTGGGTGTGAATTAAAAATACACCCAGTTATGAATATAAAGAGAAATATTACTTTTGCTTTGGAAAGCCGCAAGAAGAATGGGGTTTTGATTATTGAGAATGTACCAATCCGTATGCGTGTGGTTTTTGACTCTCATCGTATAGAGTTTACAACTGGTTATCGTATTGATGTGGCAAAATGGGATGCGAAAGCACAACGAGTAAAAAATGGTTGTACTAACAAATTGAAACAACCTGCGTCTGATATAAATGCTGACCTTCTTAAGCAGTACACTGAAATACAGAATATTTTTAAAGAATTTGAGGTACAGAATGTAATGCCTACTACTGAGCAAGTAAAGGATGCTTTTATGTTAAGTACTAAGGTGAAAGATGGTGCAGAGCAGGATAAAGTAAAAGAACCAAGTATAAAATTCATGAAAGCTTATGATGAATTCGTGTCGGAAGGTAGCATACAAAATGCTTGGTCTGATTCAACATTGAAAAAGTTTGCAACAGCAAAGAAACATTTAAATGATTTTGATCCAGATACAAATTTTGATGTTTGGACGGATAAGCATTTTAATGAATATATAGATTACTTGCGTATGCAAAAGGATATGCGTAATTCTTCCATAGTAAAACAAATAAAGTTCTTGAAATGGTTTTTACGTTGGGCTTCTCGAAAAGGGTATAATCAAAATATGGCTTTTGATAAGTTCATGCCTAAACTTAAAAGTGCATCCAAGAAGGTAATATTTCTAACGACAGAAGAAATAAATCGTATTCGCATGCTTCAAATACCGGAGAGTAAACAATATTTGGAAAGGGTAAGAGATGTGTTGCTATTCTGTTGTTTTACAGGATTAAGACATTCGGATGTATATAATTTGAAGCGTAGCGATATAAAGGAAAATCATATAGAAGTGACAACAATAAAGACTTCAGATAGCCTAATCATAGAACTGAATAACCATAGTAGGGCTATTTTAACAAAGTATAAAGATATACCTTTCCCGAAAAACAAGGCTTTGCCTGTAATTAGTAATCAACGGATGAATGAATACATTAAAGAATTAGGGCAAATGGCTGAAATTAATGAGCCAATTCGAGAAACTTATTATAAAGGAAGTGAACGTATCGATGAAGTAATGCCAAAATATGAGTTTTTAGGAACTCACACAGGGCGAAAAACATTCATTTGTAATGCTCTTGCTTTGGGTATCCCTGTACAAGTAGTAATGAAATGGACTGGTCATAGTGATTATAAGTCAATGAAGCCCTATATTGATGTTGCTGATGATATAAAAGCAAATGCTATGAGTAAATTTAACATGTTATGATATTTTCTGATTATCTTTGTAAGTCAATTAACGAATAGAATTATGGACAGAAAAGACCTTCCTATAGAACGAAAGGATTTTGAAGCCCTTGTACATGCCATTGGTTTTGAGATAGAACATGCACAGGTGAAGCTGGTTGTTGCAGCCAATACGCAAATGTTGTTCCATTATTGGAAACTCGGTACTTTCATCAGATACCATCAGAACCGATTGGGTTGGGGAGGAAAGGTGATTTCTCAATTAGCACAGGCAATACGGATGAAATACCCCGAGAAGAAAGGATATTCATACCGTAACCTGTCATATATGTGTCAGTTTGCACGACTATATCCTATCGGTGTCTTACGGGCTTTAAAGGAATGTGATTCGGATTTGAAAGAGCCGACATTGGATAAAGCTCTTCATGCAACGGACAAATTAAATGGTATTGAAATTATGCAAGAGCCTCTTGCACAAATTCAGGACTCCGCACAATCCGGTACAATTATGCAAGAACCTCTAGCACAAATTGAAGATTTAGACCAAGTAATATCCGCTAACCAATATACAGACATGGACGAACTGGAATCCCTTTTCCTCCATTCTCCATTATGTGGAACCAATTGGGCAAGTCATGTGATTCTGATGAACGCTTCACTTCCTTTGGGCATCAGATATTGGTACATGAAACAGGCTGTTGAAATGGGCTGGAGCAGTACAATCCTGAAAATGCAAATCGAAAGCAATCTGTT
>JAFUNS010000077.1 GCA_017472925.1 Bacteroides sp. | reverse complement strand
TTGTAAAGCATCGTTTTGCGGGGCGGAAAACGTCATTTTCTTCATCGTATAACGATGCTTCCTTTTTCTTGTTTCTGCCACAAAGATACAATTTCGGGATAGCGGTTGTCAAGTGTTCCGGCAATGATTTTCGGATTACATGCAAATTTTTTTTTCATTCTTACAATCTTACATCTGACAGTTAAAGAAAACAAATAGAGAATATGTAAATAGATATTTTACTATATATAAAATATATAGTAAGAGTCACTTTTACTTATATACCTTCATTATTTTCTAACTGTCAGATGTAAGACCGTAAGACTTTTCCCTTGAAAATCCCAAAGATTATCCGTAACTTTGTCTTCACTAATAAACATTTTGTAATCATGAAAAACTCCCTTTTCTGCCTGTTGGTAGGCCTAATGTTTACCACGGCTGCTATGGCGCAAAGCGCCAAGTCCATATCTATTTTAGGTGACTCGTATTCCACTTTCCAGGGCTATCTGCAACCCGATACAAATTTTGTATGGTATTGGGATAATCCCAAGGCTGAGAATACCGATGTGCATCACGTGCGCGAGACTTGGTGGCACCAATTTATCAAGGAAAATGGATACCGATTGTGTGTAAACAACTCGTTCTCAGGCTCTACTATCTGCTATTCCGGCTACAAGAGCGGAAAGCCTGATTTTACGGACTATAGCGACCGTTCGTTTGTAACTCGTCACGACAAGCTGGGAACACCCGATATCATTTTGGTATTTGGCGGTACCAACGACTCGTGGGCTGGTTCGCCCATTGGGGAATATCAGTATGAAAATTGGACTCGTAAGGACCTCTTCTCCTTCCGTCCCGCTATGGCTTGCTTGCTCGAAAAACTGATTGACCGTTATCCCAATGTGGAAATAGTGTTCTTGTTGAATGATGAGTTGAGGGAAGAAATCGACGAATCAGTAAAGGCCATCTGCCAACATTATGGCGTGAAGTGCGTGGAGTTTGAACGGATTCACAAGATTAACGGGCACCCGTCAGTTCAAGGGATGAAGCAGATAAGCGACCAACTGAAAGCATTTTTTGAACGCGAAAATATTCGATGAAAAGGGAGAAAATTGATAAAATACGTCGCATTAGAGTACGTTTTTTTTACTCTGATGAGGCGTATTTATACGTTGAAATCCCCGAAAAAGACGACCAAATCTATCAGGTCCGTTATGGGATTTCGGGTGTAAACGATGAATTTTCCGACCAAATTCCCCTATTTTGGCGTGGAGCCAATTTGAACTTGCTGGATGTTTCTGTCGATGAAAAGGGCATTTTTTACCCATCGTTCATCGTTTTGGAACCCGATTACTTGATGGATATCAGCTCCCTGGCCGAGTGTTATCGTGATTATGGGAGCCATCCGGGCAATTATTTCATGAGCCGGCTGATGCCCATTGAGAATGCCCGACCTCTATTATTGGGAAATATAGCCAATTTGTTTCTCGACGAATGGATTTATGCCGACGGACATTTACCCGATTATCGTGCCACCATGCAGAAGGCTTTTCGCCAATATCCGGTAGAATTGGCTGCTTGTGAGGATTTGCGTGATGCACAGAAAGAAAAGGCTTTCTTTGACGATTGCCGGATGCACTTCGACCATCTGAGCGATACGGTACAACATACTTTTGATGAGGCTGTGTATCGACTTGATAAGAGTGATGCCGTTCTTGAACCTTCCTACATCTGTGAACCCTTGGGCATACAAGGGAGGTTGGACTATATGCAGCGTGATATGAGTTGCTTTATCGAAATGAAATCGGGTAAGGCCGATGAATATAGTGACAAGAATAAAGTCCTTCCCAAAGAAAACAATCGGGTGCAGATGTTGCTTTATATGGCTGTATTGGAATTCAGCATGAATTATCCTCATGAAAAACAACGCCCTTACTTGCTTTATACCCGTTATCCGTTGCTCTATCCGGCTCGTACTACTTGGGCACAAGTGCGTAAAGTCATAGCCTTGCGTAATCGCATTGTGGCCTCGGAATATGGGGTACAGATGCATAATCATGAATCGTATACAGAAGAATTGTTGGCACAAATCAACCCGCAAACGTTGAATGTGAGAAAACTTCGTGGACGATTTTGGGAACAATATCTTTCTCCTCAAATACATGATGTGCAAGAAAAATTATCTAACCTTCAGGGTAGGGAGAAAGCCTATTTTTATGCTATCTATAATTTCATTACCAAGGAACTCTATCTCTCAAAGACAGGTGGTGTAACGGACGATAAACGCATTGGTATGGCTTCACTTTGGCTTCATACCTTGGAAGAAAAACGCTTGGCCGGTGAAATATTGCATGATTTGCGGTTGAAAGATAATAAGGCAACCCAGTTACATGCTCCTGCTGTTACATTTGTTATTCCATCTTATGCGGATGAATGTCTGCATAATTTTAGAAAAGGTGATGTAGTAATACTTTATGAACGCAATTACCCTACGGATAATGTGACTAATCGCATGGTGTTCAAGGGAAATATTGAAAGCATCAGCGAACAACAAGTGTGTGTCCGTTTGCGTGCTTCCCAACGGAATGCCCATCTGTTCCCCAAGGATAGTCTTTATGCCATGGAACATGATAGTATGGACACTTCATTCCGCTCCATGTATGCAGGTTTGTGGGCATTCTTGAATGCCAATCAAGAACGTCGCGACTTGTTGTTGTCCCGACGGAAGCCGCGTTTCGAAACAAATGAATTGCTAAAAAATACCCATTTCATCGACGATTTTGAGCGAATTACCCAAAAGGCTTTGTCGGCCAAGGACTATTTTTTGTTGGTTGGCCCTCCGGGAACAGGCAAGACCTCACGTGCCTTGAACCGCATGGTAAGGGCTTTCCATGCCGATGGACAATCGAATATCTTGTTGCTTGCCTATACCAATCGGGCTGTAGACGAGATTTGTCATTCATTGTCAACCATTACTCCCGAAGTGGATTATCTTCGAGTAGGTAGTGAATTGTCTTGCGATGAGCGCTATCGCCCTCATTTGTTGGAGAATGCTTTGCAAGCTTGTCAAAATCGAAAAGCGGTGCTCGAGCGAATGGAAATTTGTCGTATTTATGTAGGAACGGTCTCGACCTTCTCCTCTAAGCCCGAACTATTTAAAATAAAGCATTTTGAAGTAGCCATTATCGATGAGGCTACCCAAATATTGGAACCTCAATTGCTGGGCATTTGGTGCGGTAAATCGCCGGATGGAAGAAACGCTATTGATAAGTTTATTCTGATAGGCGACCATAAGCAATTGCCTGCTGTGGTCTTGCAAGAATCCTCAGACTCTGAAGTACATGCTGATGCTCTTCGTCAAATAGGTTTGCTTAATCTGAAAGATTCGCTCTTTGAACGCCTTTATCGTTTTCATTTACAGGAAACGGAGACAGAGGTAAGCGATATGCTTTGCAAACAAGGGCGTATGCATCCTGATGTAGCCAAATTTGCCAATGAGGCCTTTTACGCAGGTCGTTTGGAATCAGTGGGCCTACCTCATCAGTTGGAACAAATTAAAGAAGCTGTAACCTTTCTTCCTTCTCAATCAGATGCAAAGTATACCTCCATCAAAGCCAATCAGCAGGAGGCCGAAATGGCTGCACTTTATGCATGGCAGGTGTGGAAGGATAGCAAGGATTGTTTCGATGCCCATCATACGATAGGAATCATTACACCTTATAGAAACCAGATTGCCTTGATACGGAAAGAGTTGGAAAAATATGGTGTTAAGGAGTTGATGGACATATCGGTAGATACCGTGGAACGCTATCAGGGAAGTGAACGCGATGTCATTATCTATTCCTTTTGTGTGAATACCCTTTCCCAGTTGAAGACCTTGCCGAATTTGACAGAAGAGAATGGGGTAATTATCGATAGAAAACTGAATGTAGCCCTAACACGAGCCCGTAAGCGTTTGGTTATTATTGGTAATCCTCAACTCCTCAGAGAAGATCCCATTTATGCCCGTTTGTTGGATAGTATAGAAAAATAAAGTGGGCGTGTCATAAAATAAGTTAGGCACGGATTACACGGATTAACACGGTTTTTAGTGTATGTTTACATTAAATTTATCCGTGAAATCCGTGTAATCCGTGCCTAAAAAATAAGTGGATGCATATTGCGACACATCCACTTTTTATTGTCAAATTAATCAACTACGATTGGCTTGTGCTTCGGAACCAAAGTCTTCATGATGCTCCATGCAATGATATATGCTACCGCACAGATGCAGAAGATAATCATGTAACCGGCTGGCTTGCCTGAAAAACCAAAGAAGGTAAAGGCATCGCCTTGAGCTGCTGCATAATCGAACAACTTACCGGCACCCATATTAATTAAGGTAGAACCAATACCACCTGCCATAGTACCGATACCGGTAATGGTAGCAATGGTAGATTTCGGGAACATGTCACCAATAGTTGAGAAGATGTTGGCCGACCATGCCTGGTGTCCTGCACCTGCCAAACCAATGATGATGGCCGGGAACCAGATGGAGTAACCTTGCAAAGGTTGTGCAAACAATGCCAACAAGGGGAAGAATGCGAAAATCAACATGGCACGCATACGGCCTGCATACGGTTCCATGCCCTTCTTTTCAACAAACAACTTAGGCAAGTATCCACCAAAGATAGAAACCACGGTAACAATGAGGTAAAGAACGAATACCAACATCTTACCTTCTGTAGTTTGCATGGATTTACCCATTTCAGAGAAATAAGCAGGTGCCCAGAACAAGTAGAACCACCATACACCATCGGTAAAGAACTTACCGGTAATGAATGACCAGGTTTGCTTGTAGGTGAAACACTTCAAGAAAGGAATTACCTTTTCTTCCTTGGCTGCTGCCTTTTCGGCTTCTTGCTTTTCTGCTGCTTCATCTTGGAGGATGTATTCCAATTCGGCTTCATTTACATGCTTGGAAGCATGTGGTTTGTCATACATGTATACCCAGAAGAACATCCATATAAAGCCCAAGGCACCGATGATAATGAAGGCCATTTCCCAACCGAATTTGCTGGCAAGGATAGGGATTGTCAACGGAGCTGCCAATGCACCTACTGAAGAACCGGCGTTGAACAAAGATGTAGCCAAAGCACGGTCTTTCTTCGGGAAGTATTCGGCGGTAGTCTTGATGGCTGCAGGGAAGTTACCGGCTTCACCCAATGCCAATACGGCACGGCAAGCCAAGAACAACCATACACTGACACTGGCTACTGCTAAAGCAGCTGTAGAACCTGTTTCAAGCGCTTTCAAAGCTTCGATAGATTCAATATCCTCAATCATCATAGTTGCCCAACCACAACCGGCATGCATACATGCACCAAGTGACCATACACCGATAGCCCAAAGGAACCCTTTCTTGGTACCCATCCAGTCAACAAAACGACCGGCAAACAGACCTACTGCTGCATAGAAGATAGAGAAGAAACCGGTAATGATACCGTAGTCAGAGTCAGTCCAGTGGAATTCTGGAGCGATATAGTCTTTCCAAGTAAGGGAAAGTACTTGGCGGTCCATGTAGTTCACTGTTGTTGCAACAAACAACAAGAGGCAAATCCACCAGCGCCAATTAGTCATTGCTTTTTTCATGATAGTTTGATTTATTGATTATGCTTACCATAAATTACACAGAGTTTCACTGAACTTTCAATTTAGGATTTAATTCTGTGAGACTCTGTGTAACTTTGTGGTGAGTTGATTATCTCATTTCAGTATACTTGATTTCGTCCTTGTCACCATAGTTCAGGTTTTCACCACCCATACCCCAGATGAACATGTAGTTGGTTGTACCTGCAGCTGCGTGGATTGACCATTCAGGAGAAGTGATGGCTTGTTCGTTCTGCATCCAAACCAAACGTTGTTGCTTAGGTTCACCCATCAAGTG
>JAFUNS010000013.1 GCA_017472925.1 Bacteroides sp. | reverse complement strand
TATGGGTATCGACCCATATCCAGCAGCTGAGTATGTAACCAATGCATTTTCTACAGATATAAAAGCTGAATTCAAAGACGAAGACGAACCTCGCCCCGTATCGGTAGCCGGACGTATCATGAGCCGTCGTGTAATGGGGAAAGCATCGTTTGTTGAATTACAGGACTCTAAAGGACGTATCCAAGTATATATTACCCGTGATGATATTTGTCCGGATGAAAACAAGGACATGTATAACGTGGTATTCAAGCGCTTGTTGGACCTTGGAGACATCATTGGTATTGAAGGTTTCGTATTCCGCACACAAATGGGCGAAATCTCCATCCATGCCAAGAAACTGACCGTTCTTTCCAAATCATTGAAACCACTTCCTATTGTGAAGTATAAGGACGGTGTGGCTTATGACAAGTTTGATGATCCAGAACTTCGTTATCGTCAACGTTATGTAGACTTGATTGTAAACGATGGTGTAAAGGAAACCTTCTTGAAGCGTTCTATCATTGTGAAGACCATGCGTGCCGTAATGGACGAAGCGGGTTATACAGAAGTAGAAACTCCGATTCTCCAATCTATCGCCGGTGGTGCAAGTGCACGTCCATTCATCACTCACCACAACTCATTGGACATTGACCTTTATATGCGTATCGCTACTGAGTTGTATTTGAAGCGCCTCATCGTAGGTGGTTTCGAAGGTGTATACGAAATCGGCAAGAACTTCCGTAACGAAGGTATGGACAAGAACCACAATCCTGAATTCACTTGTATGGAACTTTACGTTCAGTACAAAGACTACAATTGGATGATGGACTTCACCGAAAAGATGTTGGAACGTATCTGTATCGCCGTAAATGGTTGTTCTGAAACCGTTATCGATGGTAAGACTATCAGCTTCAAGGCTCCTTTCCGCAGATTGCCTATCTTGGAAGCCATCAAGGAAAAGACCGGTTACGACCTCGAAGGTAAGAGCGAAGAAGAAATTCGTGAAGTATGCAAGGCATTGAACATGGAAATTGACGAAACCATGGGTAAGGGTAAGTTGATTGATGAAATCTTCGGCGAATTCTGCGAAGGAACCTTCATCCAACCGACATTCATTACCGACTACCCGGTAGAAATGTCCCCATTGACCAAGATGCATCGTAGCAAGCCAGGTTTGACCGAACGTTTCGAATTGATGGTAAACGGTAAGGAATTGGCAAATGCTTACTCGGAATTGAATGACCCGATTGATCAAGAAGAACGCTTCAAGGAACAAATGCGATTGGCAGATAAGGGTGACGATGAAGCAATGATTATTGACCAAGACTTCCTCCGTGCATTGCAATATGGTATGCCTCCTACATCAGGTATTGGTATCGGTATCGACCGTTTGGTGATGTTGATGACCGGAAACGCATTCATTCAGGAAGTATTGTTCTTCCCACAAATGCGCCCCGAAAAGGTAGCTCCGAAGGACAATGTAGCCAAGTATATGGAACTGGGAATTACCGAAGAATGGGTACCGGTTATCCAAAAGGCTGGCTACAATTTGGTAAGCGATATGAAAGAAGTAAATCCACAGAAACTCCACATGGACATCTGCGGAATCAACAAAAAATATAAATTGGGATTGAACAATCCAACTGTCGACGAAGTAGCCGGTTGGATTAGCAAAATCTAAGCATTATGAATCTGCCCGGTAAAATAGCAATTATGGGTGGCGGAAGCTGGGCTACAGCTATCGCTAAGATGGTATTGGGGCAAGCAGAATCCATCAATTGGTATATGCGTCGTGACGACCGGATTGAAGATTTCAAACGTCTCGGCCATAACCCGGCTTATTTGACGAGTGTCCGCTTCGACTTGAAGCGGATAAACTTCTCGTCGGACATCAACCAAATAGTAAGAGAAAGTGATACTTTGATATTCGTAACACCTTCTCCCTATTTGAAAAGCCACCTCAAGAAACTGAAAGTCAAGTTAAAAGACAAGTTTATCATTACAGCTATCAAAGGGATTGTCCCCGATGAAAATCTGATTGTCTCCGACTATTTCCACAAAATTTATGGAGTACCCGAAGACAACATAGCCGTAATTGCAGGACCTTGTCACGCAGAAGAAGTGGCACTCGAACGCCTTTCCTACCTGACCATTGGTTGCAAAGACATAGAAAAAGCCAAAGCATTCGCTAAAAAACTTTCAGGACATTACATCAAGACTTCCGTTAGTGAAGATGTAGCAGGCATTGAATATGCATCGGTTTTGAAGAACATTTACGCCATTGCCGCAGGTATTTGTAGCGGTTTGAAATATGGTGACAACTTCCAAGCTGTATTGATAGCCAATGCCGTACAAGAGATGAACCGCTTGCTCAACACCGTACATCCGGTAGAACGTTCCATTGACGATTCAGCCTATTTGGGCGACTTACTTGTTACCGGCTACTCCAACTTTAGCCGTAACCGAGTATTTGGAACCATGATTGGTAAAGGATACTCTGTAAAAAGCGCACAGATAGAAATGGAAATGATTGCCGAAGGATATTACGGTACCAAGTGTATCAAGGAATTGAACAAACATCTTCATGTGAACATGCCTATTGTAGATGCCATCTACAACATCTTGTATGAACGCATTTCACCGATGATTGAAATCAAACTCCTAACGGATTCACTGAGGTAACACCCCGTTTTGTCATCCTGAGCAATGCGAAGGATCTGTAAACGCCAACGATTATGTAAACAGATTCTTCACTCCGTTCAGACGAGTTGTTGAGCGTAGCGAAAAATGACATTAAAAAATAAAAAGAACAAAAACAATCCTATATAATACAAACGTATGAAAAATATTTGTTTGAACATCAACAAAGCAGCTTGCATGAATACAATCGCTGCTTACGAACCACAGGTGAAAGCCTGCATGGAAACATTGGAAAATGGTACAGGTTTAGGTAATGACTTTTTGGGTTGGTTACACTTGCCTTCTTCTATTTCAGCTGAACACTTGGCCGATTTGAAAGGTGCAGCCCAAGTATTGCGCGAAAATTGCGAAGTCGTAGTTGTAGCCGGTATTGGTGGTAGCTATTTGGGAGCACGTGCCGTAATCGAAGCCTTATCAAATAGTTTCCAATGGTTGAAGGACAAGCAAGAAAACCCTATCATTGTTTTTGCCGGACATAATATCGGCGAAGACTATTTGTATGAACTCACTACTTATTTGAAGGACAAGAAATTTGGTGTTATCAATATTTCAAAATCAGGAACAACAACTGAAACAGCTTTGGCATTCCGTCTTTTGAAGAAGCAATGCGAAGACCAACGCGGTAAGGAAATGGCTCAAAAAGTGATTGTAGCCGTTACTGACGCCAAGAAGGGAGCAGCTCGCGTAACCGCAGATAAAGAAGGTTACAAGACATTCATTATCCCTGACAACGTAGGTGGTCGCTTCTCTGTATTGACTCCAGTAGGTTTGTTGCCTATTGCCGTAGCAGGTTTTGACATCGAAAAGTTAGTGGAAGGTGCCCGCGACATGGAAAAGGTTTGTGGTTCTGAAACTCCGTTTGCCGAAAACCCTGCTGCTATCTATGCTGCTACCCGTAATGAACTTTACAAGCAAGGAAAGAAGATTGAAATCTTAGTGAACTATAACCCCAAACTTCACTACATGAACGAATGGTGGAAGCAATTGTATGGTGAATCGGAAGGTAAGGATGGTAAGGGTATCTATCCATCAGCGGTAGACTTCTCTACTGACCTTCACTCTATGGGACAATGGATTCAAGAAGGTGAACGCACCATCTTCGAAACCGTAATCTCTGTAGAAAACCCAGACAATGAACTACGCGTACCATCGGATGAAGAAAACCTGGACGGTTTGAACTTCTTGGCAGGTAAGCGTGTAGACGAAGTGAACAAGATGGCCGAATTGGGTACTCAATTGGCACACGTTGATGGTGGTGTACCTAACATGCGTTTGGTAGTTCCACAACTCAACGAATACTACTTGGGACAAGTAATCTATTTCTTCGAAAAAGCTTGTGGTATCAGCGGCTACTTGCTCGAAGTGAATCCATTCAACCAACCAGGTGTAGAGGCCTACAAGAAGAACATGTTTGCCTTGCTGAACAAACCGGGTTACGAAGAAGAATCGAAAGCAATCCAAGCACGATTGTAAAATAAACAAGAAGTGAGTGTGTAGAAATACAAACTCATGACCAATGTGTCATTCTGAGCATTGCGAAGAATCTGAAAACATCTACTTTATGTATACGGATTCATCACTACGTTCAGAATGACACAGTATTTTAAATCACAATAAAGAATGTACCAAGAAGCTATAAACAACTATCTGCAGAAACAAGGATTCGATGAAATAAACTTGAAGGCTGTACTCTTCGATATGGATGGGGTATTGTTCAACTCCATGCCCAATCACGCCGAAGCCTGGCACAAAACCATGGCCAAATTCGGCTTTACTTTGAGCCGGGAAGAAGCCTATATGCACGAAGGACGTACCGGTGCAGGTACTATCAACATCGTGAGCCTACGCGAACGGGGATACGAAGCTACCGAAGAGGAAATCAAACAAATCTATCAGGCCAAAAGTGAACTATTCAACCAATATCCGTTGGCCGAACGAATGCCGGGAGCACTTGAAGTTCTCATAAAAATTAAGGAAGCTGGAATTACCCCTATGGTAGTTACTGGTTCGGGCCAAACCTCTCTACTTGACCGTCTGAACAAGAATTTCCCTGACATATTCAAACGTGAACTGATGGTTACGGCTTTTGATGTGAAATATGGAAAGCCCAATCCAGAACCTTATCTCATGGCTTTAAAGAAAGGTGGAATCCAACCTAATGAGGCTATTGTCATAGAAAATGCGCCATTAGGTGTCCAAGCCGGTGTAGCAGCTGGTATCTTTACCATAGCAGTTAACACAGGTCCTTTACCAGACGATGCTTTATTAAGCCAAGGAGCCAATCTGCTCTTTCATTCCATGCCCGATTTCAACGATAATTGGAAAACATTATTGGAATATCTGAACAAAAAAAATGAGGGTTCGCACAAAAAAAGTTGAAAGGAATTGAACATTTTTGACATTGTATTTTTATATTTGCACCATCGTTTTATTCTAAAAATACAAAAAAACTATGAGAGTGATTATTGAGCCTGACTATCAGGCATTGTCTCAATGGGCGGCTAATTATGTAGCCAACAAAATCAATGCAGCTAACCCTACATCCGAAAAGCCTTTTGTTCTAGGTTGCCCTACCGGTTCTTCACCCTTAGGCATGTACAAGGCTTTGGTAGAACTAAACAAACAAGGAAAAGTTTCATTCAAGCATGTGATAACTTTCAACATGGATGAATACGTGGGTCTTCCCGAAGAACATCCGGAGAGCTACCACTCCTTTATGTGGAACAACTTTTTCAATCATATCGACATCCAAAAAGAAAATGTACATATACTGAATGGTAACGCCGAAGATTTGGAAGCCGAATGTGCCAACTACGAAAAGATGATAAAAGAGGCCGGTGGTGTGGATTTGTTCATGGGAGGTATTGGACCTGACGGACATATTGCATTCAATGAACCGGGTTCTTCATTGGCTTCACGCACTCGAGTAAAGACATTAACTACAGATACCATCATTGCCAATTCACGTTTCTTCGACAATGACATCAACCAAGTACCCAAAACCGCATTGACAGTTGGTGTAGGTACAGTAATGGATGCCAAGGAAGTAATGATTGTATGCAATGGTCATAACAAAGCACGTGCCTTGCAACAAGCCATCGAAGGAGCGGTAAATCAGATGTGGACCATTACTGCCCTGCAAATGCATCCTCACGGTATTATCGTTTGCGATGAAGCAGCTTGCGATGAATTGAAAGTTAGTACCTATAAGTACTTCAAGGATATAGAAAAGAACAATCTATAAAAGCGCTTTAATAAAAGAACGGTGACAGATTTAAAATTTCTGCCACCGTTTTCATTTTGCTATCAATCTTATCTTACGAATTGGAAATCGTAGAATTCGCAAATGGACTTGTCTTCTGTTGCTGATTTAAAGACGAAATAGAGTCCTTGCTTACCCTTAATACCTTTAAGTGGGGTAACGGGAATTGAATATTCACTCAGTTGCTTAGGCGCATCCTTACTGATAACAAACTCCCCTATCCGCTTTCCCCCACGGGATTCTTTTGGATTGCCCACCATTACCGTAATAGTACCATCAATTCCTTCAGGCTTCAAATGAGCAATCAACCTAAGCATATCTTCACCTGTAGTATGATTGAAATTGAAATACTTATAACCTACGATGGAACCCGAAGTATTGTTGACAACCGGGCAATAAGGTATCTTTTGATTGAAAGGTCCCTCATATGAATCAACATTCATACGAGTAGACTTAACATAAGAGCCCGAAAATACATTATTAGGATAATTATGTTCTACCCCCTTCGGATTAATCAAGTAACATGCCCATCCTGCTGCTGATTTATGAAGCGGATTAAGTCCTTCCGTACGGAACCCTTCTGAATTATACTCGCCTTCAGAAATAATAACCTTACCACCTTTACCTTTTTCGACCTTTACAGTAATTGGAGCAACCATAGCCTGACGGGAATACTCATCAGTACCTGTTTGTCGATGGTAGAATACCCACCACTGACCATTTATTTCACAAATACTTCCATGTGTATTACCATACGGGACAGCAGTAGGAATGGTTTTTCCATGTTCATCCGTTTCACGGGCACGACCATCAATCAAAGTACCTCCATAGGTCCATGGGCCTAACGGGTTATCGGAATATGCATAAGCAAGCGTATAGTTTACCGTAGGAAGACCAAATTCACCATCCTCCGTCATACGGCTATATATAAACACATATTTATCCTTAATCTTACGCATAGAAGATGCCTCAAAAAAGCGGAATATACCATCTTGTTCAAAGCCCGGAATCATATTGTGAATAGGTTCACAACCGGGCTTTACAGTTGCCATCGTTTCAGGATCAAGCTCTGCTGCATAAGATTCTCCAAATCCCCAATAGCCATATACCCTACCATCATCGTCTACAAACACACCGGGATCAAAGCGTAATACACCATCCGTTTGTGTAGGATTGTCCTTACTCCAATTGATCACTTCAAATGGTCCATCAGGACGGTTACTTTTAGCTACCATACCATTTCGTCCCCATTCCTGATTGTTGGGATACAAATAGTATTCTTTCTTTCCATCTTTACCTATCTTCATGGTTACATCCGGAGCATAAAGCACATCGCCCTTGCCATCAGCCTTGAGCGGGCGCCCATCAGGTCCCATGACCGATTTAAAGATAATGCCATCGTAACGCCAATTGGTCAAGTCATCTACCGGGGCCGACCATACCACTTGGTCACGTCCACAATACTGGTCAATTAAATTATCGTGTGAGCCATAGATATACACCCGATATTTACCTGGGCAATCAGGATCTTCGAACACATAAGGTTCACCATCCGGAATGTATTCCCACATAGGGAGATAAGGGTTCTGTGCTTGGATATTCCAAACAAAAGCCCCCCACAAAGCCATTAAAGCAAAGATTCTTTTCATAAGGCTAAGTTATTTATCTATCTTTCATTCACACTTTATCACCATCTTTGCCGAGCGCAATCCTTTACCCGATGCTGTTAAAGTTATCTCACCCGGCTTGCCATTATTCTGAACAATGGCCGTCATCATACCATTGAATACCTTCATCTGCGGATAATGGAAAAGTTCAAGCGAAATGGGGTCGCCATTAGCACCTGCACGATAAAATCCGGCTCCCTTTACAGAATATCTAATGGAATGTTGGGCATCGGGACACAAATTACCATCCTTATCCACTACCTTGACGGTAATGAATGAAAGGTCTTTACCATCGGCGGCAATCAACTTGCGGTCGGCCACCAATTCAATATGATGAGGTTTACCTGCAGTACAGATTTCCTTTTCGGCCACAGCTTCACCTTTTTCATTATAAGCTACCACCTTTACGGTACCCGGTTCGTACTTGGTATCCATCCACATCAAGCGGTAACGTTGCTGGCGTTTGAGTTGTGCCAACGAGGTACTGTCCTTACTATTTTCGATGGTTACACTCATATCCTTGGTACGTTTACCTTGGCTCTTGCCGTTGATGAACAACTCGGCCGACGGATAATTGGTATAAACAAATACCGGAGTAACCTGTCCTTCGCGTCCCGGCCATGTCCAGTGTGGCAAGATATGAAGTGTTTCATCATTCTTGTTCCAATGACTACGATATAAATAGAAGCGGTCTTTAGGGAGACCTGCCAAGTCTACGATACCAAACAATGATGAATGGCTGGGCCAATTGGAATAATATGGTGTAGGTTCTCCCAAATAATCAAAACCAGTCCAAACAAATTCCCCAATGCTCCAGGGCTTGTCATCGTGCCACAACCAATCGTCTTCCGGCAAATTCGACCACGAACAATATTCCAAATCGTAAGAAGAAGACTGATGGTCATCATACATGGCCATAGCCTTACGTTCGACGGGGAACTTATATACGCCACGCGAACTTACGGTAGAAGCCGTTTCACTTCCCAATACTATTTGTTGCGGCAATACATCGTAAGCATCTTGATAAAGATGAGAACGATAGTTAAAGCCAGCCACATCCATAGTTGCAGCTACGTTGTTCTTGATAACCATAGCTACCTTGTCCATACCTTGAGTAACAGGACGAGTAGGATCTTCCCGATGGCAGATATCTTGCATCATACGTGCTAAAGTGACACCCTTCCATTGGTCGGGTACTTCATTACCGATACACCACATCACCACACTTGGATTGTTGCGGAACTGATGCAACAGATTCATCAAATCCTTTTCTACCCATTCATCAAACTCTTTGTTATAACCGTTCTTCACTTTCGGTCTTTTCCATTCGTCGAACGATTCCAACATCAGCATCATTCCCATTTCATCACAAGCTGCTACTAATTCCGGAGCAGGCATATTATGGGAAGTACGGATGGCATTGGCTCCCATATCCTTCATGATACGGATTTGACGACGGATAGCTGCATCGTTCACCGCAGCACCAAGGGGGCCTAAATCATGATGGTTACATACCCCTTGGAATTTGGTCAGCTTACCATTCAAGAAGAAACCTTTATTAGGAACAATCTCGATGGTACGGATACCAAAGCGAGTGGTATATTCGTCCAAAAGTTCATTACCTTCATATATTTTAGATACAGCTTTATATAACATCGGACTTTCCGGTGACCATAAAGCCGGAGTATGAACAACAAAATCCTGTACAAACACACCTTCTTCGAGCACATCACCCGGACGTTCGTCAGAAGAAACCATCTTACCTTCAGGATTCAAGATTTCTGTAACAATGCGATAGTCGGTTATCTTTTTGCCAACAGGCATTTCCCATTTAGTTTTCAAATGCACCTTGGCAAACTTTTCCTTTACTACCGGAGTCGTAATTTGGGTACCCCAAGTAGGTACATGTGCGCCCTCTGTTACTACCAAATGTACATTTCGATAGATTCCCGCCCCTGGATACCAACGAGATGATTCTTCGTAGTTTTCCAATCGAACAGCCAATTCATTCTGTTGCCCAGCTTTCAAGTAAGGAGATGCATCGACATAAAACGAATTGTATCCATAGGGCCAATATCCGGCTTCTTGTCCATTGATGTAAACACGGGCATGGCTCATGGCACCATCAAATATCAACGTAGCTTTCTTTCCCTTTTCAAAGGTTGGAACCTCGAAATCCAACCGATACCATCCTGGTCCTACAAAAGGAAGGCCACCTGTACGACCAGCATGAGAGATGGCTTCTTTCTGTCCATCCTGTTCAATGGCTACAAACTGACGATCGTTATGAGGGCTGAAAGGACCATAGATAGCCCAATCGTGTGGTACGGTTACATTTTGCCACTTACTATCATCGAATCCTTCGGACTTGAATTCCACTTTATCTTCTCTCGTAAATTTCCACCCTTTCTCTAAAAGCAATTCTGTTCTTACCTGCGCTTGCAAAAGAGATAACAAGCACCAACTACCCAAAAGGGTACATACGGTTCGCTTCATGTTTTTCATATATTACCTTATTTTATATATAGTCTGTCGCAAAGTTAAGAAAAAATTTACTTTTCTTATCAAATTCATAAAAAACATCATACTACGGAATACAAAACAATGTTTTCTCCCTCATAAAACAATGTTCTACAGGTCATAAAACTATGCGTAAGCTTTATTAACAATAGTACACCTATAGAAACAAAAACAGGCTAATAATCGATAGATTAAAAGCCTGCAATAGTACACCCGATGAGAATCGAACTCATATCGTCGGAACCGGAATCCGGTATTCTATCCATTGAACTACGGGTGCATTCTTTAGAGTGGCGCAAAAGTACAAATAATCTTCTTTCCTTCCTAACAAAAAGAAAGAAATATCTTCAATTCGTTATTTTGTATAGTAAAATTAAGTACATTTTATCATTTTGATAATAATTCTCTAAAAATAGTTAGCAATATCACAAATAATCCCTATATTTGCATCGCAAATTACAATTTTAGAAGAAATAGAAAAAAAATGAGTTATCTAATAAAACCTGCTAACTATACCCCCCTACTCGATTTAAAACAAACCGAAGTAGGTATAAAACAGATTAAAGAATTCTTCCAACAGAACTTGTCGTCAGAATTACGCCTACGCCGCGTTACAGCCCCTCTTTTCGTATTAAAGGGAATGGGTATCAACGATGATTTGAATGGCGTGGAAAGAGCAGTATCATTTCCTATCAAGGATTTGGGAGATTCTCAAGCCGAAGTAGTACATTCCTTGGCTAAATGGAAAAGACTTACTTTAGCAGAATATAATATTGGTCCTGGATACGGTATCTATACCGATATGAATGCCATCCGTGCCGATGAAGAATTAGGCAACCTCCATTCCCTTTATGTGGACCAATGGGACTGGGAACGCTCCATCACTCCCGAACAACGGAGTATCGCATTCTTAAAGCAAATAGTTACCCGCATCTATTCGGCCATGCGCCGTACCGAATATATGATTTGTGAAATGTATCCGCAAATCAAATCGTTTCTGGCTCACGATATCCATTTTATCCACTCGGAGGAATTATTGCAAAGATATCCTAATTTGACTCCCAAGGAACGCGAACATGCCATTACCAAAGAATTTGGTGCTGTATTTATTATCGGTATCGGTTGCCTATTGAGTAACGGAGAAAAGCACGACAATCGTGCTCCTGACTACGATGACTATTCAACCATTGACCAAGAAACAGGTTTACCCGGTTTGAACGGTGACTTGCTTATTTGGGACGAAGTATTGGGACGATCCATTGAACTTTCGTCTATGGGCATCCGCGTAGACAAGGAAGCTTTGCTCCGCCAACTTGCATTGAGTGGTCAGGAAGAGCGCAAGGAACTATACTTCCACAAGCGTTTGCTTGAAGGTACATTGCCTCTGAGTATTGGAGGTGGTATCGGCCAGTCAAGACTTTGTATGCTTTATTTGCAGAAAGCACACATTGGCGAAATCCAAGCAAGCATCTGGCCCGAAGATATGAGAAAAGAATGTGCAGCCATAGGTATGCCACTTATCTAATAACAGTTCTTTTATGAATGTACAGATAGAAGATAGTTGGAAGCAACAGTTGAGTCCTGAATTCGAGAAAGACTACTTTGTACGACTGACCGATTTTGTACGCAACGAATATAGAACTACCACAATTTACCCTCCCGGTAGATTGATATTCAACGCCTTCAATCTCTGTCCTTTTGACAAGGTAAAAGTAGTCATTATCGGGCAAGACCCTTACCATGGACCCAATCAAGCCCATGGACTTTGTTTTTCGGTAAACGATGGTATAGACTTCCCTCCTTCTTTACGTAATATATTCAAAGAAATACAAAGCGATTTAGGTACCCCCGTTCCCAGCAGCGGAAACCTCACTCGTTGGGCTAACCAAGGTGTATTGCTGCTTAATGCAACCTTGACGGTACGTGCCCATCAGGCCGGTTCCCATCAACGTCAAGGATGGGAAGAATTTACCGATGCAGCCATCCGTGCACTAGCCGACAAACGGGAACATTTGGTCTTTATCCTTTGGGGAAGTTACGCTCAAAAGAAAGGGGCATTTATAGACAGAAACAAGCATTTGGTACTTGCATCTGCACACCCTTCTCCTTTATCGGCATATAACGGTTTTTTCGGCAACAAGCATTTTAGTCGAACCAATGAATACCTGATAAGTCATGGTAAATCTCCTATAGAGTGGTAATATAATATAGAAAGGGCTTGCGATTGCAAGCCCTTTCTATATCTTAATCATACCACCTAACCGTGCTACCGGTATTACTACGCTGATCCCACTTCAAAGCATCTGTCAGCATACTGGAGAGGGCACGGATACTGAAGTTATACGAAGTAAACGGACCGAACACCAAACCACAGCTCATGGTAAAACAGTGAAGGTCACGCGAAATATTTACCGTAGTCATTGACATCTTTTTCTGGGTAAAGTCATAACCCGATGAGTAATTGATGTTCCAACGGCTACCCAACTTCAAGTTACCACTCAAATTAAGCGAATGTGTCAACGCATAAGGATACCGCATGGTTTTGCGGTTAAACTTTTCCTTATCCTTGTCTTCGCGGATGCTATAACTATAACTCAAGCTCAATGACCATGGCATCTTGAAAGCCAAATAACCATCACTACTTACCGCAGCTTTTTCTGTCTTTCTCGGTTGTGATTGTTTTTTCTTCAGTTCGGCTTCTTCTTCCTCGGTCATGTATTCATCATCATATTCGTCATCTTCATCATCTTTCTTATCCTCATCGCCCTCCTCTTTGGGGCCAAACAACTTTTTAAAGGTATCATTGTTCAACGTATAAGAGAACGAGCCGCTATATCCCTGGAAACGGCCAAAACGTCCATATGACCATTCGGTTCGGTCTCCCACAATAATATTACCATTTTTGTCATACTGATAAGCATATGTAGCAAACGATGCATTCATGTTGAAAGTATAACTCTTGGTCAGTTTTAAACGTAGATTCATACTCAAATCACTCCAAGGACGCGTCTGTGCTGCTGCATTGTATGAAATATTAGCCGATAGTTGGTCTATCAAACTGATTTTCTTCACCCCTGTAGTATCTTTATCCGATTTGATTTTCATTTCCACATTGTTGTCAACGGAGAAATTGAAGGACTTCTGCATGCCTTTACCCGGTACACCAAATGCCATACCCTGATAAGGTGAATATTCAACCATTCTCACTTCACCATTATTATCAGTATAAGTATAGGTATCATAATATCCATACTTGGCTTGTCCAAAGTCGGGTGCATAACTGAAGCTCACCGAAGGTGTAAAGACGTGACGAATCATCTGTACTTTATCGCCAAACATTTTCCATGGCTTATAAAAACCATAGAGCTTGGTATTAACCTGCAAGCTCAAATTGTAGTTATACACACGATTGAATCCGCTAATGGTATCTTTGCGTACATTTCCTTGTACCGTAGGGTCATAACTTTGCATCACCTTATTCATATACCATCGTTCGGTATAGTTAAAGCTGGGTACCACATTGAAATACTTGAACAATGTAAAGGTGGCACTTACCGGAATAGTGTGCTGCATACCGTTACGCCATTCACCCAACGAATGCTTGAAAAGCATATTATCCTTGGTACTGATAGAGTTGGTCATACGGCCGGTATATTGCAACGAAATCTTTTCATACCAACGTTCTTCACCCAAAGCCTTTTTCCGTTTGAACGGATAAATACGATTGAGCGATACGTTCAAATCGGGCAATGTCACACTGATAGAAGAGTCACGGGTATTCTGCGTAATATTGAATGTACTTGAGATGTTCAATCCTATTTCAGGGAAAGTACGAGAATAGCTCACACTGGAAGCTTTAGTATTATTGGAATACTGCTCCGGGTTATACAAACTGCTCAAATTACGACGGTCGTAACTACTGGTGGCAAAGTTCACATTAGCCGAGAAAGTACTGTTAGGACTGGCTTTGGCATCCTGACGATGACTCCAAGCAAGCTTGAAGTCCTTAGTTACCATATAATCAGGCATATTCTTTTCACCCGTCTTGGTTACAATATAACTGGCATTAAACGAACCACTATACTTATAACGCTTTACATAATTGGATTGGGTAGAAAGCCCCCACGAACCTTTTGTAAAGATCTCACCCAACACTTTCAAGTCCATGTTATCACTAATGGCAAAATAATATCCCCCATCACGAAGATAAAAACCACGGTTCATTTCATCCCCATAAGTAGGCATGATGAATCCTGACTGATAACTGCTACTAAAAGGGAAGAAACCAAAAGGAATAGCAACCGGCAAAGGGACATCTTCTACCACCAGATGAGCAGGTCCGAACACTACATTCTTCTTGGGACGTACCTTGGCCATAGAAAGTTTCAGATAGAAATGCGGATGCTCATGATCACAAGTAGTATATTTACCCGAACGAAGATATATTTCATTGTTCGGTCCTTTCTTTGCATTTTCACTGGTTACATATCCTTCACCTTGTTGAGTTACAATTCCATTGATGAAACCTTTCTTCGACTTGAAATTGTAGCGCATGATTTTTGATTCATAAGGAGTTTCTCCTTCCTTGAAGATAGGAGTTCCGGTTTCAACGCCAGTCGAATCTGTAACACCACGCGCATAAACGGTGCTACTATCCATATTCATGGTAATGACCGCCGACGTCAGTTCTATCTTTTCGTAATTAACCTTACCATCTCCATATAAAGTGGCAAAACCGCCTTGGGTGAACACCAAAGAATCCTTTGCCTCATAATCCACCGGCGCATCCAAAGGCTGTTTCTTTTTCTTACCTATGGTATCCAATAAGATGGTATCCCCACTTAATGAATCTATGATTATAGTGTTATCTACCTTTGTTGTATCGCCGGCAACAGGCTTGTTACGGTTACGGCGTGCACGCTGCGCATCCGAGCTGACCGAAAGTAGCAGGAAGAGCACCAACAACACAAAAGGTATATATCTATATGATTTTTTCGATGTCATTCTTCAATCTTAATCGCTTTGAAAGGGCAAAATTAAGCATTATCCGCCAAATATGAAGTATTTGGAGCGATTTTAATTTATTTTTATGATAGTTTACAGAAAACGACGACACCATTCATTGAAGCGTACCACCCCGTCTTCACCATATTTAGAAATGCTCTTCAAAGCTTTCTCCACACTTTTTTCTCTATCCAAATGAGTCTTGGAGAAGAATTTATCGGCAAAACAAACGACTTGTTCCTCTAACGAAACGGGTACCATATCGCGATGAGGAACGGGTAAATTCTGTTTGACAATACTTTCGAGCGACATACCAGCTCCCGTATGACGTTCACACACCAACGCATGGCGGGGATAACCTTCTTTCTGCATCAGTTCGGAGCCTAAATAGCCATGACATATATAAGGATGTGCTCCATGACAATGAATACCATCGGCATCGGTAAGAAAGATTCCGATATCATGCAATAAAGCAGCTTCTTCCAAAAAGTCACGGTCAAGATTCAACTCCGGATGACGGTCGGCTATCCACAAAGCCTTGTCGGCCACCGAACGACTATGAGTAAGCAAGATGTGTTTCAGTTCATTTTCTTCGGGATAATATTTATTGATAATTGCTATTGCGTCCATATTTTTCAGTATTTTTGTGCAAGTATACGAAATAATCTCCAAAAGCATGATACGGAAATTCAAAATTCTACTGATATTATTGGGATATGCGTTGGCTTTGAATGCCCAAATACGTAACGGTGCCGACCAAACCGAAAAACTTATACCTTTATTAAAAGATAAACGAACCGCATTGGTAGTAAATCAAACCTCTGTGGTAGGAAGCACCCACATACATTTGCTTGATACCCTTCTCTCACTTGGTATCGAAGTAAAAAAGGTTTTCGCTCCCGAACATGGATTCCGCGGACAAGCCGATGCCGGCGAAACGGTAAAGAACGGACGGGATGTAAAAAGTGGGCTCCCCATCCTATCGCTTTACGGAAAGAACAAGAAACCTACACCCACACAACTATCTGACATTGACGTGGTGGTATTCGACATACAGGATGTAGGTGCCCGATTCTATACCTATATTAGTACAATGCATTATGTAATGGAAGCTTGTGCCGAAAACAACAAACAACTGATAGTAACCGACCGTCCTAATCCTTGCGATTATGTGGATGGCCCTATACGCGAGCTTAGTAAGAAAAGTTTTGTGGGAATGCATCCCATTCCTGTATTGCATGGATGTACCGTAGGCGAATTAGCACAAATGATTAACGGTGAAGGATGGCTGAAAGGCAAAATGAAATGCAAACTCACCGTAATTCCCGTAGAAGGATGGAAACATGGAGAGCCCTATTCCCTCCCCATAAAGCCATCACCCAATCTGCCGAACGACCAATCCATCGCACTTTATGCATCACTCTGTCCTTTTGAAGGTACTTCCGTAAGTGTGGGACGTGGAACTTACATACCTTTTCAAATATATGGTTCCCCTGTATTATCATCTTCCTACTCGTTTACTCCCAAAAGTCTGCCCGGTTTCGACAAGAACCCTTTACACAAAGACACCCCTTGTTATGGAAAGGACTTACGCAAGGCCGAAGCTCCACAAGGGTTGACATTAAGTTATGTCATTGATGCCTACCTTGCTTATCGGAAAGCAGGGAAAACCGAGACTTTCTTTACCCGCCCTTCGTGGTTTGATTTATTGATGGGTACCAATAAAGTACGTTTGGGTATCATCACTGGAAAAGATGAAGTGACTATCCGATCCGAATGGCAAAAGGAATTGAATCAATATAAAGAAATGAGAAAGAAATATTTGCTCTATCCATGAAAGAGCATAGAAGTTCGTCGGATTACCAAACGTAACTCATCGTTTTCTTGATAGTAAACCGTCGTTTTCTTCATCGCAAAACGATGAGTTATATTAGCTAACTCTTTTGTTCACGTTTTCGTTTCTTCCACAATTGCCAACTATTAAACAGGTTTTGCCAAATGACATAACTTCCGGGTGCTACCGATGACAATGGATTGAGATAGGTAAAAGCCATCCAAATGGCAAGTACAGTATTTTTTTGACCCAAAGCTTGTCCCGCACTGATACGGTCATTATAAACTCCCCCTATGCTCTTTCCCAAAAAGAACTGTACGGCACATGCCACCAAACCAGCCAAAGCTACCAATATTTCGATAGAAACATCGGCTGTACTGGTTACTAACGAACGAACCGTTTGACCGGTAACAATAGCCAAAGCTATCGCCCACAGATAGAAAGCCGCTCCATGATACTTCAACAAACCTTGATGCACTTTGGAGAAACAATAGCGTAACAACAATGCCAAAAAGAAAGGAGAAAGCAACAAAGGAAAAACCTTACCTAATATTTTGAAAAAAGCTGCCATAAAGCCCATCCCCTCATGAGGTTCCACCAAAGGAAATACCAAAGGAACAGCTATTGCAGCTAATAAATTAGACAATAAAGTATAAGTGGTAAGAGTAGATGCGCTTCCCCCTAATTTACCCGTTATGACCGCAGCAGCCGTAGCGGTAGGACAAATCAGACAAACCATCGCTCCCTCGAGTACACTACGATAAGCATCGGACAAAGGAAATATCAACAACACTCCTGCCAACACTACACATGAAAGAGCTTGAAAAGACAATAACCATAGATGCCAAGCTTTAGGCAATAACTCGCGAGGCTCTACCTTACAAAATGTAAGCAACAACTGGGCAAAAATAAGAAAAGGAGTAAACCAGGCTATCCCCTCGTTAATATAAGGCTTGACAGGGTTTATAAAAGATAGATTTGACAAGACAAGATACCCCAACGCTCCCACCAGCATGGCTATAGGAAGTGTCCAATTCTTGATAAACTTCAACATAGTACCTATTTATATTACGGGGTGCAAAACTAATAAACATTCTTCAAAAAACTCCTCTTTTTTTCGGGTTTTATGGCATCTTTCGTCCCATAAGGTAGAAAACAAGGTTTTGCTGATTGGGATTTCATTAAAAATAGTTACTTTTGCAATTGCATACGTATGACATTCAACAGGCTATACATAATATTCTTTTGGTGCTGCTTATGGTCCGCCCTACCTTTCTGTTGTATAGAAGCAGAAGCACAGGACTTCACGGTAGTTATCGACCCCGGACACGGCGGTCGTGACCCCGGTGCCATCGGACGCAAAGGCAGAGAAAAGAACATCAACCTGAACGTAGCCTTGAAATTAGGGCAACTCATACAAGACAATTGTAAGGATGTCAAAGTGGTGTACACCCGAAAAAGCGATGTATTCGTAGCACTTGACAAACGTGCTCAAATAGCTAACAATGCCAAAGCCGACCTTTTTATTTCCATACACACCAATTCTGTAGCCAAAGGGCGTGCCGTCAAAGGTACCGAAACCTACACGTTAGGATTACACCGTACGGAAGATAATTTGGAAGTGGCCAAAAAGGAGAACTCCGTAATCCTCATCGAGAGCGATTACGAACAACGATATGCCGGTTTCAATCCCAATTCTTCGGAAAGTTATATCATATTCGAATTCTTACAAGATAAGAATATGGAAAAGAGCGTAGGATTTGCCACCGCCATTCAGAAACAATTCAAGAATACAGCCAAACGAATTGATAAAGGAGTACATCAAGCCGGATTCCTCGTTCTCAGAGAAACCACCATGCCGGGAGTTTTGGTCGAATTGGGATATATCTCAAATCCCGAAGAAGAACAATATTTATTAAGCAATGCAGGAACGACCGCTTTGGCCAAAAGTATTTACCAAGCATTTGCCCGTTATAAGGGGCAGCAGACAGGAGTAACTCCTAAAGACCTTCCACCTATCGAAGAGGTGGCAAGTTCTCCCAAACCTACCAAAACGTCATCGAGTACTTCACAACCGAAAAAGACAACAAAGAAGGTGGGAGGAAAGCCTGTATTCAAAGTACAGATTTTAGTGTCTGAAAAGAAACTGCCTGCCAACAGCAAACAATTCAAAGGCTTATCACCCGTGAACCATTATCGCGAAAAAGGCCTTTATAAATATACATACGGCGAAAGCACCGACTATAATAAAGTGCTTCGAACCAAACGTCAGATAGCCTCCAAGTTTAAGGATGCTTTTATTGTAGCTTTCAAGAACGGAGAAAAAGTAAACGTGAACGAAGCTATCAATGAGTTCAAAAGAAATAGATAATTCAATAAAAGTTAGCATAAAATGAGAAAAGAAGTAAAAATAGGTATTATAGGAATTCTCGCAATAGGCATGCTCATCTTCGGAATCAATTACCTTCGAGGAGTAACCATGTTCAAGTCATCACGTTCCTATTATGTAGAATTTAACAACATCAACGGATTACCGACTTCAAGCCCGGTATTTGCCAATGGTTACAAGATAGGTTTGGTACGTGATATACAATATAATTATGAAAAGTTAGGAAGTGTAACCGTAGAAGTTGAGTTAGATAATGATATGCGTATTCCTTCAGGAAGTAAAGGCGAATTAGTTACTGAAATGTTGGGTACAGTAAAAATGAATTTATTGCTGAATTTGGAAAGCCAATCCTATTTACAACCAGGTGACACTCTACAAGGATTTGCCAATAACGGTATTATGGGAGTAGCCGAAACCATGGTACCTAAAATAGAGCAATTGTTACCTAAAATGGACTCTATACTCAGTTCACTAAACCAATTGTTGGCCGACCCTGCTTTGGCCGCCACTTTGCATAATGCAGAACAAGTTACCGCCAATCTGAACATCACTACCAACGAACTGAACAAACTAATGAAAAACGATTTACCAAAGATTACGGGTAATTTGGTAACTATGAGTGAAGACATCAACACTATTACACACAACCTAAAAGGTATAGACTACGCTGCTACCATGAGCCGTATAGACTCTACCTTATATAATGTACAATTACTGACCAACAAACTAAACAGTAAAGACAATACCATAGGATTGTTATTCAACGACCCAACTTTGTATAATAACTTAAGTACGACAACCGCTAATGCAGCATCATTATTGGAAGATTTGAAGTCCCACCCCAAACGATATGTACACTTCTCACTTTTCGGTAGAAAAGAAAAGCAAACAAAATAAGAATATAGAAACATTCTAAATAACCGGCAAAAAGTCTTTTTCTCAAAGTCGCCTTAAGAAGTGCGTCAAACTACGGGAAAAGGACTTTTCTCATTTTATAAACTTATGTCCTTTTCTCGTAAAGACACAACAATTACTCTAATAAACAAGCACTTACAAATACACAAATTTAATTTTGTTCTTCAATTAATAGGTTATTTTATAAATCACTGAAACAAAGAAACTTAGTTTTCAATTCAAAAAAGCAAGAAAAAATCCATTTGTTTTTCTAAAATTTCATTTAGATATTTGCATTCGTAGAAGTTTCGCTTTTTAATAAATGTTTGATATGATTGAAAACAATCACGTCGGTTTGTGGAACCGTTGTCTGAAGATGATTAGAGACAATGTCCCCGAAACGACTTTTAAAACTTGGTTTGAACCTATCGTACCATTGAAGTACGAGGATAAAGCCTTAACTATTGGCGTCCCCAGCCCTTTCTTCTATGAAATCTTAGAAGAAAAGTTTGCGGACTTATTGCGTGTAACCTTAAACAAAGAAATTGAAGAAGGCACGCAACTGATGTATAGTGTACAAATTGACAAACCTAACCAGAAAACCACCGATTGGCAAGGCAACCATATTTCTCCTGCCCTACCTAAAAGAAGACCGATTACAGATGGCAATACGGCCCCTGATCCTATGCAGTCTCCTGCACCACAGGATTTGGACCCACATCTGAATCCGAATTATAACTTTGAGAACTTCATCAAAGGAAGCAGCAATGAGTTTTCACGCACTGTTGGAGAAACTGTAGCTAAGAATCCGGCACGCACCTTCAACCCTTTGTTTCTTTACGGTCCATCGGGTGTAGGAAAGACACATTTGACCAATGCCATTGGTACTCGCATTAAGGAATTATATCCTGAAAAGCGAGTGCTATACGTTTCAGCACATTTATTACAAGTACAATACACCGATTCGGTAAGAACCAACAACTACAACAATTTCATGAAGTTCTACCAAAACATTGATGTATTGATAGTAGATGATATTCAGGAATTTGCCGGAGTTACTAAGACCCAAAATACCTTCTTCCACATCTTCAACCATTTGCACCAGAATGGCAAGCAGCTTATTTTGACATCCGATCGTGCACCCGTTATGCTTCAAGGTATGGAAGAACGTATGCTTACACGTTTCAAATGGGGATTGGTAGCCGAAATGGAAAAGCCCGACACCGAATTAAGAAAAAACATTCTTCGTGATAAAATTCATCGTGACGGTTTAAATATTCCTGAAAATGTTATCAACTACATAGCAGAAAATGTAAGTGACAGCGTGCGTGAGTTGGAAGGTATAGTCAATTCTCTTTTAGCACAATCTATTCTCTTCAAACGGGAGATTGATATGGATTTGGCCCAACGAATTGTCCGGAAAGCTGTTCGTTGTGAAAACAAGCCGGTAACCATCGACGAAATCGTCACAAAGGTTTGCGCTCATTATAATTTGGACGAAAGAAGCATTCACACCAAAACCCGAAAAAGAGAGATTGTTCAAGTTCGACAAATAGCTATGTATTTGGCCAAAAAACATACAGACCACTCTTCTTCCAAGATAGGTCAGTTAATTGGTAATAGAGATCATGCCACTGTACTCCATGCTTGCAAGATGGTCAAAGATTTAGTGGATGTAGACAAATCTTTCAAAACAGAACTCGAAGAAATAGAAAACTCTATCCGGCAGAGATAAAAAGCAAAACTTCACTTCTACATAATTGGCGTGTTATTCTTAAGATTTATTAGAATATCACGCCAATTACTTTTCATCGCAACACCTATATATCAAAAGCCCTGTCGTTCCAAAGTACGCATCAACGATTCAGACATATATTCATTATCGGTTTTCTTATAACGGATGTCTGTAAATATCTGGGCTAACGTTTCCTTGGCATTTATTTCAATAAAATGTTGGTTTTCGGGCAATGATTCCTTATATGCATATATACGATCAATATCTTCTGGCGTATAATCACAATATGTTTCTTCATGCAACAAACCTTCTATCGGCAATCGATCGGGTTGGATTGGAGACTCATCCGGATAACCGACAGTAATCGTCGCTACAGGAATAACCAATTCCGGTAAACGAAGCAATTCAATGATAGGATCTGGATTATAAATGGTAGTACCCAAGAAACAAATTCCTAATCCTTTTTCTTCGGCCAAAGTACAAAAGTTTTGAGTAACCAACAAAGCATCGGTAGCCGCATTCATAAACGAAAGGAAATTATCATAACCTGGCTCTGCATGCCGACAACGACACCACTTACTGAAACGGTTAAAATCCGCACAAAATGTCAATACCACAGGAGCCTCCACCACCATCGGTTGATTAAAATGTGCTGGAGCCAACTTCTTTTTCATTTCCTCATCACGAGTTACAACTACACTATAAAGTTGCATATTTCCCATAGTCGAAGCTCGAAAAGCCTCTTCCAACAATCCATTCAACAAACTGGCAGGTACTTCCTGTTGCTTATACTTACGAATGGTTCTACGATTCTTAATACATTCCATAACGTTATTATTATATATATGTGCAAAGATATAAAACAATTCAATAATCACCAACTTCAAAAAAAGAAAACACCGGCTAATTAAACTAATTTATAAACAACAAAAACACCAAATACATATAAAGTTTTTCTTTTTGGACAACTTTATAAAAAACACAAAATACATAAACATCTAACAATCAACCACATAAAACAAACAAACAGAAAACTTTAATTTTGTTGAAAACTTATCTAACAATTATTTTGTTATTCAAAAAAGTATTCATAGCTTTGCCAAAACATTTATTAGTAAACAGCGTCACTTCTACAAAAACAGACAAGTTTACAATTTTAATATTATAATAAAAGTGGAAAAGCAAACGTATTCCTACGAAGAAGCCTTTGAAAAATCACTGGAATATTTCAAAGGTGATGAGCTCGCTGCAAGAGTTTGGGTAAACAAATATGCAGTGAAAGATTCTTTCGGAAAAATCTATGAACAATCTCCGGAAGACATGCATTGGCGTTTAGCCAATGAAATAGCCCGTATTGAAGCTAAGTATCAAAATGGGCTGAGCGCACAACAACTATTTGAGTTGTTCGACCATTTTAAGTACATCGTTCCACAAGGCAGCCCAATGACGGGTATAGGAAACGATTTTCAGGTAGCATCTTTGTCCAATTGTTTCGTAATTGGTATGGATGGAGAAGCAGACTCTTACGGAGCCATTATTCGCATTGATGAGGAACAAGTTCAATTGATGAAACGCCGTGGTGGTGTAGGACACGACTTGTCACACATCCGTCCCAAAGGATCTCCTGTAAAGAACTCAGCGTTGACTTCCACTGGCTTAGTCCCTTTTATGGAGCGTTATTCAAACTCCACTCGTGAAGTAGCTCAAGACGGACGTCGTGGTGCATTAATGCTCAGTGTTTCTATCAAGCACCCCGATTCAGAATCATTCATTGACGCCAAAATGACCGAAGGAAAAGTAACAGGCGCTAATGTTTCTGTTAAGTTGGATGACGACTTTATGAAAGCCGCTACAGAAGGTACTCTTTACACCCAACAATACCCAGTCTATTCTAATGATCCAAAAGTTAAGAAAGAAATAGACGCTAAAGCCTTGTGGGAAAAGATTGTACACAATGCATGGAAATCTGCAGAACCTGGAGTTTTATTCTGGGATACTATCATTCGTGAATCTGTACCCGACTGCTATGCTGATTTAGGTTACCGCACCGTATCTACCAATCCTTGCGGTGAAATTCCACTTTGCCCATATGATTCTTGTCGTTTGCTGGCCATCAACTTATATTCATACGTAGTTTATCCGTTCACCCAAGAAGCATATTTCGATTTTGACCTTTTCAAGAAACACGTGGGATTAGCCCAACGCATTATGGACGACATCATCGACTTGGAATTGGAAAAGATTGAAAAGATCATGGAAAAGATTGAATCCGATCCAGAAGGTGAAGAAGTAAAAGGGGCAGAAAGACATTTGTGGGAAAAGATATACAAAAAAAGTGGACAAGGTCGCCGTACCGGTGTAGGTATTACAGCCGAAGGAGACATGCTTGCTGCCATGGGACTCCGATATGGAACCGAAGAAGCCACTTCATTCTCTGAAAAAGTACACCAAATGGTCGCATTGGAAGCTTATCGTTCTTCCGTAAACATGGCCAAAGAACGTGGCGCATTCGCTATTTATGATTGGGAACGCGAAAAAGACAACCCATTCGTAAATAGAATCAAAGAAGCTGACCCTGCATTGTACGAAGAAATGAAACAGCACGGTCGCCGTAATATTGCCTGTTTGACTATTGCACCGACCGGTACAACTAGTTTGATGACACAGACCACCTCAGGTATCGAACCAGTCTTCATGCCTGTTTACAAAAGAAGAAGAAAGGTTAATCCAAACGATCCTGAAGTTCATGTGGATTTCGTGGATGAAACAGGCGATGCATTTGAAGAATACATTGTTTATCACCACAAGTTCTTGACTTGGATGAAAACAAACGGTTATGACACCAACAAACGTTACACACAAGAAGAAATCGACGAGCTGGTAGAAAAGTCACCCTACTACAAAGCAACATCCAACGATGTGGATTGGCTCATGAAAGTCAAGATGCAAGGTAGAATTCAAAAATGGGTAGACCACTCTATTAGCGTAACCATCAATCTTCCAAACGATGTAGACGAAGCGCTCGTAAACCGTCTATATGTAGAAGCGTGGAAATCAGGATGTAAGGGATGTACTGTATATCGCGATGGTTCACGTGCCGGTGTTCTTGTTTCAACAAAGAGTGACAATAAAAAGCAAGAAATACCTATCTGCAAACAACCGGATGTAGTAGAAGTTCGTCCTAAAGTTCTTGATGCCGACGTGGTACGTTTCCAGAACAACAAAGAAAAATGGGTAGCATTCGTCGGTTTGCTCGATGGTCACCCTTACGAAATCTTCACCGGTTTGCAAGACGATGAAGAAGGTATCTTGTTACCAAAGTCTGTTACCTGCGGTAAAATTATCAAGAACATAGACGAGGACGGTTACAAACATTACGACTTCCAATTTGAGAATAAACGTGGATACAAAACCACCATCGAAGGTTTGTCTGAAAAGTTTAACAAAGAATATTGGAACTATGCCAAACTGATATCAGGAGTGCTCCGTTGGCGTATGCCTATCGACCGTGTTATCAAATTGATTGACTCTTTGCAGTTGGATAGCGAAAGCATCAATACTTGGAAAAACGGTGTAGAACGCGCTTTAAAGAAATACGTAACAGATGGCACAAAGGCAGAAGGACAAAAGTGCCCCAATTGCGGACAAGAAACCTTAGTTTATCAAGAAGGTTGCCTCATCTGTAAGAATTGTGGTACCTCAAGATGTGGATAAAAAAAATGAGAGCAACAGACATGTTTATACAAATGAAAGGCATACAATTGTATGCCTTTCATGGTGTAGACCCACAAGAAAACACAGTGGGTGCAAATTTCTATATTGACTTATCATTAAAAACCAATTTCAGCAGAGCTGCCCAAACAGACAATCTAAAAGAGACTGTCAACTACGCAGATGTTTATCAAGCTATAAAAGAAGAAATGAGAATACCCTCAAAATTACTGGAACACGTATGCGAGCGAATAGCCCACAGACTTTTTGGAGATTTCCCTTCTATAGAAGAAATAGACATTGCGTTAACTAAAGAAAATCCTCCAATGGGAGCATGTGGAAAAAGTATCGGTGTTTCCGTTCACTATATCCGCTAAAAGCTATAACTGAGTAAAGATTTTCTTACCACAAACATGAAATTTCCAAAGAATACTGTATGAAGTTCGTTGTCCGATGGATTTCACCACCGTCTGTCGCATATTTTCTTCACGAACTGATTTGTATAGACCAACCATCTTCTTAAATTCATTCCGTGCTTGAAATACCGCCCGGGCATTACCTCTTTCCCCTTTTAAGAAAAAGACCAAGGCTGCTAAAATATCCAAACATTTACGGACACGAAGAACAGAATTCAGTTCCGAATCCGGAAGATTTTTATAAAGCATCAACAGATTATTACGGAAATTCAGAAATGTTTTTCTCGGATTATCTTTATTCAATGTTGCTCCACCAACATGATATACCTTACTTTGAGGAACATACATCAATTCTTTACCCCTACTTTTTAATCGCCAACACAAATCTATTTCCTCCATGTGAGCAAAAAAGTCCTTATCCAATCCTCCTACATTTTGATAATCCTTCAAACGAATAAACATAGCAGCGCCACTCACCCAAAAGACAGTTTCTGTTGTTTCATATTGACCTTTATCCTCCTCAACCACTTCAAATATTCGTCCTCTACAAAAAGGATAGCCATATTTATCCAAATAACCACCAGCAGCACCGGCATATTCAAAACAACTTTTATTCCGTTGATTCAACAATTTCGGTTGGCATGCAGCCACCTCCGGATGATCATCCATAAAATCCACCAAAGGGTCAAGCCAATGTGGAGTCACCTCCACATCACTATTCAGCAATACCACATACTCAGCCTCAACTTGACCCAAAGCACGATTATATCCTTCAGCAAAACCATAATTACTATCCAATTCAATCAATCGGACAGATGGAAAAGTTGCACGTAACATTTGAACAGAAGCATCGGTCGAACCATTATCTGCCACACAAACCTCCACCCCTTCGCCCATTGAATGTTCTATAACCGAAGGTAAGAAACGACGAAGCATTTCCTCGCCATTCCAATTTAAGATAACCACAGAAACTTTGTTCATAATCACGATATAATAGAGCCTTTCAAAGCCGTTCCATCTTCATTAAATTCACCCATACGCACATTCAACAACTGATTATCCCAGCTATCATTACGTTCCAATTCCACCCTAACATAATCAGCCGTAAATCCATGCATCGGTTTACCTATCTTGGATTTTTCCATCAACACCAACGCTTCTTTACCTATATGTGATGCATAAAAAGCATGCGTTTTCTCCTCTGACAAATTCAACAACAATTGACTACGACGATGTTTTTCCTCTGGCGACACAATATAATCTATCTTCAAAGCTTGAGTACCAGGACGTTCCGAATAACTAAACACATGCAACTGTGTTACATCCAAGCCTTTAAGAAATTCATAAGTAGTATTAAAATGTTCCTCCGTTTCACCACGAGTTCCCACAATAACATCCACACCAATAAAAGCGTGAGGCATAACTTCCTTTATCTTCTTTATCTTATGAGCAAACAAGGCGGTATCATATCGACGACGCATCAATTTCAGGACTTCATCACAACCACTTTGCAAAGGTATGTGAAAATGAGGCATAAAAGCCCTTGATTGAGCAACAAACTCAATAATCTCATCAGTTAACAAATTGGGCTCAATAGACGAGATACGATATCTTTCAATCCCCTCCACCTTATCCAACTCTTTAATCAAATCAAAAAAAGTTTCACCCGTAGACTTTCCAAAATCTCCGATATTCACCCCTGTAATTACGATTTCCTTTCCACCTTCAGCCGCAACTTGATACGCCTGTTCTACCAAATCGGCTATCCGCCCATTGCGGCTCCGGCCACGGGCAAACGGAATGGTGCAATAGGAACAGAAATAATCGCATCCGTCCTGTACTTTCAAGAAATAACGGGTACGGTCGCCTCTGGAGCAGGAAGGTGCAAAGCTACGGATATCCTTGAAAGCACTGGTCACCGCTTCTCCTTTGTCATGCTTCTGCAAATCGCCCAGATATTTCATCAAGTCACCTTTCTGTTCGGCACCCAACACCACATCCACCCCTTCGATGGAAGCCACCTGTTCCGGTTTCAATTGCGCATAACACCCCGTTACCACAACAAAAGCATCCGGATGATTTTTCACCAACCGATGAATAGCTTGACGGCATTTTTTATCAGCAACTTCCGTAACCGAGCAAGTGTTTACCACACATATGTCAGCCTTCTCTCCTTTACGTACGGTACGCACTCCTACCTCCTTCAGCATTTTACCAATGGTAGAAGTTTCCGAAAAATTCAGTTTACATCCCAACGTGTAAAACACCGCCTTCTTATCTTGAAACACAGACGTATCAATCATAATTTTCCTTATTTATGCAACAAAGGTAAACACAAATAATGGATTGGCGAAATGAAAGTAAAAGAATTAAATAGGTATTAACCTATCACATTCTTATTTATATAAAAGATTATCAGATATCACGGAAAGAATAAAAAATGTTCCTTTTTGCATACAACTTATCAAAAAAACATATAAATTTGCACCGTTTTTAGAGAAAACTATTGTATTACAGATTTAAAAGACAAAGAAAATGAAGAAATTAGTATTTTTGTTCGTAGCTTTTGTAGCTGTTTCTTTCGCTTCTTGCGGCAACAAGGCAGCCAACAACCAGACTGAAAACGCCGCTGTAGAAGAATGCTGTGGCGCTAAGGCTTGCAATGATTCCGTAAAGGCTTGTGCAGATTCAACAAAGCATTGCTGCGCTGATTCAGTTAAAGCTTGCTGCGCTGATTCAGTTAAAGCTTGTTGCGACTCTACAAAGGTTGCTGAATAATCCCAAAAGGTTATTAGAAAGAAGGAAAGTCTGAATGCGAAAGCATGGCAGACTTTTTTTTATCTCTACCCCTTGCAAACAAAAAAGGAGGGTGTATCATAATGTATTTTAGACACGGATTAACACGGTTATTAAGTGTGTGTACATCAAATATATCCGTGAAATCAGTGTAATCCGTACCCAAAAAAGAAGTGGATGCGCATTTCGGCACATCCACTTTTTTATATGAATTGTTAATTGCTACAGATTATTCTGCTTCAGCAACTACAGCGAAAGGAATTTCTACAGAAACTTCCTTGTGAAGCTTCACTGTTGCAACATAGTTGCCCACTTCCTTTACACCCTTTACAGAAATGATCTTACGATCGATTTTGTGACCAAGCTTTTCAAGTTCGTCAGCAATCTGAATGTTGCTTACAGAACCGAAGATAGTACCAGTTGCACTCACCTTAGTAGCGATAGTCAAAGAAACTTCCTTCAACTGTTCTGCCAAAGCTTCAGCATCCTTCTTAATCTTTTCCAACTTGTGTGCACGTTGCTTCAATTCTTCAGCCAACATTTTCTTTGCAGCTGGAGAAGCAATAACAGCCTTACCAGTAGGAATAAGATAGTTACGACCGTAACCAGACTTAACAGTTACAATATCATTCTTGTAGCCCAAGTTTACTACGTCTTCTTTCAAAATAATTTCCATACTTATTCCTCCTTATTATTTCATCATATCAGTAACAAATGGAAGTAACGCCAAATGACGCGCTCTCTTAACAGCCTGTGCAATACGACGTTGGAACTTCAAAGAAGTACCAGTAATGCGGCGAGGAAGAATCTTACCTTGTTCGTTCAAGAACTTCTTCAAGAATTCAGGATCCTTATAGTCGATATACTTGATACCGCTCTTTTTGAAACGGCAGTATTTCTTCTTCTTAACATCTACTGATGGAGGTGTTAAATATCTGATTTCTGATTGTTGTTGTGCCATAATTAGTCCTCCTTCTTTGCTGATTTAACATTTCTTCTCTTAGCAGCATATTCAGCAGCATACTTGTCCATCTTGATAGTGATGTAACGGATGACACGTTCGTCACGACGATAGTTCACTTCCAATTTCTTGATTACTGCAGGATCTGCGTTAAACTCAATCAACTGATAAAAGCCAGTTGACTTCTTTTCAATGGGGTAAGCCAATTTCTTCAAGCCCCAGTTTTCTTCATTGATAATCTCTGCACCTTCAGCTGTGAGAATACCTTTGAATTTTTCTACCGCTTCCTTCATCTGAACATCAGATAAAACGGGAGTCAAAATGAAAACGGTTTCGTACTGATTCATACTTACGTTAATTAAAAATGATTAATAAAATTTCAAATGCGGGTGCAAAGTTAGACATTTTCCTCCAAACCACAAAGATATCTCACTGATTTATTTTCATTTTCACACTTCCTTTCCCCTATTCTTTCAAGATTTTATATTTTTTTCAGAATTCAGATAAATTTATATCCGACAAGAATCGTACCTTTGCAAAGTTGTTTAAACAATAATTATATGCCAGAACAATTCAGAGTAGACCTCCAATTAGTCTTTGCCATCCTTAATGGGAAAGTATCCACTGCCATCAATCGAAAATTAAGCCGTAATTTTCGTCAAGAAGGAATCGAAATCACCCCGGAACAATGGACCATTTTATTGTCCTTATGGGAAAAAGATGGCGTTACCCAACAAGAACTTTGTTATGCGACCTTCAAAGACAAGCCTAGCATGACACGATTGATAGACAACATGGAACGCCAACATTTGGTGGTACGCATATCAGACAAGAACGACCGCCGTACCAATCTTATCCATCTGACAAAAACGGGTCGCGAACTGGAAAGTAAAGCATATAAAATAGCCAACGCTACATTAGAACAAGCGTTAGACGGGTTAACTATGGAAGAACTAAAAATTGGGCAAGAAGTGCTAAGGAAAGTGTTTATCAACACAAAAGATTAAAGTTTTTCCGAGTTTTCATGTTTTTTTCCTAAAATAATTTCCGTGATTACAGAATTATGCTTTTCTTTGTAGAAGAATATAAATAAACAATTAAATACCATACACACATGAAAAGCTTATTGAAAAATTTAGGTCTGATATTAGTTATCGCCGGCGCCATCATTTTGGTTGCTGTATTTATGACTGGTAGTGCAGCAGTAAACAGCAATGCTGTATTAGGTGGTTCTGTAGGTCTGATTCTTTTGGGTCTTATCCTCCATATCGTTTTAAACAAACGTATTGACTAATTAAGACATTTAAAGAAATGTGGATGTGTTGAAATACGCATCCACTTTTTTTAGGCACGGATTACACGGATTAACACGGTTTTTAGTGTATGTTTACATTAAATTTATCCGTGCAATCCGTGCAATCCGTGCCTAAAATACATTTATGGGCACACCTTCATTATTCCACTTCAGGAGTAATAAGTTTATAACCTTTTCCATGGATATTGATAATTTCAATGGAATCATCTTCCTTCAAATGCTTACGAAGCTTGGTGATATACACATCCATGCTACGGGCATTGAAATAATTATCATCTATCCAAATAGTCTTCAAAGCAAAATCACGCTGAAGAATTTCATTGGCATGTGCACAAAGTAATCCAAGCAATTCAGACTCTTTAGTCGTTAATTTTGTCTGTTTGTCACCAATTGAAAGAATCTGCTTTTGAGTATCAAAAGTGAAACGTCCTATCTTGTACTGGCTTGTTTCTTTATTACGTTTTCCACGTACACGGCGCAAGATTGCTTCAATACGGAATGTCAATTCTTCCATACTGAAAGGTTTGGTGATATAATCATCTGCACCTATCTTAAAGCCTTCCAAAATATCTTCCTTCATAGTCTTGGCTGTCAGGAAAATAATAGGAATCTGAGCATTTGCCTGACGAATTTCCTGTGCCAAAGTAAAACCATCCTTCTTCGGCATCATCACATCCAACACGCATAAATCGTATTTATTCTTCAAGAAAGCTTTATATCCAGCTTCACCATCAGGACAAAGTTCGGCCGAATAGCCTTTTGCCTGCAAATATTCTCTCAAAAGCATGCCAAGATTCTCATCATCTTCGCACAACAGGATACGCAATTTTTCGTCCATATTATTCATTTTTTAGTAAAGGTAATACAATAATAAATTTAGTTCCTACATTCAGTTCACTTTCAGCCCGAATGCTTCCTTTATGATCCTGAATGATTTTTTTCACATACGCCAAGCCCAAACCAAAACCTTTCACATCGTGTCTATTGCCCGTATGAACACGGTAGAACTTGTCGAATATCTTTTTCAGGTCTTCCTTCTTTATACCTATACCATTGTCTTGGATAGATATATGAAGTTTACCTGATTCATTCCATGTACGTATATGCAACTGCAACTCGCTTTCATCCTTCTTATATTTCACCGCATTATCCAACAAATTGAAAACAACATTTGTAAAGTGCATCTCATCTACAAATATCCATGGATTCTTAGCTTCAAGTTCAGAAGTGATGGTCCCATTATATTTTTCCACCTTTAGCGCAAACGTATTTACCACCCCGGCTATTAACTCATTGGCATTTACATCCTTCATCTTCAATGTTGCCCTCTGTCGTTCAAACATTGACATCTGAAGTACTTTTTCCACCTGGAAACGGAGTCGTTTGGTCTCGTCATTAATCACCCCTGAAATATGCTGGAACATTGTAGGCGATTTAGCCATAACCGGATCTTGCAACATTTGTGCCGCCAATGAAATGGTTGAAATTGGAGTTTTAAACTCATGAGTCATATTATTGATGAAGTCATTCTTTATCTCAGTCAATTTCTTCTGACGGAAAATAATATAAATGGTAAATATAAAAGTCACCAACAATACAAACGTGAATATCACAGACGGAATCATAAACTTCACCGAACTAAAGATATAGCTATCCAACGTTGGGAAGTGTATATTTACCATAGCCATTCGTGCAGGTGGATCATTCTTGAACAGTACACGCGAATAAAGATTTTCATTTCCTTCCGATGTATAGTCCGGACAATGATACATTTGAGTACCATCACGGTCGGTCACCGTGAAATGATATGGAATTTCTATACCATTCCCTATGAGTTCCGCCTTCAAGAAAGCATCCAATTGCTTAAAATTAACCCGTTCTTTCAGCGGTTTATCACTTGCCGTATACAATATGTTATAGACCACTTCATTGAGCAATTCACGCTGATGTGCCATTCTTTCTTTAAATATCTGCTGCAAAGTTTTTGCCGTTTGCGGAATATTCTTTCCAGCAGAAGTTGACATTTTTGGAACATTAGGACTAACTTTCATTGTCCACTCAAAACCACTTAATCCACCCGGAGAAGTAACATAATAGCTTTGTGTATATTCCACAACTTCCTCATTACTTACATGGGCGGCTTGCTCTCTTGCTTGCGCAGCTCTTTCAATAGCCACCGCATCAGCCTCCAAATACTTTCTGGTTTCCACCAATTCAACATTACGACACGCTTGCTCCAAACTTCGTTGAACAGATTCATCGAAGTGTTCTCTACGCATCTTGACCATTTCCTCAATATAGCTCACTTGTAAGTAAAGCAAACTAAGGAACGATAGCCCCATTATTATTCCCAGTATCCAAATCGTTGACTTTTTCATGACAACAAATATAAAGGCGATTGTTTACACAGCATAACAGATTAACTAAATTTAAACAGCTATTTCTTATTATTAACCGATTATGCTATTTTATCTACCATTTTCACAACTATAACAAAGAAAGTATCTTTTGGTTTTGCAAAAATAATAAAAAATTAAGTACTCATCCTCTTAAAAAGACAAAAAGTTTAAGTAAACTTAAATAAAAAAGGGTGCGTTTTTAACAAACACACCCTTTTTAACTATCAAATTAAAAACTTTCTGATTTATTCTTCTTCTTGAGAAGCTTCGAATTCCTTCATCAACTTATCTTGTACATCACCCGGTACGAGTTCGTAGCTAGCGAATTTCATGATAAATGAAGCACGACCACCAGTCAATGAGCTAAGTGAAGTAGAATAGTTGGACATTTCTTTCAAAGGTACCTTTGCAACCAACTTTTCATAACCGCTTTCACTGCTCATACCCATAATCATACCACGACGACCTTGGAGATCACTCATTACATCACCCATCTTGTCACTTGGCACGAATACTTCCACATCATAAATTGGTTCCAAAATCTTCGGTCCTGCATTCTTGAACGCTTCACTGAAAGCATTACGTCCTGCCAACATGAACGAGATTTCATTAGAGTCTACCGGGTGCATCTTACCATCGTATACGATAACACGTACATCACGGGCATAAGAACCTGTCAACGGGCCTTGTTCCATACGGCTCATGATACCCTTCAAGATAGCCGGCATAAAACGAGCGTCGATGGCACCACCCACAACACTATTGATAAATACCAACTTACCGCCCCATTCCAATGGAATTTCTTCTTGTCCCTTAACGTTCATCTTGAATTCCTGACCGTTGAAGCGATAAGTATCAGGCATTGGCATACCTTCATAATATGGTTCTACAATCAAATGTACTTCACCAAATTGTCCGGCACCACCCGATTGTTTCTTATGACGATAATCGGCACGTGCAGCCTTAGTAATGGTTTCACGATAAGGAATCTTCGGTTCTTCATACTTGATCATGAGTTTTTCATTATTTTCCAAACGCCATTTCAATGTACGAAGATGGAATTCACCCTGACCATAAACGATAGTCTGCTTCAATTCCTTGCTTTGTTCCACTACCCATGTAGGATCTTCTTCACGCATACGGTTAAGAATAGACATCATCTTTTCTACGTCAGCTTCGTTCACCGGTTTGATTGCACGTGAATATTTCGGATTAGGATATTTGATGAAATTGAAACGATTGTCACAATCCTTACCATTCAATGTATTACCAGTCTTGACATCCTTCAACTTAACAGTACAACCTATATCACCTGCGCGCAATTCTTCTACAGGAATACGATTGGCACCTGCGCATACAAACAACTGAGCCATACGTTCTTTAGAGCCACGATCTGCATTAGCCAAATCATCACCTTCATGAACCTTACCGCTCATCACCTTAAAGTATTGTACACCACCAATGTGTGGTTCTACTGCTGTCTTGAAGAAGAACAATGAAGTAGGTCCGTCAGCCTTAGGTTCAACCACTTCACCACGAGTGTTGTGTACCGGTGGCATTTCGTCTACAAACGGTACAACATTACCCAAGAATTCCATCAAACGACGAACACCCATATCCTTACCTGCACATACACAGAATACAGGGAACATACCTCTTGCAGCCAATCCCTTGCGGATACCTTCACGCATTTCGTCTTCGGTCAATGATTCTGTTTCGAAGAACTTTTCCATCAAGGTTTCATCATGTTCAGCAGCAGCTTCTACCAAAGCCTTGTGCATTTCCATGGCCTTGTCCATTTCCGATGCCGGAATATCTTCGATTGTTGGCGCACCACCATCAGGACCCCAAGAATACTTCTTCATCAACAATACGTCGATCAGAGAATTGAAGTTAGGACCTGTTTGAAGAGGATATTGTACAGGAACTACCTTTGAGCCATAAATACTGGTCAACTGTTCCAAAATATTGTCATAATCACATTTTTCATGGTCAAGCTGATTCACAAGGAAAATAACCGGCTTACCCAATTTTTCTGTATAGCGGAAGTGGTTTTGTGTACCTACTTCAGGACCATATTGACCATTCAACAAAAGGATGGCAGTATCTGTTACATTGAGTGCGGTCATAGCTGCTCCTACAAAGTCATCACTACCCGGACAGTCAATGATATTAAGTTTCTTATTGTTCCATTCTACATGGTATACAGTAGAGAAAACTGAATATCCATACTCTTGTTCTACAGGGAAATAGTCACTCACTGTATTCTTAGCCGTAATTCTACCACGACGTTTTATAATACCACTCTCATAGAGCAACGCTTCTGTGAGGGTGGTTTTACCTGCTCCATCATTACCAAGAAGGGCAATGTTCTTAATTTCGTTAGTTTGATATACTTTCATGATATCTAAGGTTTAATTATTAACTGTCAGGATATGCTTTTCATATCTCTTGAAATAACGGAGCGCAAATTAGAAATTTTTGTCCGAACAGCCAACGAAAACTACATGTTACTAAACTATGTTTTTTAACAGAAACAAACAAATTCTTATCCTATATATTATATAAGAAGAGTTTTTTGTATCTTCGCACTTGTCGAAAATATTTTATAACGATTACAATGGCAGATAATTACCTCGAGAAACAATACGAAGCCTATCAAGCCCGAAAAGCAAATATAGGAATTCCCAAGAAAAAGAAAAAAACGGCCTTGAAGGCACAGGAAATACAATCGGATGCGATTGTAGCTCTGAAAGAACTGATTGAAGCCCCATCCATGCAGGTTCCTTTTAATCTATTCCGTGGAACGCTTTATTCTGCAGAAGATTTGTACGAAGGCTACCAATTAGGAAAACCAGGCTCTTATTCCTATACTTATGATTATAAGGTATACCATCATTATCTTGAGAAAGGTAAACAGGCCAATGACATCAAGGAAACATTAGGACGTACCCTACATGATCATTCCATGACCGATGCCATGAACGATTTTCTTGCGCAATTTGATGAGCGCAAAGTGGTAGGCATCATGGGTGGACATGGCTTATTGCGCACCGAAGAATCCTACCGGCAGATAGTTCTTGTAAGTAAGGAACTCACCGAAAAGGGATGCATTATGGTAAGCGGAGGAGGCCCTGGTGCCATGGAAGCCACCCATTTGGGAGCTTGGATGGCCGGACGTAGCGAAAGTGATGTAAACGACGCCCTCCATATGCTTCAAGAAGCGCCTTCATTCAAAGACCGACTTTGGTTAGAAACCGCTTTTCAAGTCATGAAGAAATATCCTCATGGATCATTTGTCAGTTTAGGTGTCCCCACTTGGCTCTATGGTCATGAGCCCGCCACTCCATTTGCCACACACATTGCCAAGTATTTCGACAACAGTATCCGCGAAGACAGTATTCTTACCATTGCCAAAGGTGGAATCATTTATTCGCCAGGAAGCGCCGGCACCATGCAAGAAATCTTCCAGGAAGCCGTTCAGAATCATTACTTGAGTTTTGGATATGCCAGCCCCATGATTTTTATGGGCACCCAATATTGGACAAACGAAATGCCCGTATGGCCCCTTATGCAACATTTGGTAGCCAAAGGCAAATACAAGAACCTGCTTCTTTCCCTATCCGATACCACAAGCGAAATAACCGAAACCATCCTTCGTTTTGCAGAAAACTGATTTTATGGCCGGTATTTATCTACATATTCCTTTTTGCAAACGCAGGTGCATCTATTGCGACTTCTTTTCCACTACCCGAAATGAAGAGAAGTCGCGCTATGTCCAAGCCCTCTGTAAGGAACTGGAACTTCGAAAAGGCTACTTGGATGGAGAAGAGGTTGAAACCATATACTTAGGAGGTGGAACCCCTTCGCAACTTTCACCAGCCGAACTGGAAACAATCTTCGCCTATATATATAAGGTATATAACGTAAAGAAGAATGCCGAAATCACCCTTGAAGTCAATCCCGATGATATAACAACGGATTACGTACATGCCCTCCGTGCACTACCCATCAATCGGATAAGCATGGGCATACAGACTTTCCATGAAGATACTTTAAAAGTTCTCCATCGCAGGCATACCGCCCGTCAAGCCATCGAAGCCTACAATCTACTTCGGGAAGCAGGTTTTGAAAACATCAGCATTGATTTGATGTATGGATTGCCTGGTGAGACTCTCCAACAATGGGAAAACGATATAAAGCAAGCCATCGAATTACATCCCGAGCACATCTCTGCCTATCATCTTATTTATGAAGAAGGGACCGCTCTTTGGAAACTCCGCGAGCAACATCAAGTAAGTGAAGCCGATGAAGACTTGAGCCTATCCATGTTTAAGACTCTCATTAATCAGCTGACTTATGCAGGCTACCAACACTATGAAATATCCAATTTCTGTCTACCAGGACTTCATTCACAACATAATTCTTCCTATTGGACAGGAAAGAAATACATGGGTTGCGGACCTTCTGCCCATTCCTACAACGGAGTTTCACGCCAATGGAATGTAGCTTCATTGGATGCTTATATAAATGGAATCACCAACAATAAGCCTGACTATGAGATAGAGGAATTGGACATATACACCCAATACAATGATTTCATCATTACCCGCTTACGAACTTGCTGGGGAGTCCCCCTCTCCCAACTACATATAAAATATGGTGATGGTTTGTACCATTATTGTCTACGTATGGCTAAACCGCATCTTGAACGATGTACCTTGACAAAAGAAAATGAAATTTTAAGACTTACGCCTAAAGGTATTTTTATTTCAGACAATATCATGAGCGACCTATTATGGGTAGAATAAAAAAGACTTGTCCACCACAACAAACAACTAATCAATTCTTTTTCAACCATTTAACAAACAAAACAAATTATATTTGTCCATATCATATTCTTGGTGCTTTCTATTATTTACTATACTTTTGCAACTATATGAGCATACCAATAACATAATTATAATAAGTATTAATATGAAAGCAAGAAGTTACCTTTCCATTGTATTAGCAACCATTTTTGTAGCATGTAGCAACAAAGCATCAGACAAGTTTTCATCAGTCAAGTTTTGCTTAGACAATCAAGCAGTCATAGCTCAAACAATCGACGTTAACGGACATGATGTAACCGTCCTAAAATTAGGATTAGTGAATGACACCGTAAATATACCTCTCAGCTATCTCGCAGAGAAACTACAAATCGTACCTTTAGACAACAGAGATGAAGCTTTAGTGGGTAACTCAAAAGTATACGTATCCGACAACTACATATTAGTAACCCGTTCGACCGGTTCTCATAGTATTCCCTGCAAGTTATTCAAAAAAGATGGGACTTATATCGCAAATATAGGAAGCGTAGGGCAAGGTCCCGGAGAATATAATCTGATTTATTGCGCACAAATAGATGAAGATGGCGGTTTCGTTTATCTACTTCCTTGGAATGCAAAAGCAATACTAACCTATAATCTGAAAGGGAATTTTATAAGAAGCATCCCACTAAATAAAAAATACGAAAATTTAGTTGTACCCAAAGGGGTTTTCAAAGTAAATACCGAGAAAAATCAAGTGGCTGTAGCCCTGCTTCCTTTTAAAAATCAGCCTACCGTAACCTGGATACAAGATATGGAAGGTAATTTTATACACGAACCTTATGCTGACTATTTAAAAATCAAACCCGACTTCAGCAACGAAATCAACTTATCACGTTCGGAAAATCATTTCGGGTTCAACATCTTTACTTTCTGGGAACTTCGGAAGGATACATTATACCATTTTGACATGGACAAAGGAGAACTGATTCCGCGCTTTACCGCAGAATTCAAGAACGATCCAATTTTACACGATTATATGGAACTCCCCGGACATTATATGTGTATGGTAACTCAACCTAAACAAATAGCAGAAGGGTTTTACGAAACCGAAGAGCAACAATTCATCATAGTAGACAAGAAGAGCAATAAAGGGAATTATGTCCGAATCTTCAACGATTATCTGGGTAATTTAGAAATAGCTTATTTCCCTTATGCCTGTACAGACGGATATTACACAGTCAACCTTGAGCCAAGTATTTTGTTGGAACAAATAGAAAAGGCTCTAAAGAACAATGAACTGACCAAAGAACAAGAAGAACAATTAAAAGCCCTACAAAAGCAAATAGATGAAGACCATAACAATTATATCTTATACGCTAAACTTAAAACCGATTTATAATACACACATTGCATAAATCGGTTAAAAGTAGTAAGTTTGCACCCATGCGGAGATTATTGTTTTTTTCTATCATAAGTTTATTGATTGCAAGTTGCAACCAAAGTCGGACACACTTGAACAGGGCAGAAGACTTGCTCGGTATTCATTATGATAGCATGTTATACCATCTGATTCGGATAGACTATACCTCACTCACCCCTTCCGAACAGAACAATTACCATTATCTCCGCATGGGTACAGATATTTCATACCTGATGTCTTTTACCTCCAAGGAATTAGATTCCCTTATGACTATACTCAAGAAAGCATATCCACTTGGACATTCACGTGCTTTCAACACCCGCAGTTTTGAACTGCTTTATCATTATCAGAAATTAGAAAATCCCATTTCGGCCGATTCTCTCGCCAACCAAATGAATGTCTACGCCATTACTCATAAAGATTCCTCCAGATGGTATTTCTATAAACAACTCATCAAAACAACGTTGACAGAAAACGATTCCGCCATTCACTATCTGAAAGAAGCCGAGCTGACCAATAAGCTTCCCCTATATCATATCTACAAGCAATTAGGAGTGATATACCATTCTATCGGACAAAAAGATTCGGCCATACATTATCATATGAAATCCATAGAGATGGCAGAGGGTAAAGATATTTTTCTATATAGCAACCATATCCTTGACCTATTAGCTTATGAAAAGAACTATCAAAAAGCATGGGATTATTTAAAAAAGCTCAGAGCACGGATGAAGCGAAAAGATATTCCATACATCAATTTAATGCAAGGTGACTTGTGGATGGAAATGCATTGTCCGGATTCTGCTATGAAGCACTATAAAATAGCTTCTGAAAGTGAAAATACATTCATTGCTTCACAAGCCTTTACACGCATTGGCAATATGTATCTCCAAAAAAATGCCATTGCACCCGCCATACAAGCACACAGCAAAGCCATCCAAGCTACAAATCACCAGCATAGAGATATATACTATAAGGAACAGAGAGCAGAATTTGAATCCCTCAAACAGCAAAACCTATTAAATGAACTGAAAGTTGAAAGGCAAAGACATATAATCACTATTTTAGGATTGGCCTTACTTGTTGTTATTATAATCGGATTTTTCATTATTCTTTGGTTTCATAGGAAACGGGAATTGGAACACAAACAATTCCTATTAGACAATCAACTTTTAAAGCAACAAGAAGAACTGAGTTTACTGCGTGAGAAAGAAGCTGTTTTACGTGAAAAAGATGCATTGATGCGAGAAGAATTATTCAAGCGTATGAAAGTAGCAGAAAAACTTCCAATACTTGAGCATAACCAATCAATCGAAGAAGGAAAGCACATACACTTATCCGAAACCGATTGGTCAGAAATACGTCTGATGTTGGATAGTTCATATCCCAATTTTATTAAAAATCTCAAAGACACTTGCCCCACATTATCAGAAAAAGATATTAATTTCTGCTGCCTCATCAAAATCAATCTCAGTTTACAAAGCTTGGCGGATATCTATTGCATCAGTACCAACTCTATCAGTAGAAAGAAATTGCGCTTAAAAGAGAAGCTCAGACTTCCCAAAGAAGAAAGTCTGAGCCAATATCTAAAAAGATTAGGTTCCCCTGTTTGATTTATTTCGCCAAACTATAGACAACATCCATCACCTTCTGTCCTATTTCATCGGCTGCTTCCATGGTCGAAGCCTCTGAATAGACACGAATGATAGGCTCTGTATTACTTTTACGAAGGTGTACCCACTTGTCGGGGAAATCAATCTTCACACCATCTATATCGTTTATCTCTTCATCCTTATACAATTCCTTCACCTTAGCAAGGATAGCATCCACGTCGGTTTCAGGAGTCAAGTCAATGCGATTCTTTGCAATGAAATAAGGCGGATAAGAAGCACGAAGTTCGCTCACCTTTTTACCTTCATGCGCCAAATGGCTCAAGAACAAGGCGATACCCACCAATGCATCGCGTCCGTAATGGCTTTCGGGATAGATAACTCCACCATTACCTTCACCACCAATAACCGCACCGGTTTCCTTCATTTTGGTTACAACATTCACTTCGCCAACGGCTGCAGCATTGTATGTACATCCATACTGACGGGTAACATCACGAAGTGCACGAGTAGAACTGAGGTTAGAAACGGTATTGCCTGGTGTATGCTTCAATACATAATCGGCTACAGTGACCAACGTATATTCTTCGCCATACATGGTACCATCCTCACAAATCATGGCCAAGCGGTCCACATCCGGGTCAACCACAAAAGCTACATCATAACCACCCTTGGCCATCAGTCCCATTATGTCGCCCAAGTTCTTTTCCAAAGGCTCCGGATTATGTTGGAAATGGCCGGTAGGTTCGCAATAAAGCTTTTCCACTTTCGCTACACCCAGACGTTCAAGCAATTGAGGCAACACAACACCCCCCACAGAATTCACGCAATCGATAGCCACTTTGAAGTTGGCCTTACGAATAGCCTCTACATCAACCAATTTCAAGGCCAATACGCTATCTATATGCTTTTCGTTGTAAGTATTATCTTCGCGATAAGAACCCAAATGGTCGATATCTGCATACTCAAAAGCTTCGGCCTCGGCAATACGAAGCACTTCGTTACCTTCTTCTGCATTCAGGAATTCACCCTTTTCGTTCAGCAACTTCAACGCATTCCATTGCTTGGGGTTATGGCTGGCGGTTAGAATAATACCTCCACAAGCGCCTTCCATGGTTACGGCCAACTCGGTTGTAGGAGTAGAAGCCAGACCAATGTTCACTACATCGAAGCCCATACCCATGAGTGTTCCACACACTACATTCTTCACCATTTCGCCCGAGATACGAGCATCACGACCTACTACTATCTTGTTGCTGTTTACAGTTGTAGTCTTACGAATCAACGTAGCATACGCTGATGTAAACTTGACGATATCCAATGGATTTAAACCTTGGCCGGCACTACCGCCAATGGTACCACGGATACCCGATATAGATTTGATTAATGTCATCTTGCCAATTGATATTTAATGTCGTAATATGCTGGAGTTACACTTCGAGAAGCCGTAATGGTACCTTCACTATGAGGCACAATCAAACGGATGTGCGAACGGTCGGAGAACTTACGTCCGGGCTTAATATAATCGAACACCAACATCCATGCCGAAGGGGCTGATGTACTTCCATGTGTGCTGTACATAGCACCAGCAGTGTTCAAGCTACCCGACAAAGACTTGCCCGATTTGGTAATCATCAGTTCATCCGGATGCGGATAATAGTTCACCCATGTATTGAGCGACAAAGTATCGGTTGTACCATCTTCGGTTATCTCTTCTTCTTCATAACGAACCAGAATTTCGTAACGTCCGTCTTCCAACAATTCACCGCCACCACGTTCAATTACCTGCATATATACACCACTTTCTTCGAAGAGTACATATTCATTCTGTTGTACATTGGTAGTAGTATCCTGTTCAAAGAACTGGTCTTCGTCAATCACTTTAATGTCCCTTACTTCAATAAATCGACGGATGGCATCGCGTTCTTCTTCCTTCAGCTCCGCATACGTCTTATGATTGTCGCAAGCCTGAAAAGCAAGTCCCAATCCGAATGCAATTATCATTAATATACCAAGTTTCTTCATCTTGTTTTCTTTAAAATCGGGGACAAAAGTAATAAATCATCTTCAATTATCACCATTGTTTCCAGCGTATTATACTAAAATAACTATTTTTTGCCTAATAATTGGTCTTCGTACTTGATTAAAGCTTGCTTGAACAAAGAAATAGCTTCGTCCATGGTTCCGTATACTTCCCCTCCTGATGCGTTCAAATGTCCGCCTCCACCAAAGAAATCGGAAGCTACCTTGTTACATGGGAAATCGCCCACCGAACGGAGTGATACCTTAATCATGTCCTTTTCGGTATCTTCACGAAGGAAACAAGAGAAACGGATACCCTGCATGGAAAGCGGCATATTTACAAACCCCTCAGTATCCCCCTTCCTGTATTGAAACTTGCGTTGGTCTTCCTTGGTGAGCCAAATAAGTGCCGAATTGAAATCACGATAGATTTCCATCTTTTCATAAAGCACATAGCCCATCAAGCGCAAACGGCCTTCGGTGTGAGTATTGAATGTATTCCGGTAGATTTGGTCCTTGTCAATACCCTTTGAAAGCAACTCGCTGATGATGTAATAGATTTCACGATTGTTGGAATTGTAAGTGAATCCACCTGTATCGGTCATCATACCGGTATAGATACATTCCGCCCCTTCGCGAGTGATGTCATCAAAATTACCCAATCGGCATATCAAGCGGAACACCAATTCGGAAGTCGACGAGATGTCAGGGTGCGAGATGGTGATACCCGCAAAATTACCCGGATTGAGATGGTGGTCAACCAGCATCTTGCGCGCAGAAGCATTCCTAACCGCTTCTTCCATAGTGTCAATGCGCTTCAACTCATTGAAGTCGAGGCAACAAATCACATCAGCTTCGCGGATAAGGCGATCGGCAAAATCCTTATAACGGTCATAAATAATCACATCCTTGGCCCCAGGCATCCATTTCAAGAAGTCGGGGAACTGGTTGGGCACAATCACATTCACGGTCTTTTCTTGCGTCTGCAGGAAGTGATATAACCCCAACGAAGAGCCTATGGCATCGCCATCGGGCGACACATGGCTTACAATTACTATCTTTTCTGCTTTTTCAAACCACTTTTCAGCATGGTCTACATTTGCTTGTGCTATTACTTTAGTCAACATAATTCCTCATTTATTTGAATGGCAAAGTTACGAATAATCTCCGGATAATTCTAACAAATGAAGGAAAACAATGATACTGACACTGATGTTCAATGACTTATAAGGGAAGCATAACATGTATCATTCTTCAAAACATTTATAGCAAAGTATCCTACATGCCTACATACCTACATACGGTATTGTATATCAAGTTAATAGGTAATGTAGGATACTTTTTTTATCCTACACTATCCTACACGGTTATGTTTCCTGTTATTGGTAAATTAATACACCATAAAAGATACAACGTTATACACTACGTATTATCCATGAATATACATGCTTCCGCCAGTTCTGCCAATAGGTTGGCAGAATAGTGCCATATTGGTGGCAGAGTTGTGCAACACTGTTGGCAGAGTTCTGCCACACTGCTGGCAATGACAGGTAAAGCATAAGCGGATAAGCACGGATAAGCATAAACATTTCCATTGATTTGTATGATTGAATTTTATTTACTATCTTTGAGGAATAATAGAAAACCAGAGCAATGAATATTACATTAATCAGGAAGGATACAGATGGCGCTAAAGAGAAATGGAGTGTCTGTAAATTAGAAAAATGGTTGGAAAAACTGAGTAAAGAGAACAAAGATGGATATATCTCGCAATTACGCCATGTACTTCCTCGTTTGGAGGGAAGCGATTGCCACTTTGTGAACATCGGACGCATTCCCCGTGTGTATCCGGCGGTAACCTACCAACGCACTTCCAACGGTGAACACAGATTCAAAAGTTATAACGGTATCGTACAACTCGAAGTGAACCGTCTTTCAGGGTGGGCGGAAGTGGAACACATCAAGGAACAGGCCTCCTTACTTCCACAGACTTTGGTGGCTTTTGCCGGTTCCAGCGGAAAGAGCGTGAAGATATGGGTGCTGTTCTCGTTGCCCGACGGCACTCTTCCACAAACCGAAGAACAAGCATTACTTTTCCATGCCCATGCCTATCGGTTGGCGGTGAAATGTTACCAGCCCATGCTTCCTTTCTCCATCACCTTGAAGGAACCTACTCTGCAACAACATTGCCGTATGTCGGTAGACGAACGGCCTTACTATAATCCCCAGGCGGTTCCTTTCTGCTTGGAGCAACCTTTGTCGCTCCCCGGACACGAGACTTTCCGCGAACGGAAGCAGGCGGAGGCCAATCCGTTGCTTCGTGTCAATCATAATTTCGAAAGCTACCAAACTTTCGGCCAAATGTTTCAGGCAGCCCTGAAACGAGTGCTTTCCACTTTAGAGAACTGGAAGCGTGGAGACGATTTGATGCCGTTACTCGTGCATCTTGGTGAAGAATGTTACAAAGCGGGCATTCCCGAAGAAGAAGCCGTGCGACGCACCCTGATGCACTACTATTATTATAAGGACGAACAACTGATTAGAAGCACATTCCACAACTTGTACGACGAGATGAAGGGATTTGGCGAACGCCCGGTCCTGACCAAGGAACAGGAAACGGCTTTACGATTAGAAGAATTTATCCATCGCCGTTACGAATTCCGCTTCAACACCGTGCTCGACGACCTTGAATATCGTGAGCGCAACAGTGTGAACTTTTACTTCCGTCCCGTAGACAAACGAGTGCGTAATGAGGTTATTATCAATGCACTGAAAGAAGGGCTTCAAGTGTGGGACAGAGATGTGGACCGCTACTTGAATTCCAGTTTTGTACCTCAATACAATCCTGTGGAAGAATACCTGTTCAGTGTAGGCCGATGGGATGGAAAAGACCGCATCCGTCCGTTGGCCGACTGTGTGCCTACCCAACAAGCACATTGGCGGGAATTGTTCCACCGTTGGTTCCTCGGCATGGTGGCACATTGGCGGGGCATGGACAAGCAACGGGGTAATGCCACTACACCGGTGCTCATTGGGGCACAAGGATTCCGCAAATCTACCTTCTGCCGTATCCTGTTGCCACCCGAACTCCGTTTCGGCTATACGGACAGCCTCAACTTCAGCAGCAAGTTGGAGGCGGAGCGTTGTTTAGGACGTTTCTTCCTAATCAACCTTGACGAGTTCGACCAAATCAGCGTCACCCAACAAGCCTATTTAAAACATCTGTTACAAAAGCCGGTTGCCAACCTCCGAAAGCCTTATGGTACAGCGGTAAGGGAGATGCGCCGATATGCTTCGTTCATTGCCACCACCAACCAGAAGGATGTGCTGACCGATACATCGGGTAACCGCCGGTACATTTGCGTGGAAGTGACGGCTCCCATCGACACCAACATCACCATCAACTACGAACAGCTTTATGCCCAAGCCATGCACGAAGTGCTGCACGGTGAGAGATATTGGCTGGACGACAAGGACGAAGCCTTGCTGAAGGAGTCGAACCGCGAATTCGAACAGATGAGTCCATTGGAACAACTGTTCTTCGCCCACTTTGAAGCAGCTTCTCCCTCCCAACAGGATGGCGAATGGATGACTGTAATGGACATATTTAACTATCTTCAATCGAAGAGCAAAGACAAATTGCCAATAAACAAGGTAAATATGTTCGGTCGTTCGCTCCAAAAATGGAATTTAGTGCATAAAAGAGTCGCTAAAGGGAGTCTGTATTACTTGAAAAAACAATGATTTTCGCATTAGTGTAGGATAGATGTAGGATAAATAAACCATCCTACATTATCCATTATATTGATATACAATACAATATGTAGGTATGTAGGCATGTAGGATACTTTGCTATAAGACCAAGGTGTAGTCAGTAAGTCAGTAGAGCCGTAAAACAAACATCGCCCATAAAGATTATTTACGAGCGATGTTAGGTTTAATCTTCCAGTTAGCATTGTTACCACATATGGTCTGCACGAAAACATGTATTCTGAGATTTCACCCGTACCAATCACTATGAATGAACTCTCTGTATAGAATTACGAAATAAGCTATTTTTTACCGGATGTATCAATTTGTTTGGTGGGAAATGTTCAAGTACATTTTCTACACACATCCGACCTTTGTTGGGATGGGCGCAATCCAGACGAAGATGAGCAGAGCTATAGACGCAGATGCATGATGGCGGCTATCGCTATAGTTGCAGACAGGAACAGACCGAGAGGAAGAAGAAGGTAACGGATTCCAAAAACATATCTTACTCAACTTTCGCAAATAGAATTTATGGAGATAAAGGGAGATAGAAGGAGATAAATGGAGTTAAAGGCCGAATGTAAAAGTTACGAGTTATCAACTACTAACTACAAGTACCCAAGGCACAAAATTCGTCACTCGTAGCTTGTCACTTGAAAGACTATTGACCTTTATCTCCCCAGAAGCGAAGCAACATCTCCCTTTAACTTCATTTATCTACACGAAAGTTGAGCTTGTGAAACTTAAATATTTTATTCTTTCATTGGTAATATTGTTAATTGTTTATAGAAAATTTGACGAAAAGAAAGGATTATTTTGGAATGTGAGAGACCTATAGGTTTCAGTTTGTCGTGGATGAGGGTTAGCAAGTGATTATTATTACGGGCATGGATTTTTATGAAGAAATCAAAGGG
>JAFUNS010000076.1 GCA_017472925.1 Bacteroides sp. | reverse complement strand
CCTTTCCTATCTTGGCAGCTTTAATGGCACATAGTTCTTGCCAAGCCAATCATCGTATCATGATTGATACATCGACCGTCAAGCAACTGGATATTCCACGCTTCATGGGGAAATGGTATGAAATAGCCCGATACGAGCATATATTTGAAAAAGGAATGACGCATGTAACGGCAGAATATTCATTGGAACCGAACGGAAAAATCCGTGTAGTGAACAGGGGTATCAAGAATGGAAAGCAAAAAGAAATTGTAGGAAAAGCCAAACAACCCGATCCAACGGAATATCCCGGTCGGCTGAAAGTGACGTTCTTTCTTTGGTTCTATGCCGATTACTATATATTGGAATTGGATGATGACTATCAGTATGCTTTGATTGGAAGCAGTTCCGACAAGTATTTATGGATATTAAGTCGTACCCCCGAAATGCTTCCATCCAAATTGAATGAACTTCTGGAAAACATCCGTAAACGAGGATACGACTTATCAAGACTTATTTTTGTGGAACAATGATCATGGAAGCAAAGCTTTGGTTTCCAATGGTTGGTCGGTAGTGATGTAATCCACCTTCATATCGATGAATTTTTTCATCATGTCTTCCTTATTGACCGTCCATACATTGACTTTCATACCCAAGCGATGTGCTTCTTCTACCCATTCAGGGTGATTGCTGAGTACTTTCTGATTGTAATCGATGCCATTGATTCCTTTCTTCTTCAATTCAGCCGGAGCAATGTCACCATTCAAATAAGCGATTTCAGATTCCGGAGTGAGTTTGGCCAATTGTTCACAGATGTTCAAACTGAAAGCAATGTATTCCACCTGTTTTTCCAATCCCATTTTTTGAACCATTTTCACGATATCGGCTGCCATTTTATCTTCCACTTCCTTGCTCTTATGCGACTTGATTTCGAGTATCAACTGAATATCTTGCTTCTTTCCTTTCTTCAGATATTTCTTCAAGGTAGGAAGTTTTTCACCATTGCTCAACTTTATCTTCTTCAATTTCGAAAAAGGAGTTTCAGCAATGACAAAACCTTGGAATTTGGCATCGTGATTCACGATCAGTTTACCGTCCAATGTTACCTGCACATCAAATTCCGAACCATAAAGTTTGGTTTCAGCAGCTTTTTCCAAAGCTGTAATGGAATTCTGGGCCGAACCTTCCGTTTTCCAGAAACCACGATGAGCAATTACTTGGGTTTGTGCTTGTACATCTATCATACAAGCAAGGAGTGCAACTGCACATAAACAGATTCTTTTTATCATAGCATGTTGTTTTAAGATGAGCAAATATACCGCTATTTCTTTAAAACTTCAACCGGATTTGCAAATAAAGGTCACTTTTTGTATTTCCTTCGATTTGTTCCAAACCGGAACTGATCACCTCTCTATCCCGATAATGCGTCCATGCATATTTGGCTTGGAAAATAAAATGTTCATTCAATTCATAACGGGCATTAAAAGCCAAACGTTCTCCTTTCCCATAAAAGGAAGGAATACTGAAGGAATATAGCAATCCTTTTTCATACATACTGATGCGGGAGGCATAATCATCTGTCTGAAACCAAGCTGCACTGACATCCAACTGCAAAGGCAATTTCTTGAACTGATAACCTATGCTTTGTCCTACCAAGATACCTTTCGAAGCCTCTTGTTTGGAATAGGCACAATGAACAGCATCTATTGTAGTTTTCAACATCAGTTCATTCATTGGTGAATAATTCAATTGGTATCTCCATTTTTGTTGAGTGTAGGGAAGAGTTACCTTTTCTCCTTTATCAGGAGTGTAATCTTTCTGCTTATTTTTATACCGATATCTTATGAACATATCCAGTTCATAACGTGGTGAATAACTTAATTGAAAAACACCGTCAAAACCATTCGTTTCCTTCTTACTTACCTGATATTTTTTCCAAGGAAAGTAAAAGAAATCTCCGTATGCTGTCAATTTAAGATAACGCAATACATTGGTTTCCAAACCAATATAAAAACCGCTTTCATTTTGAACCGAACTTCCTTCACCGATTGAACTGGCATACATACTTTGATAAGCTACATCGTAAAATCGGTTTATAACCAATAGCTGAAAACTCCCCTTCGGTGAATAACGGAGCATATTCATTGTAGCTATTTTTCCGTTCTTATCCAAGGCAGTTTCACCTAAGAAAGTAAACCGACTCCAAAAGAACTTGTAATTGATTCCTACATTGAAGAAATCCTTTCCCCGTGGATAGAATTGATTATAAGAGCGGGAAGTAGGATTCAACACCTTGTTGAAAACATTATAAACACCTGTTAATCCAGCTTCAAAGAATTTTCCATTGTAATGTATATTACTACCAATCAGTTGATTAAAAAAAGTATTCTTCTTTTCAATATCCCTTTCAACCCGATGAAATCCGTCTTCTTTAATTGAAGTTATGAACCGGTTATCCACAATGCCATCCATAGTTAGATAGGAATAAAAAGCATCGGCAGTCAATCGATCAGTCAAATAAATACTACCTGCTATTCCTTGAAAATAATGGTATTCATCAGTCGAAGAATGTTTCTTGATTCCCCTGGCTTTATTACCCAAAGTAGAAAGGGTAGCTGTCTTTCCCATGCTGAAATCCGTATTCATTACCAACCCATAACCATAATTCAACCGATAATTACCCAAAGCCAATGCACGAATTTTTCCGATATTCTTTATCAACAAGTAAGGTGAATAATAGTCATATCCTTTCTTATTATGTCCTGCAAAGAAAGGTTCTCCGGCATCTTTTTCAGCTGTCAACCCAACATATACCTTATCGCTGTAATGAAAACTATACCGGACATTGTGATAAAAGGCATCCCCTAAATACCGTTTATTGGGAGATTGATAGCCAACCCGAGTATAAAAAGGAATATCCACCCTTGTGGATAACTCGTGTTTACCATACTTCAAAACACTTTTTAAAGTAGGTTTATTCTCCTCTTTTTCAGTCTGTTGGAAAGTTATAAACAGTTTTAAACAACGGGCAGTTTGTATGTCCATACCTTCAATCATCATCAGTTCCTTATCGCTGAGCATGGGACCATACTTATACAGATAATAAAGGATATTTTCTATGATTTGGTCGGATAGAAAAGGGATTCTCTCCAGTTGCTCCTTTGTAGCTGTATGAATCGGAATGGGGTGTTCCTTCAACTCTTCCAGATCATTGACCATATTTTCCCAGGAACGGGAACTGTTTTCATCATTCACTACCAGTTGCTCAATCATATTCATCCATGTTTCCTGAGCAGACAAGTTATAAACTGAAAAGCACATTGAAAAACAAGCAATTAAGATTGTTTTCAACCGTTTGTTCATTTTGTATTCCATTTCTCGTTTTTAAGTTAAATAGTTTTATTAATCTCACATCATATCCTATTTCTTTATTACTTTTACAGCGCAAATGAAAAGGATCCTGCTGATAGCATTCTTTTTTTCCTTTATAGCCGTTCATCTTCAAGCGCAAGAACAGACGACTACTATAAACGGATATTTGGTACCTGCCTGTATTTACGAAGGAGATACCATTGCTTCGTTGCGTATGCCCACTCTTTATTGCTTTAAACCCTTGAAATTCAAGAATAAAAGACAACAAAAACAATACAACCGATTGGTACGTAATGTCAAGAAAACCCTACCCATTGCCAAGGAAGTGAACCGAGCCATTATCGAAACGTATGAGTTTCTACAAACTCTACCCGACGAAAAAGCTCGACAAAAACACCTTCAAGCGGTGGAAAAGAGTGTAAAGGAACAATATACTCCCCGCATGAAGAAACTGACTTTTTCACAAGGCAAGCTGTTGATAAAGCTCATCAACCGTGAAACGGATTCTTCTTCTTATGAATTGGTAAAAGCCTTCCTAGGCCCCTTCAAAGCAGGTTTTTATCAAGCTTTTGCTGCCATATTCGGTGCCAGCTTGAAGAAAGAATACCACCCGGAAGGGGAAGATGCTTTGGTAGAACAGATTGTTTTGCTGGTTGAAAGCGGACAACTCTGATTAAAACGACATCATTCGTTTGGCAAATTCCCAAAGAACAATACCCGTTGTAACCGATACATTCAAGGAATGTTTGGTACCATATTGAGGGATTTCGATACATCCGTCGCAAGCATTGACCACTTCTTGCTGAACACCTTTCACTTCATTTCCCATGACGATAGCATATTTCTTATCGGCATTCAATGAAAGATTGTCCAACATGGTACTACCTTCCACCTGTTCGATAGCCAATACGGTATATCCTTCATTATGAAGTTCTTCCACGGCTTCCAAAGTGTTTTTCTTATAGCTCCAGTCTACCGTATCTTCGGCACCCAAAGCGGTCTTGTGCATTTCCGGATGAGGAGGAGTAGCAGTAATGCCACACAGATAGATTCGGTTCACCAAAAAGGCATCCGAGGTACGGAATACGGAACCGATGTTATGCAAACTACGTACTTCATCGAGTACAACGACTAGCGGAAGCTTGTCCGCCTGCTTGAATTCATCCACACTTAGTCGATTTAATTCTGTAATCTTAAGCTTTCTCATATCATAGATTGTTTTTCAGCGGACAAAGATAATAACTTATTCCCATAACCTTGTTGATAACTGTGGAAAACATGTAAAAACTTCAAGCACATTTTTTGAAAAATAATCCTTGCATAATCCAAAAGCCTGTATATAAGGACTCACTTATGAACCCTACAAAAAAGATAGCTAAATTTTAAACACCCAATATCAACACATTTTCAGCCTGAATTTTGAGGTGTATAACTAGAAAGTTTTTAACTTTGCGTATTATCAACCATTTGTTAATAAAGTGCGTAAAATAGGGAGAATCAACAATTAAGCTTGTTGGTTATTGACTCATATCGAAGACTCTTCGTGAAATAACTTTTTAGGCAAGTAGAAGACATTTCTTTTTACCAACACAATTAACAAGCTATTATCATCAGTATAAATCTCTTTTTTTGAAAGAAGAAGAAAAAATATATATATGTTGAATGAAAGAAGAATGGTTGATAAACGGGTATGTTAGCCGGTACGCGTACTTGTGGTGTGACATATGGAAACGGCTCCCTTCAAGAATTGAAAGAAGCCGGTGCCGATTTTATGGTAGATGATTTTAAGGATATAGCTTTTATTGTTTCTTCTGACTGAACAACCAGCTCATGAAATCAGGTAGATTGAAAGCCGGATTCCAACTTCCATGTGTTATTCCAGGAAATTCTGTGTACTTTACATCAGCTCCAGCTGCTTTCAAGGCCTTGTAGGCTTGACGGGAGCCGTTGACAGGAACAACACTGTCAGCATCTCCATGGAAGATACGGAACTTTACTTCCTTGGCTGCCTTCAGACGAGTGGGATTTACGGTTCCACAAATAGGAATGGCTGCTGCAAAAAGTTCCGGATAACGAATAGTCAAGTCATAAGTTCCCATAGCACCCATGGAAAGACCTACTAGATAGATTCTTTGTTTATCTATTTGAGGAATATCCAAGTAGGTATCAATCAATGCTTTCAATACTGAAAAGATAGGAGAAAGAGGAACGTCTAAAGGCATCTTGTCCGGTTCGAAAGAAGACGGGCGCTCTGTATATGCCCAATAGCCGGATTCTGGACATTGCGGGAAAAGGACAAAGGCCGGATAGTTTTCACGATTCACCGGATTGAGCCACATCTGACTTCCATGAAACAATTGTTTCTCGTTGTCCGAACCCCGTTCTCCGGCTCCATGCAGAAAGAGAACCAACGGATATTTCTTGCCTTCCTGTTCCACCTCAGGGCGTAACAAACGATACTTCAACGAATCGCCAGCGGCACTGACATACACTTTCTTTTCAAACTCATTCTGCCCGTAAGCTACACCGAGCAGACTCCAAAATAGGACTAAAAACAGCAGTTGTTTTTTCATATCCATACATTTATGATGATTAATGAGGCTAAAGTTACTGAATAATCCGGTTGCTCAGATAATTTAGGCAAAGAATTTAAAGCTGCATCGATAAATATGATCTATGTCTCGATAAAAAACATCTGTTGGATAGGTTTTATCAAATATCTATATTTGTATCAGAATTAAAAACCTAAAGATTATGAGCGTAACATTCAAAGGAAATCCCGTGATATTAGCAGGTTCATTCATCACCTCTGGCGCCAAGGCTCCGGACTTCAACTTGGTAAAGAATGACTTAAGTGAATATACATTAAAAGAGAACAAAGGAAAATATTTGGTACTGAACATCTTCCCAAGTTTGGATACCGGTGTGTGTGCTTCATCTGTACGCCGTTTCAACAAGCTGGCTTCTGAACTTCCCGACACTACGGTCCTCTGCATTTCGAAGGACTTGCCGTTTGCACAAAGCCGTTTCTGTACGGTAGAAGGCATTGAGAATGTGGTTCCACTATCCGATTTCCGTCATGCTTCTTCATTCGGTGAAAACTATGGAGTGCTTATGAATGATGGACCTTTGCAAGGTTTGCTTGCCAGAGCCGTGGTAATCATCAATCCGCAAGGCGAAGTCGTTTATTCGGAACTCGTACCGGAAATCACCCAAGAACCGGATTATGAAGCGGTATGGAAGGTGATTTCTAAAGCATAAGGCTATACATACCGTATCATCCTGAGCATCGCAAAGGCTCTGAAAACATTCACTTTATGCATACAGATCCTTCACTTCGTTCAGGATGACACAATTTATTTTTTCCGTTTAGCTTCCGGAAGCTCCTGACAAGTGACTTTGGTCAAAGCCACCAACAATTCATGATTATCCACATCCTCAATATAGAAACAAGGCTTGGCACTGGGATAAGGCAATTGAAGGATAGGAGTACCCAGCAATGCCCGTCCACCTTCCGTTGGTTTGAAAAGCAGCCGGTCATCACACACCATCGCAAAGAATTTTCCATTACAATAAAGACCATACTCACCGAACATCTTCTTGTAGGTGATTTCACCGGCACGTGCCATTTGGTCGGCGATGTATTGTACTAGATTCGGATTGCTTGCCATAATTACTTTTTCCAGAGCTTTCTTAATTCTGAATACCGTTCGTGTATCTCCATTGGATACTCTTGCCAATGAGTTTGTTTGAGGGAAAGTATATCCTTTTCTACTTTTTCATAATCACCACAACAAGCCAAACTGACAAGTCCGGTATCGAACATCGCTTTAATTTCAGGAAGCAGTTCTTCCGCCTTCAAATCAATCAAATCACTTAGCATCATTCCTGCCAATTCGCTATCGAAATATTGAGTTTCCGGTAATTTCTCCGTAGCAAAACGAAGTATCTCACGGAACCATTCAATGACTTCATTCCTACGTTCGGGATTCAGATAAGCTATATAGGCAACGGGGGAAAATACTTTAACATGATTGAAAGTGTCCAATCCTTCTTCTTTGGCAAAATCCATCAGTTTGTCCAATCTGTCTTTTCCTAATTTGTAGAGTGTAGGCAGATAGATCTCTGTCATCAAGTCTCCGAAGTGAAAATCGCTGTATTCAGAAGATTGGCGCAATGTTTCAAGTACGACATCCAAGCTATCTTCATCGCCAACTTCGCCCAATAGGAACAATGCGTGAACGATAGGACTACCATTATCTGCTTCCCACAAATCCTCAGGAATGTCATCGCAAGTCTCACCGGTATGGAAAAGGATGATTTGTTCCAAGTCACGTCGTAAAGTGTCATGAGGCATGGCCAAAATCCTATCAGTATCTTCATCGCTTAAGCCCGAGAAATTTGCCGGGTCAAAAAGAGTAGAGACAAGTTCTTTATTCTCAACATTCAAGACCATTGGATATTCAGGATGTCGATAGGTATATTCAGTATTAGGACCATAACTTTTGAATAAAGGGCTATTCTTGAAGTTCTCCATTAATTGTTCAAAATCTATAGATTCCTCATCTTCGTCCTGTACCTCCTCATAATCATCATATTCATCTTCATCATCCTGCAATACATAATCAAAATCATCACCCAAATTCTTTTTTAGAATAGGAATATAACGTGAAAGTTCTAGCTGATTCTTTGCAACAAGGAAGTGTTTACCATCCTTTCCATAATCATACTCGATGAGAGGGATGTCTTCGGTATCTTCCTCCAACATATATTGTGTAACTGCGAAATCCTTGTGAGGAGCAATACCCGCTTCTTCTGCAAAGGCAATGGCACCATAAATCCAGTTGTGCGCTTCATTGTAAGTGATTTCCTTTACCTCTACGGATGTATATTTATCGAGATATTCTTCATATTCAAATTCATCCATTCGAAGACGGTAGAAAGTATCCTTGACACCCAAACAAAATATATCAAGCAAAAAGATTGCTAAAGTAAACTTGTCATTGGGATGACGACGCACTACCATAACCGTTCCTTCACCTACTTTCTCAATGTCTTCACTGATGTAACATACTTCTATGGGAAGGTTACGCGCTTTCTGCTTAATGAACTGCTCGGGTGAGAGCTGTTGTTGAGGTTGTATATTTTTCTTTTTCTTAGCCATATTATTACATTAATTTTGCGACAAGATTATATAGCCAAATCTAAAGGCAAGTCACTGATATCCTTCAAACGTTTTCCTCCTATCAGAATATTCAGTAATTCAATGGAATCTTCTG
>JAFUNS010000075.1 GCA_017472925.1 Bacteroides sp. | reverse complement strand
GCTCGCCGTACGTAAGCACCGTAAGGAATTGGGCGTATTGCCGGCCGTGAAGCGTATCAACACCGTAGCTTCCGAACATCCGGAACTCACCAACTACCTCTACATGACATACGCCGTGAAGGGTTACGATGTGAACTACTACAAGAACGACAAGTCGGTAGTGGTACTCGGTTCGGGTGCTTACCGCATCGGTTCTTCTGTAGAATTCGACTGGTGTTCGGTAAACGCCGTTCAGACAGCACGCAAGTTGGGTTATAAGTCAATCATGATTAACTACAACCCGGAAACCGTATCGACCGACTACGACATGTGCGACCGCCTGTACTTCGACGAATTGTCATTCGAACGTGTACTCGACGTCATTGACCTTGAACAACCGAATGGTGTCATCGTATCAGTAGGTGGTCAGATTCCAAATAACTTGGCTATGAAGTTGCATCGCCAGTCAGTGCCTATCCTCGGTACATCTCCTATTTCTATCGACCGTGCAGAAAACCGTCACAAGTTCTCGGCTATGCTCGACCAGCTCGGCATCGACCAACCGGCTTGGAAGGAATTGACCAGCATCGAAGACATGGAAGAATTCGTGGCCAAGGTAGGTTATCCGGTATTGGTTCGTCCTTCTTACGTACTCTCGGGTGCAGCCATGAACGTTTGCTACAACGAAGAAGAATTGAAGGAATTCTTGCAGATGGCGAAGGAAGTATCGAAGGAATTCCCGGTAGTGGTATCTCAATTCATGCTTGATACCAAGGAAATCGAATTCGACGCTGTAGCCAAGAATGGTGAAGTGGTAGAATACGCTATCTCTGAACACATCGAGTTTGCAGGTGTTCACTCCGGTGACGCTACCTTGGTATTCCCGGCTCAGAAGATTTACTTCGAAACAGCCCGTCGTATCAAGCGCATCAGCCGTCAGATTGCGAAGGAATTGAACATCTCCGGTCCGTTCAATATCCAGTACTTGGCTAAGAACAACGAAATCAAGGTAATCGAATGTAACCTCCGTGCTTCTCGTTCGTTCCCGTTCGTATCGAAGATTTTGAAGCGCAACTTTATCGAAACAGCTACCCGCATCATGCTCGATGCTCCATATAGCCAACCGGACAAGAGCGCATTCGATATCGACTGGATTGGTATCAAGGCTTCTCAGTTCTCGTTCTCTCGTCTCCACAAGGCAGACCCGGTATTGGGCGTAGACATGTCATCCACCGGTGAAGTAGGTTGTATGGGTGACGACTTCAACGAAGCATTGCTGAACGCTATGATTGCAGTTGGTTTCAGCATTCCTAAGAAGGCCGTAATGTTCTCTACAGGTGCAGCTAAGTCGAAGGTGGAATTGCTCGAATCAAGCCGTATGTTGCAGCAGAAGGGCTATCAGATTTATGCAACCTCTGGTACAGCCACCTTCCTGAACGCTCACGGTGTAAGCACGACTCCGGTATTCTGGCCAGACGAACGTCCGGATGCAGAAAACAACGTGATGAAGATGATTGCCGAACACAAGTTCGACCTCATCGTGAACATCCCGAAGAACCACACCAAGCGTGAATTGACCAATGGTTACAAGATTCGTCGTGGTGCTATCGACCACAACATTCCTTTGATCACCAACGCTCGCTTGGCAAGTGCATTCGTCAATGCCTTCTGCGAAATGGATGAAAAGGATATCCAAATCAAGCCATGGCAAGAATATTAATTTGATGGGTATATATAATTAAGGTAAAGGGAAGTCCGGTTTCGGGTTTCCCTTTTCTTGTATCTTCAAATATCACAGAATCTAAAATAAGAAAGAAATTCCAATATACAATATTTGATTATTTCTCAGAAATGTGTATTTTTGCACATCCGCAAAACCTCAGAAAGGTGTATATTTCATATAATTCAAAACGTCAGAAACGTGCAAATACTTTAAATTATGAGAAGGAAAATATATCAGAATCTATTGGAATGGAAAAAATTAAGCAATGGTTCTTCAGCAATGCTTATTGAAGGCGCCAGACGTATAGGGAAAAGCTACATTGCAGAAAAATTCGCCCGTCAAGAATATGAATCATATATACTAATAGACTTCAGCAAGGCTCCCAAACAAGTCAAAGAATGGTTTGACATCTATTTGGAAGACCTGGATACATTGTTCATGAACATTCAGCTTCACTACAAGAAAAAGCTATATCCCCGTAAATCCATCATCATTTTTGACGAAGTACAAGATTGTCCTCGAGCAAGAGCAGCAATCAAGCACCTCGTCAAAGACGGCCGTTATGACTATTTGGAAACTGGTTCACTCATCAGCATCAAAAAAAACGTAAAGAACATACTCATCCCAAGCGAAGAAGATTCCATTGAAATGCATCCTATGGATTTTGAAGAATTCTTATGGGCAATGGGGGATGAAATGTTGATGCCCTATATCAAAACACAATTTGAGAAAAAGCATCCTATGGGAGATTTCCATCGGAGAGCCATTAATTTGTTTCGCCAGTATATGATTGTAGGAGGAATGCCACAAGCTGTTCTTTCCTACATAGAAACACACGATTTCGAAAAAGTGGATTACGTCAAACGACAGATACTAAAGCTCTACCGGAATGATATAAAGAAATATGCAGAAGGGGCAGAAAACAGAGTTACATCCATCTACGATGAAATTCCTAGCCAACTCCAAAAACACGAAAAGAAGTTCCGCTTATCCGCATTAAAAGAAGAGGCTAGAATGCGCGATTACGAAAGCGCATTCTTTTGGCTTTCAGATGCGAGAATCATTAATTGTTGTTATAACACGACAGAACCAAGCGTCGGTTTGAGACTTAATGAAGAACGAACTACCCTAAAATGTTATATGGGAGATACCGGTTTACTTATTAGCCATGCTTTTGATGCACATGGAATCGTAAATCAAGAAGTATATCAAAAACTAATGTTTGGCAAACTCGAAATAAACGAAGGTATGCTAATAGAAAACATAGTCGCCCAAATGCTTACAGCTTCTGGACACAAATTATTCTTTTACAGCCGATATGACGAGAAAAATGCCGAGAATCGAATGGAAATTGACTTTTTAATTCAAAAGCCCATTATTACCTCCCGGCACAACATCTCTCCTATTGAGGTAAAATCATCCAATAGATATACGCTGACATCATTAAAAAAATGCATAAATAAATATAGTAACTATTTATCAACACCATACGTGTTACATTCTACAGATCTAAAAATAGAAAACGGGATTACTTATTTACCTATATATATGGCTCCTTTATTATAGAATATTTCAACCAGCCATGGCAAGAATATTAATTTGATGGGTATATATAATAAGGTAAAAGGAAGCTCGGTTTCGGGCTTCCCTTTTCTTGTATTCAATTTTACCAGAAAGAATCCACCAAATCTTTCATTGATGTAATTTTTAAGAATGAATTCAGCATATACTATCTAGTTTAATTTAGGGAGTAATATATTCGTTAACACCATTCAGTTTTCTATGACAATTTGTGTCAACAAATATATTGTTTCCATATTTTTATCATTTTCTCTACATCTCTACAGAAAAGATGATAATCAACATGTTACACCATGTAGAGAATATGTAGAGAACACCTTCTCTACATATTCGAATCTCTCCACTTGAATTAGTTCCAACTTTTTCCACCTACTGGAACTTTTTGTACCACTAAATGGAACTTTTTGTACCAGCTAATGGGAAAATTGGTTCCAGCTAATAGTACTGCTTCGCGAATTGTATGTTAACGGATTTAGTTGTATGTTAACGGATTTAGTTGACCGTTCTATGTCTTATTTATAAAGCCGGTTGACTCAGTTAAACTTTATTTTTATTTTACGTTGACTCCTTTTTAACTTAGTCATGATTTGAGTTGACTTTCCTCTCATCAAAGAACAAGCAAGAGGGAAGCAAAGACCTTCCTTCCTTGCCTGTTCCTGTTCTGCCATGAGCAAAACATTCTATGGGGGAGAGCACAAAGTTATGACATATTTTCAAACATACTTATTTCTAATGGCTATTTCTCTATAACTTTTCCAGCG
>JAFUNS010000074.1 GCA_017472925.1 Bacteroides sp. | reverse complement strand
TTTTGACTAAGCAAATCACATCGTCCGATAATTTCGTATAGTGAATGATAGCCCATTTGAGCAAGATATTCACGAACTTCACGAGCAACAAACAAAAGATAATTTACTACATATTGATAATGACCCTTGTACTTTACTCGTAATTCTGCACATTGAGTAGCTATGCCTACTGGGCACGTATTTGTATGGCATTTACGATCCATAATACATCCAAGAGAAATCATAAGTGCCGTCGAAAAACCATATTCCTCTGCACCAAGTAGTGTACTGATAATAACATCGCGCCCATTTTTAAGACCTCCATCACATTGTATCTTAACCTTTCCTCGTAAATTGTTAAATATCAAGGTTTGTTGAATCTCCGCCAACCCCAATTCCATAGGAAGACCTGCATAGTGGATGGAACTAGCAGGTGAAGCTCCTGTTCCTCCATCGGCACCACTGATAAGAATGGTATCCGCTTTAGCCTTTGCAACTCCCGCAGCGATAGTTCCGACACCACTTTCGGCTACCAGTTTAACGCTTATCGTTGCTCGTGGATTAACATTTTTCAAATCAAAAATTAGTTGCGACAAATCCTCTATTGAATATATATCGTGATGGGGAGGTGGGGAAATCAGTGTAATTCCGGGGATTGAATGACGAGTTTTCGCAATCATCTCATCAACCTTAAAACCGGGTAATTGACCTCCCTCGCCAGGTTTTGCGCCCTGAGCCACTTTTATTTGTATCTCATCGGCATCTACCAAATATTCTGTAGTAACTCCGAATCTGCCTGATGCAACTTGTTTGGTCGCACTTCTCAGTGCTATTCCATTACGTTTTTCATAAAAGCGTTTAGGGTCTTCTCCTCCTTCACCGGTATTGCTTCGACAACCAAGAAAGTTCATTGCCAACGCAATATCCTCATGAGCCTCGCGACTGATTGCTCCAAATGAAATTGCTCCTCCGACAAAGTGTTTAACAATTTCATTTTCAGACTCTACATCATCTATCGATATGGGTGTTCTGTCACTACATAATTCCATAAGGTTGCGTATGAATATCGGCTGCTCGGTATTATCAGCCATTGCCGAAAATAGCTTATATTGGTCATAATCGTTTTCACGCACAGCTTTTTGAAGTGTAGTAATTATTTGAGGATACCAAGCGTGTCGTTCACCATCTTTTCTATAACGATACCTTCCAAAATCCTCAAGATTAGGAACTTGCGTGTCTGTTTTGGAAAAACCTTTTGTATGGCGAAGCAATGTATCTTGAGCCACATCTTCCAAAGTGATGCCTTCAATCTTGGATATGCCTCCACCAAAGTATTTTTCGAGTAAAGAGGATGATATCCCGATGCTTTCAAAAAGCATTGAGCCTCTGTAACTTCTGATAGTGGAGATGCCCATTTTTGATATAATTTTCATCAAGCCTTTATCAATGGCTTGTATGTAATAGCGTTTTGCCGTAGCATAATCCAGTTGTAATTCTTGATGACTAACCAACTCGTTTAGTATAGCAAAAGCCATATATGGATTTACTGCACTGGCACCATATCCTGTGAGTAAAGCGACATCCATAACCTGCATAACCTCACCACTTTCGATGATAATTGCCGTTTGTGAACGTTTTTTGCTTTTAATGAGATGATGATGCACGGCCGACATTACTATTAAAGAAGGGATTGGAGCATAGGTGTCATTAATAGCCTTATCACTCAGGATGATATAATTATAGCCTTTATCAACGGTTTGTTCAACTTCTAAACACAAATTGTCTATTGCTTGCTGCATTCCGACAACTCCTTCAGATGCTGCAAATACCATATTGAGTGTTATCGTTCGAAAACCTTTATATGTCAGGTTTTTTAGATTATCGAGATTCGTATTAGAAATTATTGGACTTTGTAATTCCACAACTTTGCACATTTCTGGAGTTGCTTCCAAGATATTTCCAGAGACACCACCTATATAATCAGTTAAAGACATAACCGAGTATTCACGTAATGGGTCTATAGCAGGGTTTGTCACTTGAGCAAACATTTGGCGGAAGTAGTCAAAAAATCGTTGTGGCCGCTTGGAGAGAATTGCAATGGGAATATCCGCCCCCATAGACATTGTGGGCTCCTGATGTGTGTTCACCATTGGTTTTAGAATAAGTTCAATATCTTCCTTCCCAATCCCAAACGTATGTAATCTCTCTTGATAATGATCTATACTATGCTTTAATTTACGCCCGCTATGAATATCGTTAAGTACCACCAAATTTTTTTGCAGCCATTCGCGATATGGATGTTCCTCAGCAAGGGTTGATTTTATCTCATTATTGCTTATAATTCGACCATCATCTAAATCAACCAAAAGCATCTTTCCAGGTTGCAAACGCCCTTTTTCTGTAATTATGGAAGGATCTATATCTAATACGCCTGTTTCAGATGCCAATACTAACATCCCATTTTTAGTTATTGCATAGCGCGCAGGACGTAATCCATTCCTGTCAAGCAGTCCTCCTGCATAGTGCCCATCAGAAAACATAACAGCAGCAGGGCCATCCCAAGGTTCCATAAATATGCTGTGATATTCATAAAAACTTTTGATTCGATTGGATAGTAGATCTTTCTCTCCATAACTTTCAGGGATAAGCATAGCCAACGTATGCGGAAGCGACATTCCACTCTTTACGAAGAACTCAACCGTATTGTCGAGCGATGCACTATCGCTCATACCTTCTTGTATGATAGGCGAGATCTCCTCGATTTTACCTAAATTATAAGGTTTGAGAATTGACTCTCGCGTTTGCATCCATAATCGATTTCCCTTTATCGTATTAATCTCTCCATTATGGGCTATAAAACGAAAAGGTTGTGCTAAGCGCCACATTGGGAATGTATTTGTAGAAAATCGAGAGTGAACAAGAGCGACTGCACTTGTAAAATATGGGTTCATCAGATCTGGGTAATAATATCGCAATTGCCTTGATGTGAGCATTCCCTTGTAAATAAGAGTACGGGTAGACAAACTAACGATATAGCAGTTATCCTTATCTTTAATAGACGACTCCATTATACGTCTTTCAATTTTCTTCCCAACGACATACAAACGGCTTTGCAAATGTTCTTCATACCTTTTTACATCAATACCTATATCTTCTTTTCCACATATAAACATCTGTTTAATTTGAGGCTCACACATAGCTGCATCGTGTCCTAAGACTGAAGAATTAACCGGCACATCTCTTAGGTGTGTTAAAGTAAGCCCTTCTTCAGATATAGTTTCACGAATAATATTTATGAATGTTTCATAATCCAACATATCTTTAGGCATAAACAGCATTCCTACGCCATAGCGTCCTCGTTCTGGAACGGGTATTCCATTAAGTAATATAAACTCATGTGGAATCTGTATCATAATTCCAGCTCCATCACCGGTTTTGTTATCAGCACCTTCAGCTCCTCGATGAGCCATATGTTCAAGAACCTGTAAGGCGTTTTCTACTACATCGTGATATTTCGCACCTTTAATATTTACAATCAGCCCCACGCCACAAGAATCGTGTTCGTGCGAGGGGTCGTATAAAGAACCTCTTGTATCCATAATCAAT
>JAFUNS010000073.1 GCA_017472925.1 Bacteroides sp. | reverse complement strand
TCTTCATCATCGACGAAATAAACCGTGGTGAAATCTCAAAGATATTCGGAGAATTGTTTTTCAGCATAGACCCAGGTTATCGTGGAGATAGTATCAAAGTCAAGACCCAATATCAAAATCTGATAACCGATGAAGATGATCCTTTCTATGAAGGCTTCTATGTGCCCGAGAATGTGTATATAATCGGGACAATGAACGACATAGACCGTAGCGTGGAGAGTATGGACTTTGCTATGCGACGTCGTTTTGCTTGGGAAGAAGTGAAGGCCAACGAGAATACAGGTATGTTGGATGACCTTTTAGAAATGAAAGAAGAGGTTGTCGAAGTGATGGAACGTCTGAATGCAGCAATATGGAATGAAAATACTAATACGGGGATAGAAGGACTGAATGCTGCATATCACATCGGTGGTGCCTATTTTAGTAAATTGAAACTCTATCTGAATGAAGACCATACAAATAAAAAGTCAGCTTACCAACATCTCTGGGACAATCACTTGGAAGGTGTCTTGTTTGAATATTTGAGAGGGACAGCGGATGCTATGGAGAACTTAAAAATGCTGGAATCGGTCTATTATAACGGAAGTGAGCAATGATGATATTGAGGGATAATACAAAGTATTCTTCTACGGTGGATAACCTTGAAGCGTATTTGTCATTACAATGCATCGCGAATCGGCAAGTCTCCGATTTGTTGAATGATGATGGTAATGACTTGCTCATCTACCCTCATTCTTTTTGTCAGTGTGAAGATGAAGTTGGCAAGCAACATTTGTTGTCGTTGCAAACTCAATGGAAAGATAAACAATGTACAAAGGCCATTCTTGAAACCGGAAATATGGTCGGTTTTATAGGTGTAAACGGGCAATCAGTTTCCATCCATTCCCGCTTTCCCGAAAAAGCAGAAGAGGATTTCTTCTTGCATTATATGTTGAGCAGGGTCTTATGTCTTAACATTGTCGATTTGCCACATGGAACTACCGACGAAGACATCTTTAATTTCTTGTTGTACTTGTTCCCGAAGCTTCTTAATGATGCGTTGGTGCAAGGAGTATATAAGGAATACCGACGGAATGAATACAATGATGCCAATGTAAGGGGGACGATAGACATCAACAGGCATTTAAAAATGAATATGCCTTTCAATGGACGTGTTGCTTATCGCACACGGGAATTCAGTCATGACAATCATGTAACCCAACTGATACGACACACGATTGATTATATCGGTCAAACAAAGTTCGGAAAGGCATTGTTGGAAAAGGATGCAGAAATACGTGCGAATGTGTCACAGATTATAGCTGCAACTCCACATTACAAAAGACAGGAAAGGGAAAAGGTGATAAAAAGCAACTCCAGAATTGTATGTCATCCTTATTATTCTGGTTACACCCCTCTTCAAAAACTCTGTTTACGGATATTGAGGCATGAGAAAATTAAATATGGGGCAAAAGAGAATTGTATCTATGGCCTTTTGTTCGATGTCTCTTATTTATGGGAAGAGTATTTGGCTACTATCCTTATAGGACAAGGATTCGAACACCCTAATAACAAAAAGAAGATAGGACGTATTCATTTGGCCAAATATGGTATGTATCCTCGTTATCCAGACTTTTATAGAGAACGGGATCATACAGTTGTTGATGCAAAATATAAAAAGGAGTCCACGCGAGATGATATTCATCAGATGATTGCGTATATGTATCGGTTGAAGGGAAAATATGGTGTTTTTATCCAACCTGGTGATAAGGAGGATAGAAACTTCGATTACTTATTAGGATATGGAGAAGACAATAATGCGGAATTGCAAACATATTTGTATCCTATATCCCGAGTCACAAGTAATTATAAAGAATTTGTGGCGGAAATGGCAGAGTCAGAAGAATTACTTAAAGCACGTTTCCTTCTGGAGAAATAATGGAATATGCATGAACCGTAATAGTGGGATGCTTGTTCGTTCCTGAAATCATGCTGAAAGCAGAAATACCCTCTGCTTTCAGCATAATTCTTTCTCTACCAGTCAGTTTGAAACGTGAAAGCAGAAAAATGAAGTAACTACATTTGGAGAAAAAGAATGAAAAAGTTTGTAAAACGGTAGGCCGAATCGGATTCTTCGTTATCTTTGCAGAAACCAAAGCAAAAGAAAAGGAGGACAATTAAGATGAAGTTATACCACGGAAGTAATGTGCCGGTAAAGATTCCCGAAATCAGAGCAGTTGGTTTCTATAAAGATTTTGGTTATGGGTTTTATTGTACTGCCATTGAAAAGCAGGCAAGACGTTGGGCGTTGATTAAACGTCCGGGGCATGTTGTTTCTGTTTACGATTATAATCCTGATGAAGACTTGAAGCTTTTGTCATTTCCTTCTATGACCGAAGAATGGCTTGACTTCGTGGTGGATTGCCGTCGAGGAATACAGCATAATTATGATGTCGTGGAAGGCCCCATGGTAGATGATACTATTTGGGATTATGTGGAAGATTTCATTGCTGGTAATATCACTCGCGAAGCTTTCTGGGTATTGGTGAAGTTCAAGTATCCTACGCATCAGTTGGTGTTTTGTACCGACAGAGCTTTGCAATCATTGTCGTACGAAAAGAGTTATGCCTTATGACAAACGTTTATTTCCCCGATGAAGAAGTGACGGTTAACGACCTCTACTTTGTGTGTTATATGGTAGAACGTATTGCCCGTCAGTTGAAGCGACCTAACAAGTACGTAGTGAATACGTTGGGTAAGCGAGTGTTACAGGAAAAGCTTTCGTTGGCTGATGCCTTGCATTGTGAAAATCCCGATGCGGTGGCATACGATTGGATAGATGCATACGGATTGCAATCGGGAGAGTACGATGTAAGTAAGGTGGATTCTCAATATACCGACCATATCCCTACGCCTACCCAAATGGGTAAAGTATATAGCCGTCTTGTCCTCAGTACTTTGCAAGAAGGTGAAGATTATGCTGATGGGATGATTCGTGTTTACAATCACCCCATCTGTGAAATAATCGATGACTATAACAGCAGTGCCTATTACGAACCTTCGTATTTCTTGACTCGATGTTATTGGGCAGGGAGTTTTAATTAAGTCAATGACTTCTTTAATGCTTAAAACTCTGCGGAAACTTTGTTTTTTTATAGTTTCCGCAGAGTTTTGATAATTGTTTATGTAAACAAGTCGTTTAAATTCAGTATGTTTTGGAAATCATAAGTGTTTCCGCTTTCATTTTCTGTATAAGTTGTAATTAAGGTTAGAAATATAGCTTTCCGACATGAGGTTTGTTGTATGAAGGCTTCACGCTTGCGCACTACTTCTTCGCTCAGACTTTCCAAACCAACGATGGGAGATTGGTAGAATTTCATTTCACAAAGATTCACAACATCGTCTTGTCGGTCGATGAGTAGGTCTATCTGAGCATCTGTCGATTTCCATCCATACTCTTGCGTCAATACTCCGGCTATGCCTAAGGCTTGTTTCACTTGTTGTACGTGTTGTGTTACCACTCTTTCGAAACTTAATCCACACCATGCATTGTGTGCAGGAGTATTGATACTATGCGACCAGAATGCCGTGTCGTTTTTATCGTTTCGTAAGATGAAATGGTGGTAGAATAAAGTATAATTGTCGGTCAATTGATAAATGGCGCCATTCTTGTTCCGACCGAATTGGTTGTAGTGTCGGATGAATCCACAATACTCCAAGTCCTGTAAAAGGGTTGTTACACTTCCGTTTTCGGAGAGTCCGGTGCTTACTATGATTTCGGAACGGGTTAGTCCGTATTTGCGTGTAGCCAAAGCTTCTACCACCCGCAGATAGTCGGTTGGCTTTTTGAAGAGCGATGCGTATAGTGCATCGTATTCTCCGTAAAGTTTTCCATCTGGTGAAAAGAATAATTGGTCAATGTTTTGTGCCAAACTTATTGAAGGTTGTAGGCATGACCAATAGTAAGGTACTCCTCCCATTATCATGTAGGCTTCCACCATCTGCTTTCGTGTCATGTTGAGTTTCTTGGATTTGGCATATTGTTCACATTCGTTTAATGTGAATGGTTGCAGATGGATTTTCTGTGTTACCCGATTGTGTAGTCCGCCATGGTTCTGGATTACTTTACGGATAATCCATGAAGTGGCACTTCCGCAAACGACCAATACGATATCCGTGCGAGCACTTGCCCAAGAGTTCCAGAAATGTTCCAAGGCAGGAATGAAATTGGAAGCCTGTGTGTCCATCCAAGGCAATTCATCCAGAAAAATGACTTTCTTTTTTTGTCTATTGTTCTTTATCAACTGTTTGAGCAAGGAAAATGCTTCCATCCAGTTCTTGGGGCATACTGTTCCTTTCAATCCGGCTTCTTGTAATGATTCGTGCCAAGCTTGAAGTTGGATGGATTTGGGTGAATTGGCTACGCCCGCATGTTGAAATACAAATTTATGTTGTAACGTCTGGCGGATAAGAAAGGTCTTACCCACACGGCGTCTGCCATATACTGCCACAAACTGGGATTCATCTGATGCCAATGCATCGAGAAGGATACGTGATTCTTTTTTTCTTCCGACTAGCATAATCAGCTGATTTTCTTTTGCTCAAAGGTAATCCTTTTTTGCGAGATGAAAAACAAAACTCTGCGAAAACTTTGATTTTTTAACTGTTTTCGCAGAGTTTTTGTTAATCCTTTTACTCCTGATTCTTCTTCAACCACTCCAAACGACGTTGGTCTGGTAAATGCTTAACCTTGAAATGTTCGAACTTCACATCGAAGCCTTGACCGTCGGGACAAGCAGCCATCACACCCACTTGTATAGGAGTATTGTCCTGCATCCAGGCATTACGCATCATGGTGTAGGTCTTGTCGTCGAAAGAGTAGAAGATTTCGATGGCATCGAGACGGCGGACTGCTTTTATCCAAATATAGGGCACAGGCTTGTCGAGGGTGATGACGCTCCAGTCGCTGGTCTTGTGAGTCACTACGGTGCTGAGGTTGTACTTGCCGTCCACGTACTCGATACCTGCCTTGATGTAGTTTTTGTGGTCGATGCGGAGCATCAATCCGGCTTGGTCGAAACGAACCTTGTAATCACCGGTAATCTTAACCTTGGCTTCGAATTCACCGCCATAGGTGGCATAATAGAAAGGAGCGTCGTCTACGGTAAAACCATAATGTGAGATGCGCCAATAGTCGCTCTGCGGAGTGACTGACATGGTGAGTGTCTTATCCTCAATCTTCCATTGTTCCGGCTCGTTGAACCAGTTCATCTTTTCTAACGATTGTGCCATGCCGTTTCCTGCCAATAATGCAAGAAGAATGCTTAATAGTTGCTTTTTCATTCGTCTGTATAATTTTAAAGTTTTATTTTTGCAAAGGTAGGAAGGTTGAGGCTTCCGCGCAATACTGATT
>JAFUNS010000050.1 GCA_017472925.1 Bacteroides sp. | reverse complement strand
CTGAAGCCGGCAAGAACTTGAGTGAATTGGTAAAAGAATACAAGGGTGCTTTGGTGGGTGAAGCCAACTACGAACGTTTTGGTGACAACTTCCCATTGCTGATCAAGTTCATCGACGCTTGCGATGACCTTTCTATTCAGGTTCACCCGGACGATGCATTGGCAAAGGTTCGCCACAACTCCATGGGTAAGACTGAAATGTGGTATGTAATTGATAACAACAACGGTCAGGCTCACCTCCGTTCAGGCTTGAAGAAAAGCATCACTCCGGACGAATATGCAGCTATGATTGCCGACAATACCATCTGCGACGCATTGGCTGACTATGCAGTTCAACCGGGCGACGTATTTTTCCTCCCGGCTGGTCGTATCCACAGCATCGGTGCAGGTTGCTTCATCGCTGAAATCCAACAGACTTCGAACGTAACTTACCGTATTTACGACTTCAACCGCAAAGATAAGAACGGTAACACTCGTGAACTTCATACTGAATTGTCAAAGGATGCCATCGATTATAGCGTAGAAGCCGACTATCGTACTCCGTACACTCCGAAACAGAACGAACCGGTGGAATTGGTAACTTGCCCATACTTCACCACTTCTGTTTACGACTTGACCGAAGACATGACTTTGGATTATAGCGAACTCGATTCATTCGTAATCCACATCTGCATGGAAGGTTCTTGCACCGTAACCGACGACCAAGGCAATTCTGTAGAAGTGAAGGCCGGTGAATCAATCCTTTACGCTGCTACTACCAAGGAAGTGAAGGTTACCGTAAACGGTCACGCCAAGTTCTTGGAAACTTACGTATAATCCTCTGATTGTCATTCAGAGCGGAACAAAGTGTAGCGAAGAATCTCGGTAACATCAACATTTATGTACTCGAGATTCTTCGCTTCGCTCTGAATGACAAATATGGTTAAATTCTATATAGCCTTTTGTATGTTTCGCAAACATTCCGTATATTTGCATCGTCTTTAGGACATATACCAGTACGGGCTTGACTGGATTTGACAGCGGGTTGGAGTGGTATGTAAGCATGCAGTGCGTCGGTGATTGGCACTTTAATCCCAGTTATCAAACTATTATCTGGCAACAATACTTATGCTCTCGCAGCGTAATCGAAGTACAGTAGATTACCTTTATTTCTGCCACAGTGGCGGAAACGGGATGTCGCTCAAAAGCTCTTGTTCCGAAGCGTTTGGTAAAGCGGCACAGCAAAATCGGGAATAGGTAGAGTCTCGCTTCGCGGCTCCTCCGAAATTTTAGAAGCTAAGGTATAGGTTGGTGGCTCTGGTCTTGCCTATACTCGAAAACCGAAGGCAGAGATAAGCATGTAGAAAGCGTATGGCTTCCTCGTTTGGACGAGGGTTCGACTCCCTCCAAGGTGTAAAATAAACCTTAAAAATCAACCACTTACAAGTTTTACACCCACTTTTACACCCCACATTTAATTCTGAGCTGATTTTATTCTTTATTATATTTTATGACATTTTCAATTCTTAAAATATTTAACAGTTTGATATTCTTTGATAGAATAAGATATATTAGCAAATAAAAGTAGTTTCTTTCCAAAAGATTCTCTATCTTTGCAACATCATTCATGGGCTTGACTGGAATTGACAGCGAGTTGGAATGGTATGTAAGCATGCAGTGCGTCGGTGATTGGCACTTTAATCCCAGTTATCAAGCTATTATCTGGCAACAATACTTATGCTCTCGCAGCGTAATCGAAGAACAGTAGATTACCTTTATTTCTGCCACAGTGGCGGAAACGGGATGTCACTCAAAAGCTCTTGTTCCGAAGCGTTTGGCAAAGTGGCACAGCAAAATCGGGAATAGGTAGAATCCTTCCTTGCGATTCTTCCGAAATTTTAGAGGATAAGGTGCAAGTTGGTGGCTTTGGTCTTGCTTGTACTCGAAAAATGAAGGCAAAGATAAGCATGTAGAAAGCATATGGTTTCCTCGTTTGGACGGGAGTTCGATTCTCCCCAGGTCCACAAAAAGGCAGATAGTTTATTAACTATTTGCCTTTTTTATTGAAATCGATGTTAAAGTCTATCATTAATTACAGAAGGATGCAGAAATTTATATAATTTTGCAATCGAATGTAGGAAGCACAGAAGTATTTCCATATAATACGTTCCATCCGATAAGCGAAAGAGTGGTATCTTTTAAACAACAACGGATGTGTACGCCTGTATCAATGGTACGGGATGCACATTATTGTTGTTGGGCACTCATACCACTCGCCTCGCTTATAATGGGTAGACCGTACCTTTTTTATTATTGGGATACAAACGATTATTATTACATTCAACAATAATTTTAAAGGAGGCAACTAATGAAACCATTCCACGTATATATAATAAGTGTAATTCTATGTTTGATATCTTGCAAGAACCATTCTCAAGAATGGGAGAAGCTGCAAGATGTGGAAACTTACATCGAGGCTAATGCCGATAGCGCATTAGTGACATTGCAGAACATCCAGCCGGAAAACTTTTCCAACAAAGAAGAAAAAGCGAAACATGCCCTGCTGCTCTCTATGGCAATGGACAAGAACTACATCGACCGCACCGACTTCGAGGTGCTGCAACCTGCCATCGACTATTACCAAGACCACGGAACGGCCGACGACAAACTGCGTACTTTCTATTATGAAGGGCGTATCTATACCAATCAAGGCAATAATACATCTGCCATTATCCGCTTCAACCAGGCACTGACCCAGGGAGCAACGTCGGGCAACATCCGCACCAAAGCAAGAGCACACTTTGCACAAGCCAATATCTACTATAATCTCTATCAGTTCGATAAATATGTAGAAGAAAACAAACAAGCCGCTGAACTCTTTAAGGAAGCAGGCATGACAAACAGTTATGCCAACTGCCTTATCCGACTCATCAACGGATATACCTTATTAAAAGACAAGGAGAATGCCCAAAGAACGATTGACATGTGCCGCCCGATACTCCCAACGCTCAGTATCGGCAAACGGAATGAATTTTATACAGCCAGTCTGATTCATCTTACCGAAAACGGTAGTCAAGAGGAAATCACATCCGCTTTAACAGAATATCGTACAACCATTCCTATCGAAAAGTTGGATTGGCTGACCATTGCCAATGCTTATCTCGCCCTCGGGAATTATCAAAAAGCACTTTCTTGCATACAAAACTATCATCCGGCTTCCAATGTTGACCAAAACATCCGGTTCTATGCCATTTCCACACAGATTTATCAAAAAATGAATCAACCGGAAACAGCATTGGAGTCCTATCAATGTTATGCAAACATTTCTGATTCCATAGATTTAACAACCTACAAAAAAAACGCCCAATTCATCGAAGAATTTCACAAGCAAGAATTGGAAAACGTCCGACAACAAGCTACCCAGGAAAGAATTATTTTGGGAGCCATCATTGCCATTCTTGTCCTTTCCATCATTTGTATATGGATATACGTCCGTTTAAACATCAATCGGAAAGAAAAGGAAAAATACCGCTTGCAATGTCTGGACATAGAAACGGAACGGGACAACCTGACCCAACTGCTCGCCAAGCAAAAGGAAGAACTGAGCGAAGAAGCCCAAATGGCCTTGACGAAACGTCTCTCCCTACTCAACCGCTTCTTCATGGCTCATATTACCAACGATGAAAAATCAAGCAACAAACTACAAAAGGAAATGGAAGCGTTGATTAACAACCGCGCCGTCTTCATGGACTCCACCCGCCTTTCCTTTGCTGCCAGCCATCCCCATTTCATCCAACACCTGAAAGAACACGGACTGACCGAATGGGAAATCAACTACTGTTGCCTCTATGCTTTGGGGCTGAAGGGAAAGGATATAGGCACTTACATCCAGATGCGAAGCCATTACAACCAAAGCAGCCTCATCCGTGAAAAGTTGGGCATCGGCGAACACGACACCAACTTGGGGATTTATCTCCGCAAGCTATTAGTCGAAACGTAGCATGACTTCCAATAAAATACGAACGACTAATTGGTGACAAGAAAGGACTTTCATCTTTGCGAATCAATGACCAATACCGTTTAGAGTTTCGGGAAATTGCTTCCGATACAGAACCGCCAATCATTGAGATATGTTCATTAGTTGATATAACCAATCACTATAATATGCAAACTGCCCGGAAAAACATTACTTTAATCGAAAAGTTGAATGAGATACGGAAAATAGCTGCCGTATTCTAATACTAATAATTTACAATCCCGACAAACTCTATAGTTTATCGGGATTTTTTAGTAACAAACACGACACCAACTTGGGATTTATCTCCGCAAGCTACTGACACACCCCTCCGAAGCATAAAATTTCCTTCCCTAAAAGCCCATCTGAAACTTTGGATGAAACTGCGCCATCTTTTTTACCCCCCCCCAATTTATACACTGCTAATTTTCAGCAGTTTACGAAACAAAGATTTTTAATAATCTGAAACTTTATATTTGGAGCTGAAACTATATACGGCTAATTTTGCATCATCGAAACATAACTAAAACAAGTGTAAATATGAAAAAGATTATCGTACTTATGATGCTGTTTTCTATTACATTCATCAATAGAGCAACAGCCGACGGGACGAACAATTCGTCCCAATATACAAAGATTGAAATGATTATAAACAAACCTCTCAACAATGAATATGAGCGGAGTCTTGATCTTCCAATCATCGAAGCAATTTGGTATTCCAACATCAGGCAAATGGAAGTTACTTTATATAATATAGGCGATGCCGAAGTGTATATCGTAAATTCACAAAACCAAGTTATCAGCAGTACAACCGTCCCAACAGATACTCCTACCACTTTACACATGAATGTGGCCGGAGGACAAGGAACATATTATATCGTTGTTATGTCTGAAGAATGGTATGCGGAAGGAGAATTTACTCTATAAAAAAGACAATAATTATACCGGTAATGATTATAGTTCAGACCACACTGATAAAAGGAGCGGATGCCGAAAAGCTGATAGAGTAGGCAACATCATAAATTAGTAATTATGACTTTATTTAATGATTATTTAGCTGAAGAAGATTTTTCTATGACAATAGAAGAACAACTTCACATTTTAGGTGGCAGCAATTATGTTGATCCAGAAGACGATGGTGATAACACAAACAAGTGTAACAATTGTGAAAAATGCAATAGATGCACAGATAATTGCAGCATTTAAGCGTAAGACATCATTAGTTCTATTACACTGATGATGTAAAAACAAGAAGAAGAATCTTGCAAAATCTTATTTTGACAGATTCTTCTTTGATTCATAAACAATTTAACTATAACATTTAATCATCCTAAAAACAAACCTATGAAATCTCACAAATATATCTATATTGTGCCTTTCGTTACCAATAAAACAATTATTTTTAATGGTATTGACAAAACATTTTTCATTGTAAAAAACAATGATGTTAGCACCTATCTTTCTATCTTAAAAAGACCAAACGAATACATCGTAACCCACGAAAACATTATAAAGAAATTAAAAAGATTTGGTTTTTTAATTGACCAAGAAACCAATGAAATAGATTTATTAAGACAAGAACGTAGTCAATACATAAACTATCCTGAATACAAAACAACCATTGTATCAACATTTGAATGCAATTACAATTGTTGGTATTGTGTACAAAAACACGAACCTGTAACAATTTCAAAAGAAAAAATTGAATTGATAAAAAAACATGTCGTTACATATTTAAAAGAAGAAAAGATAAAATCGTATGTACTTTCATGGTTTGGCGGCGAGCCTTTAATGCAACCAGATATGATTGAAGATATTTCATCTTATTTAAAACAATTCTGCGAAAATGAGAGTATAGAATACTCCTCCGCAATAACGACTAATGGCGCACTTTTATCTCGTGACGTCATATTGATGCTGAAAAGAATGAAAGTAAATTATTATCAGATAGCAATTGACGGAGAAGCACAAGAACATAATAAAATTAAAAAGGACAAAATAAATGCATCTTCATTTGACTTGATTTTAGGGAATATTGCGAATTTATTGGCGTTGAATGAAAATGCAAACGTAACATTACGAATAAACTATACATTAAAGACTTTAAAAAGTACCCAGATTGTCAACGATATAAATAAATTTATTCCCGAAGACATGCGTGGTCGTTTAGTGGTAGATTTACAAAAAGTATGGCAAGTAAAAGAAGAGAACATCCCTATCGAGTTATTAAACAAATTCCAAAAAGAATTGACCACAAATGGTTATGTTTTATGCACCAACCATATATTCTCCATGTGCTATGTTGACAAAAAACATTACAATATGATTTACTACAATGGAGGAGTAGAGAAATGTGATAAATTCAGAATAGACCAACTACGTGGTTATATAGATGAATCTGGATACATCAAATGGAAATCAAATCCGATATTTCCTGAATATGATGTTTTAGCTGACGACAGCATTTGTTCAAAATGTAACTATTATCCGTTATGCTATTGCGATTGTCCTTTATCAAGAGAAAAGAAAATTGAAGAAAAAGGTCGGATTGTTTGTGGTTACGGAAGCAACAGCCCTAAATTTAAGCATAGAATTCTTGATTATTGTTGGAGAGTTATTAACAACAACCATATAAAAGTATAGTTATGAGGCATATTATTCTTTTCTGTTTTCTTTATATAATAAGCTATACATCAGCCCAAACTTATCATGGTTTTGTTGTTGATTCTATAACTGCCATTCCATTAGAAGGTGCGACTATCAGATTTTACGACTGCAATGACTCCTTTATAACAGGAGAAGTCAGCGATACAAAAGGTGAATTCTATGTTACGATTAACAAGAAAATAGGGAGAGTTATCGTGAATTTTGTAGGATATAAAGAATTTATTGTATCTAACTCCCAAGGATTGCCCTTGGAGTTAGACACAATAGCCATGAATACAGATAATACTTTGAATGAAATAAACGTAACAGCAAATTTAAAGACATATAAAGGAGATAAAGAAATCTATAACATAACAGATGAGTTACGGAAAAACACTACAAACCTTTCACATTTGTTGGATAAACTGAATGGCGTAAAATCCGATTGGGTTACAAACAAAATTAAAATCGGATATAAGGAAAATATATTGATTTTGATAGAGGGTAGAGAAAAAGGATTGGACTATACTTTGAGTATGAGTCCAGAAAGAATCAAATCTATCGAGATCCAACATAACCCTTCTGGAAAATTCTCAGAATATGACGCGATTATTGACATTAAACTAAACGACAAATATTTAGGTTGGGATATATATACCAAAGCTGTAGGCCTATTATGCTTGAAAAACAACAATTCGAATACAGAAAGAACATCCTTGAACTGCACTTACACTAGAGGGAAATATAATTTCTATTTTTCTACAGACTTCTTGTGGCGCCATTATTACAATGCAACTTCTTTTGAAAAAAAATATGGTGACAATCATTCGGAAGTAACAGACGGGATAGACCTTAGAGAACCTAATGGTTTAAACTTTCGAAACAATAGAAACATTAGTTGTGGAGTGGATTTTCAAATAAATCCAAACCATAGGATTTCCACTCAATTTTGGTCTGAATTTACCAAGAATAAAGATTCCGTAAAATATAAAATGAATATATTGCGTGGAGAAGATAAATATTCTGCTTTTCAGTCATCAAAAGACAAATACAGATATAAGAATAATGTTTTGGGATTATTTTACCGTGCTAAATATGAGAAATTTAGAATAAACAATGACTTCATTTACAATTTCTACAAAGTGAAAGATTTAAAGTCTTTCAATGATATACTTGAACATCACAACCACAAGATGTATTTGGGAAAGAAGGATTATATAAAAGATATTTTAGATGTGAGATTACAGTTATCCGACCATTTTATTCTATATATGGATTATTCCTTTATTTATAGGAAATATATAAATAAAAATTCAAAGGAAAATAAAGATTTGTACATATCAACAGACATCCGACATAAAATCGGATGTAATATTACCTATAGATTAAATGACAACTTCCAAGCAAGAGGTGGAGGCAACATTCTATTTATCAACGAAAAGCAAGGACAAGAGGAAAAAAGACATAACACATCGATAATGCCATATCTGAAACTTAATTGGCATCCGACAGACCATATTAACATAAATGCAGACTACAATTGCACCGTCAATTATCCGACCTTAGAACAACTGAGTACTGCCGAATGGCAAATTGACACACACATGATTCATGCTGGGAATCCCAATTTGAAGCCTTCCATTATGCATAAATTTGACCTTTCAATAGAATTATACAACCTATTCACCATCAACTATATGAATAAAGTGCAAAGGAATGAAATTTCAACCTTTTACTCCAAAACTACAGAATATGGATTCGTCGAAAGTTATATCAATGGAAAGTTGCATCATTCATTTTTAGGCATATACGGTGACTACAAACTGGGGAAAAACATGAATCTATATGCTTCTTTATCATACCAACATTATAAAAGAAAAACAAAAAATGAAGGAGTAAGAAGAGGAAGGACATACTCATTTGACGGCAGCCTATCATATAGTATTCCATCATGGAAAACCGATTTATCATTAACCTATTATTTAAGATATGATAAAATTCCATTGATACAAGGCATAAATTACCAAGAAGAAGAGAGTCTAGGTCTGACAGTAAAACGTAACTTTTTAAAAGGGAATTTACCTGTTTTTATAAAGCTATTATTCCCAACACAAATGCTACCAAAACGGCATTATTATAGCGTTCAGTTTGACGAATATAATTCCACTATCTGTTCGGACAACAGAGTTAATAATTTTGCCTTAATGTGCAGCATTCATTATAGAATAGGGAAAGGGAAGATACGCAAGACTAACAATTCATTTACAATAGACAAAGAAAAATGATATATATTTATGTATAAACAATCATTTGTCAAACAACACGACACCATGCAATGTGGCATAGCCTGTCTTGCCATGATATGCAGACACTACGGGAAAGCGTATTCCATTGATACGCTTTCCCAAATATGTCATGCCACTACGGAAGGTGTGTCTATGCTCGGAATCAGTGAAGCCGCCACTTCTTTAGGCTTCCAGACCAACTGTGGAAGAATAAGCATCGACCAACTGTCCCAAACTCCTCTTCCCTGCATCCTCCATTGGAACCAGAATCATTTCGTCGTTCTATATAAAGTAAGGAAAGAAAAGAAGTTCTACATAGCCGACCCAGGAAAAGGATTGATAACCTACACATCGGAAGAATTTAAGGAGCATTGGGTAAGCACCCAATCGCAAGGGGAAGAAAAGGGGATTGCCCTATTCCTGCAGCCCACCACCGCTTTCTATGAACAGAAAGGAGAAAGCGAAAAGGAAAAACGCTCGTTCCGTTTCCTCTTCGGCTACGTGAAGCAATACCGCCGTTACTTCGGGCAAATCGTTCTCGGAGCATTGGTGGGGTGCTTGTTGCAGTTGGTCTTCCCTTTCTTGACACAAGCCATCGTGGATGTAGGTATCAAGCAGCAGAATCTGAACTTTATTTATCTGGTACTGGTCGGCCAACTGATGCTGACCGTCAGCCGTACCGCCATCGACTTTATCCGGCGGTGGATATTGCTGCACATCAGCATGAGAATCAACATCTCCTTATTGTCCGACTTCTTCATCAAGCTGTTGAAGTTGCCGATGTCGTTCTTCGATACCAAGCTGATGGGTGACTTGCTGCAACGCATGAACGACCATAGCCGAGTAGAGAAGTTCCTCACCAGCCAAATGCTGAATGTCACCTTCTCGCTACTCAGTTTCGTGGTGTTCGGGTGCGTGCTGTTCTATTACAACCTCATTATATTTGGCATCTTCCTTTCCGCCAGTCTGCTGTACGGAGGGTGGATAGCGTTCTTCCTGAAACAACGGAAGCTGCTGGACTACGAACTGTTCGGGAAACAGGCGGACAATAACAACAAGACGTACCAATTCATCACCACCATGCAGGAAATCAAGTTGCAGGACTGTGAGCAACGCCGACGTTGGGAATGGGAGGATGTGCAGGCGGAACTGTTCGGGGTGCAGATGAAGGCACTGAAACTGCAACAGACACAGGAGGCCGGAAGCATCTTCATCAACGAAATCAAGAACATCCTCATCACCGTCATAGCGGCAACAGCCGTGATTCAAGGAAACATGACTCTCGGGATGATGCTAGCCGTGCAATACATTATCGGGCAACTGAACAGTCCGGTAGAGCAGTTAATGAACTTCCTCTACACCCTCCAGGATGTTAAAATCAGTCTGGAGCGCATCAACGAGATTCACGGAAAGGACAACGAGGAAAGCAACGAAAAGGCATTGGCTTCTTTCATCGACACCCCAAATGACTTGTCGTTCAAGGGAGTGGATTTCAAGTACGACCCGCATCATCCCAAGAAAACGATAGACGGTATCACGATGGAGATACCCGAAGGAAAGATTACCGCTATAGTAGGAGCATCGGGAAGCGGAAAGACCACTCTCATCAAACTGATGTTGGGGTATTATCCGGTATTGGGTGGAGAAATCCGTATCGGTTCTTCCAAACTCAACGACTATAATCTGAAGTGGTGGCGCAAACAATGTGGAGTAGTAATGCAAGACGGGGTTATCTTCTCGGAAAGTATCGCCCGGAATATTGCCGTAGATGACGGTGAGATAGACAAAGAACGCTTGAAGAAAGCAGCCGAAATAGCCAATATCTACGACTACATCATGGGACTACCCTTGAAGTTCAATACCAAGATTGGTCGGGACGGAGTCGGGTTAAGCCAAGGACAGAAGCAACGCATTCTGATAGCCCGTGCGGTATATAAGAACCCTCGATACATATTCCTGGATGAAGCGACCAACGCACTAGATGCCGAGAATGAACGTGTCATTGTGGAAAATCTCAATGATTTCTATAAAGGGCGTACCGTAGTAGTGGTGGCACATCGACTAAGTACGGTAAAGAATGCCAACCAAATCATCGTGTTAGGACATGGTAAGATACTGGAAACAGGAGATCATGAAAGTCTCATCGAAAAGAAAGGGGCATATTATCACCTAGTGAAGAATCAATTGGAACTTGGAAACTAATCAAACAACCGCCATGAATGATCTAGATAAAATAGAATTGAGAAGCGAAAAGGTACGCAAGATTATCGGAGATATGCCTTCTGGATTTATCCGCCATGGCATCACCATTATTACTTGTATAATTATCCTAATAGCTGCTACCTGCTATTTCATTCCTTACAAGAATGGACAAAACATCATCGAATATATAATGAACCCATAAAATTGGATGGGGATATTCTATTTGGGATATCCCCATCTCATTGTTTCAAACAGATTATCTTCTCATTGAGAATCCTCTCATAATGCTATGGTCATAATGCCCATCTACCACATTATCAACTTCCCGTCTGGCCTTAATCTGTTCTCTACTGTCAAAATCTCCTTTCTGCTTGGCGATGAAGTAAAGGAAATCACCTGCAGCTTGTTGAGATTGCTTATCATCGCCAAATAAATTCAAGGCATTCTTAACCTCAGTGACCTGCCCGGCATCGAAACGTTGCTGCCAATAATCCTTAGCCAAGTGTATGATATTATTAACAGCCTTACGGAAGATTTCATGCGTTCGGAGCAACAAATAACCGAGACAACTGATTATGTGGTTTTGCCATGAGATACGTTTCTTGAGCCTGTCTATTTCCTCATTTTTCTGTAAAGCAATGTTTCTCACAGCCATATCCAGTTGTCTTGCTGATTGTACCTTGTAAGTTTCAAATTGAGTAATCACCTCCTGCATTTTCTTGCGTTCATCGACTATCATTTCGTGTGCTTCCGCCAAGTCAAGTTTCAAAACCTCTATATTACCTTTCAAAGCTTTGGACTTACCCGTAGCCCAATCAGCGACAGCACCGAGCAGTTGGTTTCCTTTCTCCTTGTTCAGTTTGGAACGTTTGTCGTTGATAGCCTTGTCGAGCATTTCACTCTGCTTCTCCTTTTGTTGGGTTTCATCACGCAGGGCTTGTGTCTTGGCTTCAGCTTCTTGAACCTCCTGCTCGGCAAGTTCAACCTGGAACTCCTTGTATCGCCTAACGGCATCAATTCGTAGCAGTTCGGATTTCTGTTTTTCAAGAATATAGTCGTTGCGTTCCAAATGTTCCTTGCCAGTCTCGACTTTGGATTGTCCTCGTTCCATTAAGAGGATTTCAGAAGCCAAAGTCTGCATTTCCATCATGTCATCATCATTGAGTTTGCAACTCTTTCCCGTATCGTGATTCATCCAGTCAAAAACGATATGGGCATGATAGTTGGGTTTGAACCATCTTTCACCTATCTTGAAGCTTTCCTTATCATTGGCATCGGGTTCGCCAGGGAGCCAATGCCCTTCATCCTTGTGTATGAAAATCTGCATTGCAGTAATTCCCCAACGTTGGTTGCATTTATCACAAAATCTGCGAAGATCATTCAAGGTGGTATCAGCTTTGATAAGCAATACACCTTCACGGATGGGCGAACACCCAGCTACTTTGACAATCTTTCCATTCTTACCTTTGCGTTCACGTTCCTTCTCCTGCATGGCACGCCCGGTCTTTTCCTTGACCATACGCTTGATGTTATCATAATGTGTCTGTAAACCAACATTGCCGAAACTTGGATTTATCCACTGCTCGTTATCAGCTGAGAGTTCAGGAACGATATAGATTTTGGAGTCCCCGATATTACGCATGTATTCGGGAGTCCTGCGGTTATGAGCCTCGCTGGATGCGATGTTGCAAGGCTTGATATGTATACTACTTTTTTTTGCCATTTTTTTAATTTGATTTGAGTTATTGACTAACATTCTTTCTCTGTCCGCTCATAACCGTACAGGGTTCTTAGGGGTGCAACCCATAAGCGGAGATTGCAAAGAGAGGGTCACTCTTTGCTCTGGGTGCTCAGGGGAGAAACGCCCTGAGTGGGTTATTAGGGCAAAGCCTTAATCCCCTCGGGAGAGCCCACAACTACGGAAGCGAAGCGTGTAGTTATAGTGGGCTATAACCGAAAGCCTCGTTTCTTCTTCGGCTCCGGTTCTTGCATCCGGCTGACGGATTGGACTTGCCCGTTTTTCAGCTCTTGTTTCAAGGATTCATTTATCATCTTCCTGCATAGAAAATCATTCATGTCCTTGCAATCTGAGTAGTGGACAGACATGTCGTTTACCCGTTCTCCAAATAGTGATTGCAGTTTCAGACAAGCCTCCTTGCCAGCCTTGTCATTGTCGAGATAGCAGTCTATCCGGGAATAAGGTTTCAACAGTTCCACCGCTTTATCCATGTTGGTAACGGAATTGAGTACCATGAAATCGGAATGTGAAAAATCCTTGTGGACAGCATCTCCTTTTAACTGCATGGTCAAGTATGACAGATAGTCCAAGAAACCTTCGAAAAGGCAACAACCGGAAACTTGTTTTCCCTGCTTTCGGATATGGGTTATGTCCTTGGGAGCGACACATCCTTTGAAATAACGGTTGCGGACTTCATAACCTCCCGACCTGTTCGGGAATCCGATGGCGAAATAACTCTTCCCGTTATGTATAAAACGAAGCTCCCTGCACTCCGTTCTGGCTATCTCCACATCGATACCTCTTTCCTTCAGATAGAAAAACAAGGCTGGGGATTCCAAAGTCTGTACTTCCAAGTTCTGAAATCCTGGCTCCGAAAATTTCTGCTGACCAAAAGAGAGAGAGGCAGGACGGATATACGGAACACGTTCCGCTATACGTTCCATCAGGTACGAAATATTACTGCTCTGATAGAGTTCCTCCGCCAAAGCAATGATGTTACCACCTTTCCCGATTCCGAAGTCATACCATTTGTTCAGTCCGGCATTAACCTTGAAGGATGCTTCCGTTTCATTGCGGAATGGCGATTTATACCAGTAGTTCTCACCTTTACGGCTGACAGGTGAACATCCCAAACTTTGGAGATAGTCCACCAAATTTATTTTCTTTATTTCTTCAATGTTCATCGTTGTAGGAATTGGATTGTTTTTCTTTTCGCCAGTCCTTATATATAGGCATAGCGAAACATATACACATACCTTTACTTTATTATTCGTATATATATGTACGCTAGAAAAGTAAAGGAAACCGGGAGTACCGGAAGTGCTTCCGCTTTTTCCTTATATATAGACACCCGGAATAAAGTAAAGCACTTCCGATATTGGGATCAGTAGTGGAAATCGGACATGAAGCTGTACTTCTTCCCCTTGTCCTGCACCACCATCCGCTTGTTACGGAGCATCACTATCAGGCTAACCGCCTTGTTATGGTTGAGCCTTACACCCACTTTGCCGTAGTTCTCAATCAGAGAGGTTTTCAGGTCTTCATAACCGTACTCGGCTTTCAACCCGAATACGGCTTCCAAAGCTATACGGTGCTGCTGTTCGGT
>JAFUNS010000072.1 GCA_017472925.1 Bacteroides sp. | reverse complement strand
GCTATATCTCAGTGATTTACCTGATTTCATGCTGTTTTACTCTATTTAGATTAACAGTTGCCATATGGGTTTAAATGGCCTGAATAAATTTGGGCCAAAAACTGTCCAAATTTGGTTGAAAAATCATTTGTGAGCATTCTGGAACATTTAAAAGATATTGTACAGAATCTCATCGGTGACTACTTTGTATTCCATTGATAGCTAGTAGATAAACGCTGTTTTTGTATTGTCTTTGAGTTTAAGTTTAGGTTTAAATAGGCATATACATATATATGATATTACTTAAACTCATTTGCTTTTCACGGAAGTAGATTTGAGTTTAATTTTCGGGTTTAGATTACATGTATATATACATGATTTTAACATAAACTTTGATGATACTTTTCTCTTTACTGAAATAACAGGTTTGTGATGAGTTCGTTGATTTCTTGATTAATGCTTCTGCGTTTTGCATAGCGCAACAGCTTTTGGGTATTTATAGAATATTGGTCGAATGCAAGCCAGTACATGTTAAGGGATTCAACTCCACGCAAATAGTCAAAGTCTGCATCTTTTTGAGTATCGACCAACAATTTTTCCAAAGTTGGCACTTCCTTCTACAAAAGGGCGGCTTCGGTCGCTTTTTTCTTTACTGAAAAGATTTCTTATTAGACTAATTGATAATAGGTTTACCGCCGACAATGACATACATAAGTTCACCTCTCTCATTATGACTCAAGTTATATCATTTGAAGAGAGAGGCGAATTTCGTTATCCACAAATTCGATGGCTACTTAGATCAAAGAAGGATAATCTTTGCAAAATCAGTAATATCTCCATTGATACTTGCCTTTTCAAGTGCAGCCATATATGTGGAACGTTCTTCAACAGTAATGATTTTCCAAGGGTAACCGGCCGTAACCAGCATTACATTCATCAGGAATCGCGCTGTTCTTCCGTTTCCGTCCATGTAAGGATGGATATAGACAAAGAAAAAGTGCCCTAAAATGGCTCTTACCATGGCATTCTCCTCTTCCTTCATCAGATCAATGAATACGGGCATAGCGTCTCTGACCGCATCGGGAGAAAGGGGTGTATGCTTAGAACCACGAATGTAAACTTGTCCAGTTCTATATCCAATCAGGTCTGAAGGCTTGATGATACCGGCTACGATACAGGGTTGAAACATCTCAAAGTGCCAATTCTCAAAATTACGCCCGGCGATTTCTCCTGCATTGCCGTTCTGAATAATCTCCCTTACACTTTCCTTAACTTGCAGGAATGCCTGATAATACCCTCTTGCCGCTAATGCGTTCTTGCGTTCTGCATCTGTCTTATCATCTTTAGGATTCCATTCACCAGAACGCACTCGTTCTATAAGTCCTTCTGTAACTCTGTAACCCTCGATTGACAGGGAGTGATAGGAGTCTCTAACATAGTTCTCGTCCATGTTACCAAGAACCTCCTCCAAGGATAATGTTGAATTAGCTGCCTTTGGATTCAATGCAAGAATCTGTTCTTTCATCTTCTTCCACATCAGGCGTAAGCGTATTGTATAGGGAGAAATGATACGACCACTTGCAAACGTGCTTTCCATTTTATCCTCAAAAGGGTCCTCGGGACGCAGATTGTGACCTATTCTTACCATATAGTCAAGGATTCTCTGAGCCATTTCCTCGCGCCCGACATTGCGAAGAGCACCAACCAATCTTGATGCTCTGGATGAATTTCCTTCATCTGCAACTTCCCTTAGTATTTCATCCGCACTACCAACCATCAAAAGACATGTACGTGCATTTACAGCACTCTTCTTGAAGTACGTGGGAGTACAAAATGCCAAAGCTTCGGGCAGAGTGTACAATCTTAAACCATATCTTGGTTCGATGTACACCTGTCTGGGCATCGAGGCAGTGATGTCCAATAATGAGTCGCCATGTTTCAGCTGGATGATGTTATTACTGGCTTTTGTGGAACGCAGAATCAACTGATGCGGAGCAACAGTCTCTCCTGCATAAAAATCTAATGATTCTTCAGGGGTAAGACACCAGCCCTCTCCGAATCTATTGTTTGCATAGGCTACGACGAAATGCCAATAAGAAGCGTACCAAACTGTGGTATCTCCTTCCATGCCAGGCATGGTGGGCATATACCATCCTTTGATGATCTGTTCAAGGTAGCCATTTTGAATAAGGCGTTTTGAATGAACACCCCCCAAGGTTTCAAGACCTTTAATGATGCAGTTTTGGTGAGTGTCTTGATATTGTTTCAAAACACCCAATGAATCTGCCAGTTTCTCTTGTATGCTTGCCATTAGTATTTATACTATATGATGCTGTTAGTTTTTATATAGAGCGATGATATTAGTTTATATCAATGCATCGATGTTAGTATTTACGCCTGCAAAGGTATTAGTTTTTACCGTAACACACAAGCTTTACGACAATTATTTCAAATTCTGACTACCTGATTTTTGCATGTTTTCTGCAAGAATCGAGGATTAAATGTGATTTTTATGTATTTAAGCCATTCGGGGATGAACCTTAATTTTCGGGTTTAGATTACATGTATATATACATGATTTTAACATAAACTTGGTGCTTGATAATGCTTTTCTCCTTATTGAAAGACAGGCTTGTGATAAGTTTTGAATATAAATTCGGCAATAACTCTATATTATTGCCGAATTTATATAACCGCTTTAAATGTGATTAACCGAGTAACTAGTTCTATTTAGCCTGAAGAAATAAATTTTGGAGATTGACTTTTCAGTTCTCGTTTCCATAGTTCTGAATAAAATCCCCTCAACCCATCATATAATTAATGAAACATACCCATATAATGTACTATAATAAATGTTGAGCCATCTGTATTCTACTTTCCTTTCTGAGCAGAATGCGTTCAATGTGAGATTTAATCTTACTAACCAATAAATATAATTTTGCCTTATTTGAATCCTTAATCGACAAAATTACCCTAAAATACGCCTCTTAATCGACAAAATTACCGTTTCTTGTAGCAATTGATGTCGCTTAATGGAAAAATTTGCTTTTAATCATAAGATAAACATCAAAATCTGGCTTTTTAATCAGAAAAATCATCTTTTTAACCCCTTAATCGACAAAATTACCCTAAAACACACCCCTTAATCGACAAAATTGCCTAATTTTGCATTAGAATTGAATTATTAATAGAAAAAAATGGCAAAAAACAGTTCAATGCAGAATGTCTTGGAAGTGATAATGGCTACTTCCGAAAAGAATGATTCAAGCCGAAAGGCAGAAATGATAAAACAGGGTACAATAAGGAAAATTGCTCCAAAGGTATATACTACCAATATGGAAGATACACCGGAGGTAATTATCCGTAGGAATTTGTTCTACATATTAGGACAACTATACCCTCGTGCCGTCATAAGCCACAGGTCTGCTTATGAACTGAAACCTACAGCAGAAGGTGATATATTTCTGACCTACTCATATACCAAGAACATTTCTTTGCCAGGAATTAAAGTACACCTGTTGCAAGGACCACAAGGAACGGAGCATGATATGCCTTTCATCGAAAACCTCTATATCTCCAGTGCGGAACGCAGGACTTTGGAAAATCTTCAGAAAGGCAGAGCGCGTTCAGGTGTATCCAAATGTATGCCCCGTACATTCATTGAAGAGAATTTGGAACGGATGCTTCAGATAAACGGCGAGGCTTACATCAATATGT
>JAFUNS010000071.1 GCA_017472925.1 Bacteroides sp. | reverse complement strand
CCGTATCATCTCGGAAGAAAGTGCCAAAATCATGCAGACTCCGGTTTGGATGATTCAGAAAGAAGGAGAGGACCAATATGCTCTTTGTTTGAAAGAGTTTGTAGACTATATAGACGATGAAAAGTACAATGCTCCCGGTAGCTATCCGATAGGGCATACCGGTGGTGCTTATGGCTTGAACAGTATTATGATCTGGAGCCCGGCAGATGGTTGGGGGATTGTTGCTATGACCAACGGTTATACCTCTGTGGAAGGAAAGGGTTTCCTGAAGACTATTACCAATGCCATTTACAATGCTTGCATTAAAGAATGAGGATTGACAAAGTGCAAAAAAGTATTTGCATTCTTAAAAAGAATATTTAACTTTGTAACCAAAGAAACCAATATAATCGAAATAAGTATGAAAATCCTGTTAACTGGTGGTGCAGGTTTCATTGGAAGCCACACCTTGATTGAACTTACAGAAGCCGGTCATGAGGCTGTAGTAGTTGACAATTTGGACAACTCGTCTCCAATTTCATTGAAGCGTGTTGCAAAAATCATTGGTAAGGAAGTGCCTTTCTATAAGGTAGATATCCGTGATCGTGAAGGTATGCAGAAAGTGTTCGATGAACACAAGTTCGATGCTTGTATTCACTTTGCTGGTTTGAAGGCTGTAGGTGAAAGCTGTGCCAAGCCTTTGGAATATTACGAAAACAACATGAACGGTACTTTCGTTCTTTTGGATGTAATGCGTAAGAATGGTTGTAAGAACATTATCTTCTCTTCCAGTGCAACTGTTTATGGCGATCCTGCTATTATTCCTATCACTGAAGAATGCCCGAAGGGTCATTGTACCAATCCTTACGGTCAGACCAAGTCTATGCTTGAAGAAGTATTGATGGATGTTCAGAAAGCTGATACCGAATGGAACGTAGTATTGCTTCGTTACTTCAATCCAATCGGTGCACACAAGAGTGGTACTATTGGCGAAAACCCGAATGGTATTCCTAACAATTTGATGCCTTACATCACTCAGACTGCAGTGGGTAAGCGTGCTGAACTCGGTGTATTCGGTAATGATTACGATACTCATGATGGTACAGGTGTACGTGACTATATCCACGTAGTAGACCTTGCTCGTGCTCACGTAGCTGCATTGAAGGCAATTGTAGAAAAGAAGGGTATCGCTATCTATAACATCGGTACTGGTCATGGTTATTCAGTATTGGATGTAGTGAAGGCGTTTGAAAAGTCAAACGGTGTTCCTGTTCCTTATTCTATCAAGCCTCGTCGTCCGGGTGATATCGCAACTTGCTATTGTAACCCTGCCAAGGCTGAAGCAGAATTGGGTTGGAAGGCTGAATTCGGTATCGAAGAAATGTGCCGTGATAGCTGGAATTGGCAGAAGAACAATCCTAACGGTTTCGAAGAATAATAAATGTTCTATCATTAATCAATAAGCCTATATCGAACTGAGATATAGGCTTATTTGATATTTATAATTAATCCAAAGCGTAATCCCGATGAACAAGAAACAGCAATCTACTATCAGCAGACTTTTCAAGACATATCTAGTCGATGCACTCAGCTTTATGGCAATGGGTCTTTTCTGCTCGCTTATTTTAGGTCTTATCATCAAGCAGATAGCCCTGATTCCCGGGCTAGACTTCCTCACCGATATTGCAGCTCTGCTTCAGTCGGCTCCTGTTGTAGGTGGTTCTATCGGTATGGCTATCGCTCTTGGACTCAAACGTGCACCGTTAGTGACGATATCTTCCGTGGCTGTAGGTGCTCTCGGTTATCAATTCGGAGGTCCGATAGGTGCCTACTTGGCTTCCATTGTCGGCATAGAAGCCGGTTCAATCGTGTCGAAACGTACGCCTGTAGATATCATTGTTACACCTCTTGTAGCAGTTGTAGCAGGCGGATTGTTTGCCAAGTATTGTTGCGCTCCAATCAACGAGTGGGTGATGTCACTGGGAACGCTCATCAACCGTGCTACCATGCTCCAACCGTTCATTATGGGAGTTGTTGTGTCGGTTTCCGTAGGTTGTATTCTTACACTTCCTATCAGTTCGGCTGCTCTTTGTATATCCATCGGTATTGGAGGTTTGGCAGCAGGAGCAGCAACTGCTGGTTGCTGTGCACAAATGATAGGCTTTGCCGTTATCAGTTATAAGGATAATGGTATGGGAGGTCTTATCTCACAAGGGTTGGGTACATCTATGTTACAGATTGGCAATATTGCACGTAAGCCTATCATATGGCTTGCACCGATCCTTGCATCGGCAATTTTAGGCCCAGTTTCGACCATGTGGTTGAAGATGACCAACAATGCAGCCGGTGCAGGTATGGGTACCGCTGGTCTTGTTGGTCCTCTTGGATGTTGGGACACTATGGCTGCAACGACTGACCACAGCATACTCCTTGCCGAGATCATCGGTCTCTATTTCATCGCTCCAGCTATCCTCAGTCTTTTCTTCCACTTCATCATGAAGCGTTTAGGATGGGTAAAGGATGGTGATATGAAGTTGCAGGGATAGTGTTTGTCGGTGTTAGCCACAATTATTGTGTGTATGGTTTTAACCTTTTAAGTTTTTGCCATCGCTGAATGCATTGCCCACACGTTTGTCAATGATGTGGTAACCATGACGAACAGGCTCATAAGTAATGAGCTGCATCTTTTCTATATCCGGTTTTCCATCTTCAGCCAGATAGTTCTCGTCGACAAGGATGTTGATGATTTCAGCAATGATGTTGTAGCCAGCTTCTGTTTCATCAATCTTGCGGAGAATACGACATTCCAATGTCATCGGAAAATCGGTAAATACGGGAGCGTTCACGTTTTCGGATTTTACGGCTGTCCATCCTGTCTTCTGAATTTTATCAGGGTCATTCTTCGCACTGACGATGCCTACGAAATCCGATGCCACCATTGTCTCCTTGGTAGCAAAGGCTACAGTAAATTCGTTGCAACGGGCAAGGTTCTCTGTAGTTGCATGCGATCCCATGCAAATCATGATTTCTTTTGCATCCCATTGTCCACCCCATGCTGCGTTCATAGCATTAGGAGTTCCGTCACTGTTGTATGTACCGATAATCAGTACTGGTTGTGGGAGAACCCACGGTTTCTGTCCAAAGCTTTTCATTGTTTATCTTTTTATAGTTTATATTTCGCTCAAATGGTTTCACCCGTCTTTTCTACACTGATAAGCTGAAGCTTAGTAGGAGAGGTGTCAGCATCTAAGCCATCTGTTGTAAAGTTACAATTTTTCTGTCGTATTATCGGTAATTGTTGTCAACAAAATGTGTTGAAATAAACTATTTTTTTTCTTTGTTAGAGTAATATCTGCTAATTGATTATTTACATACATCTCTACATTCTCTACAGGAACGTTGAAAATCAGAATGTTATCCATGTAGAGAACTTGTGAAGCATGTAGAGCCCTTGTTTTTCT
>JAFUNS010000049.1 GCA_017472925.1 Bacteroides sp. | reverse complement strand
GCTTTTAAAGATAGGTGTAGGGGTAACCGGCATCGCTTTGCTTTGTGGAAGAACCAAATCGGCCATCGTCTCTGCCCGCAAGCGACTTTACGAAAAGTTCTTTGCACAAAAAGGAAGACCCGAAGATTGGGATGAGTTTATTCTTTCGCTATAGCTTTCTCGGTGTTTTATTAATAAGAAAACGTCGTTTTATGGATGGTATTTGGCCGTGTTCTGCATGATAAACCATCGAACATTTTTTTAAGTATAAAAATAGCCTTCACAAGTCTCACCGTATTCTAAAATATTAGCATTCAGCAAGTTTGGGTGAATTTAGAGCGCTTTCACCAAGTTTCACAGGTTTCACACTCTTTTCCCGAATGTGAAACTTGTGAAACCTCTGTGAATGCTTGTGATTTCATCTTATGCGTTATATATCAATGTTTTACAATATGGTGAAACTTGTGAAGGCTGTTTTTGAACTTTTATTAATTGTGTACTAACGTACCAATGTTTTCTCCGCTCAATACTTTCTTCAGATTACCAACGGTATCCATGTCGAATACAATGATGGGCAAGTTGTTTTCCTTACACATGCAAGTAGCGGTGAGGTCCATTACCTTCAATCCACGTTTCAAGACTTCATCGTAAGTAATGTCGTCGAACTTGGTGGCGGTAGGATCCTTTTCTGGGTCGGCAGTATAGATGCCATCTACGCGGGTTCCCTTCATCATGACATCGGCTTCAATTTCAATACCACGTAATGAGGAACCGGTGTCGGTTGTGAAGAATGGATTGCCTGTTCCGGCCGACATGATAACCACTTCGCCATTTTCCATGGCTTCGATGGCTTTCCATTTGTTGTAGAATTCGCCGATAGGTTCCATGCGGATAGCAGTCAACACACGTGCTTTTACACCAACTGCACCCAAGGCACTGCTTAAACCAAGGCTGTTGATAACGGTAGCAAGCATACCCATTTGATCGCCCTTTACACGGTCGAATCCTTTGGATGCTCCACTCAATCCGCGGAAGATGTTTCCTCCACCAATCACAATACCGATTTGAACACCCATATCGTGTATTTCCTTGATTTGTTCGGCATATTCGCCCAAACGCTTTTCGTCGATGCCGTATTGTTTTTCTCCCATGAGGCTTTCACCACTCAGTTTCAGAAGTATTCTCTTAAATCTTGCCATAATTGTTGGATATTAAATTGTTTGACGCAAAGATAATGAGAACTTGTGTAATTATGGCAGGATTGAGGAAAATAATGCTATTTTGTTTGTCATTCTGAGTGAAGCGAAGAATCTGTTTACATTTACTTGGTACGCTATGTTTTCAGATCCTTCACTATGTTCAGGATGACAATAATTACGGGAGAATGATTTTTCGTCCCAAATATCCTTGCATAATCCCCCTTAATATTAAATAGGTGATGAACGCCAACCACAAGGCATGGTTCCCCATCATTTCCCTGCATCCAAAATAAATGAGGAAGAAACTGATGGAAGCTATGAGCATGGCACGAAGCATCATGTGGGTAGCGGTGGCGCCGATAAAAATGCCATCGAACAGGAAAGCGGCAAAACCGGCCAATGGGATGGCAAGCACCCAATAGAAATAGGTGTCGGCTGCTTGGATAACATGCACTTCATTGGTGAGCAAGGCAAGGAAAGCTTCGCCTCCTAACCCGTATAATAGGGTGAAGACCAAGGACAAGCCGATACCCCAACCAAACAATTGCTTTACCATTTGATGAAGTGCCGGTCGGTTGTTGGCTCCGATGTATTTGCCTGTCAATGCTTCGCCGGCATAGGCAAACCCGTCCATGATGTACGAGAAGAGGGTGAACAATTGCATCAATAAAGTGTTTACGGCCAGTATCACTTCGCCTTGCGAAGCGCCGGCTGAGGTAAAGAACATGGTAACTGCCACCAAGCAAACTGTGCGGAAGAAAATGTCGCGGTTCACCTGGAAGAAACGTACCATGGCTTCACGGTTGTAGAAATGGCGGAAGTGGGTACGCTTGCGCAACTTACCATAATAATGGAACCATAGGCCCATTGCCATAAAAAGACCGGCATATTGGGCGGTCAGTGTACCGATGGCTACTCCCTCAATCTTCATGTCGAAACCATATACCAACAACAAGCTGACCAGTATGTTGACTATGTTTTGCGTGATGGCTACAAACATGGGGAATCGGGAATTCTGCATACCAATAAACCATCCCGAGAAACTATACAACCCCAATACAGCAGGTGCTCCCCATACGCAGATGCGGAAATAAAGGGCGGACAGTTTTTCTATCTCGGGTGTTGTATCTATTAAGGTAAAGGCTATGAGCTCGATGGGATATTGTAAAATGATGATGGCCAATGCTATCAGTAGTCCTACGGTAGCAGAACGCATCAACAGGCGCATCACTTCATTCATATCATGTGCTCCGTAGGCTTGCGAAGTCATCCCTCCTGTACCCATACGGAGAAAACCGAATATCCAATAAATGATGTTGAACAACATGCCTCCTACGGCAATGGCTCCGATATAGGCGGCAGAACCCAAGTGTCCTACAATAGACACGTCAATCAGCCCCAACAAAGGTACGGTAATGTTCGATACAATGGAGGGGAGTGCTATCTGTAATATTTTCTTGTTCTCGTTATTCATGGAGGAGGAATTCTACTTCTTTAAAAGCATAACGGCGGATTTTTCCTTGCTCATCTTGCAGATAGAGATAGCCATCAGAACCAATATGCTCCAATTGGGCCATAAATGTTCCTTCGGCATCCCGATAAGGATGATAGCCGTTTTTGCGAAAAAGTTTTCGTTGGTATAGGATGCGGAGAGTGGCCGACATCTTGGCAAAATCTTCTTCCAACAGTCTATAGCTGGCCACTATGCCATGGATAATCTTTTGAAACAATTCTTCACGATTGATGTTAGTTCCGATGATTTGTTTTAGTGATACGGGATTGGGCGCATCTGAGAGGAATGTCTCTTGATTTACGTTCAGTCCGATGCCTATAATGCTTTGGGCAATGTACTTGCCTTGTACTTCATTTTCTATCAGGATACCCGCTATTTTCTTCTCTTTCCAATAAATGTCGTTCGGCCATTTGATGCTGAAACCGTCGGTATACTTCTCTAAAGCCGCAACAATAGACACAGCGGTAAGCATGGAAAGATAAAACTGATTTTTCGCTTCAAGAGCTGTGGGGTATATTACTATACTGAATAATATATTCTTGCCTCTTTCAGCTTCCCATGTATTGCCACGTTGTCCTTTGCCGTCCGTTTGATAATTGGTGACAACGGTATAGAACTCTTCTGCCTTGTTGTGTCTGCACAATTGGGCCAAATGGTCATTGGTGGAAGGAGTCTCTTCCATTTTTTCGATGGGTATGTTTATTCTGCTGGGATATTTCATGATTTTTGTCCGTTGAATGATTACCAGATAGGTGGGTAAAACGCTTCTTCTATATGCTCAATCTCGAAGGGGGCTTCCTGACCTACAAGGGTGATGATGTCAAATCTTACCGGTAGGTCAATGGCAAACTTGCGGATATAGGCATCAGTAGAAGAAACAATCCGGCGGATTTTCCGTTCATTGACGGCCTCTTCGGGAGTACCGTATGCGTTGTTTCGTCGGGTTTTGACTTCTATCACAATCAGCTCATGGTTGTATTCTGCCACAATGTCCAGTTCTTTTTTACCGGAGCGCCAATTGCGGTGCAGAATGCGATACCCTCTGTCGGTAAGGTAATGGACTGCTGCTTCTTCTCCTTCTTTTCCAAGTTCGTTGTGTATGGCCACCTTTTCAAGTTTTCGACAAAATTACTCAATTATTTCTTTTGAATTTACAGAAGTAAGGCTAAATTTGCACAGAATATGGCAAATACCGTGAAAAAAAGAGACAAAGTGCCTTCTTCTGTTCCCCGACGCAAGCAACGGATGGTTTGTTTGATGAGTGAAGAAGAAGTACGCATAGTGGATGCTTATCTGAAAAAATACAAGATAAGCAATAAAGCGCGTTGGCTTCGCGAAACGGTATTGACTTTTATTCGTCAGAAAATGGAGGAGGATTATCCCACTTTGTTCAATGAACATGACATGAGACGGTAAAAATGGCAGACGATACATTTTATATGAAGCAGGCCTTGGCAGAGGCACATAAGGCAGCCGATAGGGGAGAAGTGCCCGTAGGGGCCGTGGTGGTATGTCGTGACCGTATCATAGCTCGTTCTCATAATCTCACCGAAACATTGAATGATGTAACTGCACACGCCGAGATGCAGGCCATTACGGCTGCTGCCAATTTCTTGGGAGGTAAATACTTGACAGATTGTACTTTGTATGTTACCGTTGAACCTTGTGTGATGTGTGCCGGAGCTATTGCGTGGGCGCAGTTGGGACGACTCGTTTTTGGAGCTTCTGATGAGAAAAGAGGGTATCAGAAGTATGCTCCGAATGCTTTACATCCCAAAACCGTTGTGGTACAAGGAGTCCTTTCGGAAGAAAGTGCCGAACTGATGAAGGTATTCTTTAAAAAGAAAAGATGATATTTATTGTACTTCTTCAAATTCTACATATTCCCCTTCGTCATCATCAAAAATCTTTTTCTTAGGCGTACCATTGTTGGACGAAGTGGTCGAGGAGTATGTATTGCCCGTTTGATTGTCGTGGTTGGTCTGTCCGTAATAATGCTTGGGTGCACGTCGTCCCAACCCAAAGATAAAACGGATCAGATTACCTATTAGGGCAAAACCAATCAAAAGGATAAATAGAATAAGTATCAATATAAAACCAAAGATTCCAAACATAATTTTTCGTTTTTTATTAATCTCCTACAAAAACCGTGCCAAAGGAGATTTGATTATGCTTTTTTTCTGGTAATGAGTGACAAAAGGATATACCAAAGGATAATGGCAGCAAATCCGCTGATTCTGAAAATAATCAGTAATGGGATGCAAACCAATAAGAAAATGTAGCTCACCTTATTGTCCTTCCATGTCAGATTCTTGAATTTGAGTGAAAACATGGGAATTTCTGCTATCAGCAAATAAGACATAAGGATAACCAATGCAAACAAATAGATGGCATTGAATGATTCGGAAACCAAGAAGTCGTGTCCTCCTACTACCAGCGAACCCCAAAACAAAGCATTGGCAGGTGTGGGCATCCCGATAAAGGAAGTGCTTTGCCGAGGGTCAATATTGAACTTACCCAAACGCAATGCCGAGAAAGCGGAAATCAGGAATGCGGTATAAGGGATAAAGTCGGCCATGGATTGCAGGAATTCGGGATAGTGTACTTCTTTGAACAAAGAGAAGACAATAACCGAAGGGGCAAAACCAAAGGTAATATCATCGGCCAATGAGTCCAATTCTTTGCCTAATGGACCGGAAACCTTAAATAGACGAGCCAACATGCCATCGAAGAAATCGAATACGGCACCTATGATAATAAAGATGATAGCCATGTCATAACGGGCTTGAAAAGCCATAACGGAAGCTATACATCCGCAAATCAAGTTACAACAAGTAACCGTGTTGGGTATATGGCGTGTAATGCAATTAGCCATGATTGACTTATTTTAATTTGGCAATGACGGTCTCATTTCCGGTTGTTTTCTGTCCCATTTTAACCAACACTTCTGTTCCTAATGGCAGATAGACATCCACTCGGGAACCAAACTTGATGAATCCCATGTGTTCGTCAATGTAACAATCTTCGCCTTCCTTGGCGTAGGTTACAATGCGGCGGGCAACTGCTCCGGCTATCTGACGAGCCATAACGGCTTGTCCTTCAGGAGTTTCAATAATAACCATAGAACGTTCGTTTTCAGTGCTGGCTTTTGGGAGCCAAGCTTTCATGAATTTGCCGTTTTGGTGGCTTACATGTTTGATAGTACCATCCACCGGATACCAGTTGGCATGTACATTGGTTATGTTCATGAAGATGGAAATCATCAATCGTTTGTCATGGAAATACTCGTGTTCGTCCACTTCTTCAATCACTACAATCTTGCCGTCGGCCGGAGCAACAACAATCTTTTCTGTGTCTTGCTCGAACAACCGGATGGGGCAACGGAAGAAGTTGACCATCAGCATATAGATAACAATGGTTATAACAGCGAGTATGTAAAAGAATACTTTACATTCGAAAGCCCATAGTACCAAAGCATTGAGACCGAGAAGCAAGAAGGCGCTTGCTATCAGAATTTCGGTTCCTTCTCTATGTATTCTTATCTTTTTTAATTTCTTGAGTCGACTCATAATATCAGATGAACATGTATTATCATGCAAAAATACGTTTTATTTAGAAAACAACCAAATAAAAAGGACTTATTGTATAATAAAAGGTGTATTTTAGAAGAAAATAATGAATTGTTCATAACTTCTCTCTTTTCTTTTTGTTCGTTTTATGAAAGCAAGTTATCTTTATCGAAATTTTTCAGAAACATCAGATTATGCAGGATTTTGTTCACTTACATGTCCATACCCAATATTCCATTTTGGATGGTCAAGCTTCTATTCCCCGATTGGTGGATAAAGCGATAGCCGATGGAATGAAAGGGATAGCCGTTACCGATCATGGAGACATGTTCGGTATCAAGGAGTTTTTCAATTATGTGAATAAGAAGAACGGAAAGACTAACGGTGAAATCAAGGACTTGAAGAAACGGATAGCCGGTTTGGAGAAAGGAAAGATTGAATCCGAAAATTTGGAGGAAGAACTGGCTACTTGCAAGGAACAATTGGAAGCGGCTAAAAATAAGCTCTTCAAACCTATTTTTGGGTGTGAAATGTATGTGGCACGCCGACGGATGTTCAATCGGGATGGCAAAGCGGACCAAAGTGGTTATCACTTGGTTGTGCTTGCCAAAAATGAAAAAGGGTATCATAATTTGATTAAGCTGGTATCGAAAGCTTGGACAGAGGGATTCTATTCCCGCCCGCGTACAGATAGGGTGGAACTGGAAAAATACCACGAAGGGCTGATTGTTTGTTCGGCATGTGTAGCCGGAGAAATTCCAAGAAAGATTATTCAGGGTAAATTCGATGAGGCTGAGGAGGCTATCCAATGGTACAAACGGGTGTTTGGCGATGATTTCTATCTGGAGCTGCAACGCCATGAAGTGAAGGACCCTTCACAACGCGCCAATCGGGAAGCGTACGATTTACAGAAAATAGCCAATGCCAAATTGATTGAATACTCCAAAAAGTTTGGTGTAAAATTGGTGTGTACCAATGATGTGCATTTTGTGGATGAAGAGAATGCAGAAGCACACGACCGCCTGATATGTTTGAGTACAGGCAAGGATTTGGATGACCCTACCCGTATGCTGTATTCCAAACAGGAATGGATGAAAACACGTGCAGAGATGAATGAAATCTTTGCGGATGTACCCGAAGCGTTGTCGAATACGGTGGACATTTGTAATCAGGTGGAATTCTATAGTATCGACCATGCACCTATCATGCCGAACTTTGAAATCCCAGAAGATTTTGGCACTGAAGAAGGATATAGACAAAAGTATTCCGAAAAAGACTTGTTTGATGAATTCACCCGAGACGAAAATGGTAATGTGGTCTTGAGTGAAGAAGATGCTCATGCCAAAATAGAGAAGTTGGGAGGATACGATAAACTGTATCGTATTAAGTTAGAGGCCGATTACTTGAAGAAATTGGCTTTGGAAGGGGCGAAGAAGAGATATGGGGAAGTGCTGAATGAAGAAACCAGTGAGCGTATCAAATTTGAGCTTCATATCATGAAGACCATGGGTTTCCCTGGATACTTCTTGATTGTACAGGACTTTATTCGTGCGGCCCGTGAGGAATTGGATGTATCGGTAGGACCGGGACGTGGATCGGCTGCAGGTTCGGCCGTAGCCTATTGCTTGGGTATTACACAGATAGACCCGATTGCATACGATTTGCTGTTCGAACGTTTCTTGAATCCCGACCGTATTTCATTGCCGGATATTGATGTGGATTTTGATGATGATGGACGTGGACGTGTGCTGAATTGGGTGACCGAAAAGTATGGACAAGAAAAGGTGGCCCATATCATTACTTATGGTACCATGGCTACCAAATTGGCCATTAAGGATGTGGCTCGTGTACAGAAATTGCCTTTATCGGAATCCGACCGTCTGTGTAAATCTATACCCGACCGTTTACCGAGTGGTAAGAAGATGAACTTGCCCAATGCGATTGAAGATGTACCCGAACTTCAGGAAGCGGAAGTCTCTTCCGATCCGATATTACGCGATACCATCCGTTATGCCAAAATGTTGGAAGGAAATGTACGTAATACGGGGGTACATGCTTGCGGTACCATCATTTGTAGGGATGACATTACCGATTGGGTGCCTGTAAGTACGGCCGATGACAAGGAAACCGGTGAAAAGATGTTGGTTACCCAATACGAAGGTTCTGTTATTGAAGATACCGGTTTGATTAAGATGGACTTCTTGGGACTGAAGACACTTTCCATCATCAAAGAAGCGCTGGAAAATATCAAACGAAGTAAGGGGATTATCTTGAATATTGATGAAATCGATATAACGGATAAGTTAACCTACGAACTTTATTGCGAAGGACGAACCATTGGTACATTCCAGTTCGAATCGCCGGGTATGCAGAAATATTTGCGTGAATTGGAACCCAGTACATTCGAGGACTTGATTGCGATGAATGCGCTTTATCGTCCGGGGCCAATGGACTATATTCCTGATTTTATCGACCGTAAGCAAGGACGTAAGCCTATTGAATACGATATACCTATCATGGAAAAGTATTTGAAGGATACGTATGGTATTACGGTGTATCAGGAACAGGTGATGTTGCTTTCGCGTTTGTTGGCCGACTTTACCCGTGGTGAATCGGATGCCTTGCGTAAGGCAATGGGTAAGAAGTTAAGGGATAAACTGGACCAAATGAAACCCAAATTCATTACAGGTGGACAGAAAAACGGACACGATCCAAAGGTGCTGGAAAAGATTTGGGCCGACTGGGAAAAGTTTGCTTCGTATGCGTTCAACAAATCGCATGCCACTTGTTATTCGTGGGTAGCTTATCAAACAGCCTATCTGAAGGCCAATTATCCGGCCGAATATATGGCGGCAACCATGAGTCGGAATATTTCGAACATTACGGAAATCACCAAACTGATGGACGAAAGTAAGGCTACGGGTATCAATACTTTAGGCCCGGATGTGAATGAAAGTTACTTGAAGTTCTCAGTAAACCGCAAGGGAGATATCCGTTTTGGCTTGGGTGCTATAAAGGGTGTAGGCGAAAGTGCCGTACAAAGTATTTTGGGTGAACGTGACAAGAACGGACCTTTCAAGGATATATTTGATTTTGTACAACGCGTGAACTTGTCGGCTTGTAACCGGAAGAATATCGAAAATTTAGCTTTGGCTGGAGCTTTCGATAGTTTCCCCGGCATCAAACGAGAAGATTTCTTTGCTACGAATGCAAAAGATGAAACGTTTGTAGAAGTACTTGTACGTTATGGTAATAAATACCAGATGGATAAAGCGGCAGCAGTCAATTCTTTGTTCGGAGGAGAAAACATGGTAGAAATAGCCACTCCTGAAATTATTGTGGCACCGGCTTGGGGAGATTTGGAACGCTTGAATAGGGAACGCGAATTGGTAGGTATCTATCTGTCGGCACATCCGTTGGATGAATATGCGGTTATATTAAAGCATGTGTGCAATGTGCAGATGGCCGAGTTGAATGACTTGACACCTTTACAGAATAGGGATTTGGTAATGGGAGGAATTGTTACCGGAGTGCGTGAAGGACAGACAAAGAAAGGAAATCCCTTTGGTATCGCTAAGGTAGAAGATTATTCAGGCTCTACGGAATTTGCCTTTTTTGGAAGTGATTGGGTGGAAAAGAAAAGTTTCTTCAATACAGGTATGTTCCTATATATGAAAGGAAAATGCCAACCCAAACAATGGAGGCAGGACGAGTTTGAAGTTAAGGTCAATAGCATTGAACTGTTGCCCGAGGTGAAAGATAAAATCATTGAGAAACTGACCATTACAGCCCCTCTCTCTGTAGTAGACGAAGAAATGATAGAAGAACTGGATGCTTTGGTAAAAGCGCATCCGGGTAATGCGGAACTTTGTTTCAATATACAGGACGAAGAAGGACAGATGTATATCAATATGATGTCGAGAACCTTAAAAATAGCGGTACATAAAGAAATTATGTCTTATTTGGATGAACATCCATTGCTCTCATCCAAAATAAATTAATATATTTGCAGAAAATTATAAACGATTAAAATATACTATTATGGCATTAGAAATTAAAGATAGCAATTTTGATGAATTGGTTGCTTCAGGCAAACCGTTGGTAATAGACTTCTGGGCAACTTGGTGTGGCCCTTGCAAGAAGATTGCACCGGATGTGGAAGCTTTGGCCGAAGCCTATAAGGATCAAGTGATTATTGGTAAGTGCGACGTGGATGATAACGATGAACTGACCGGTAAGTTTGGTATCCGTAATATTCCTACTGTTCTTTTCATCAAGGATGGTGAAGTGAAGGATAAATCTGTAGGTGCAGTAACCAAGGCTCAGTTGGAAGAAAAAGTAAAGGCTTTGCTATAAAATAACAACGTGTTTCATTCTTAAAACAAAGATATATGGGTATGGAAGAAGATTTCTTGCTCGATGCAGAAGATGATGCCAGAGCAGTAGAGTTCATTAAGAGTTATCTTCCTCAAGATTTGAAGGATAAGTTTACGGACGATGACTTGTATTACATCCTTGATGTAATTGCAGAATATTATACTTCCAGTGATTGTTTGGATGCCGAGCCCGATGCCGAAGGCTATATTGATATAGACTTGGACGAAGTGGTGGATTATGTGGTTAAGGCCGCAACCAAAGAGGGTATGGGACCTTATACAGCCGAAGACGTATTCTTTGTGGTACAAGGTGAAATGGAATACGGTGATTCTTTAGAAGAGTAATTTATATTTTTAGGCACGGATTACACGGATTTCACGGAATTAGTTAATGCTTACATATACTAAAAACCGTGTTGATCCGTGTAATCCGTGCCTAATTTATTACTATATAAAAGCTTCCTGTACTTCAAGGAAGAAATAGATAGCGGTAGCTATCATCAATGCTCCCAATAAAGCGTAAAAAATACGAGCTTGTTTGCGTCCTACATTCTTTACTATGAATTGGGTGTTTTGCGATTGGAAGAACCAACTCCAATTAAACAAGGAAGCAAGAATGGCAATCAAACCTACCAGTGCAAAGATTCCTTGGATAAGATAGTGCATCATCATGATGGCTTCGTTTTAGTTCATGTCTTCCATGCGGATACTTCGGGTACCGTCTTCCAGTTCTTCGATAATGACCTTCACTGCATCGCCCGGCAATACTTCTTCTATCAACTCCGGCCACTCAATGAAACATAGGGCACCGCTGTAGAAATAATCTTCATATCCCATATCGTATACTTCGTCAAGTTTCTTGATACGGTAGAAGTCGAAGTGGTAAATCAATTCACCGGTTTCATCGGAACGATATTCGTTTACAATGGCGAAGGTAGGTGAGTTAATCACATCGGTCACGCCTAATTCTTCGCAAACAGCTTTAATGAAGGTTGTTTTTCCTGCACCCATCTTGCCGTAGAATGCAAATACGGTATTTTCTTCCATAGCTGCAATGAACTGTTTGGCAGCTTCGTGGATATTTTCTAATGAGTTGATTTTGATTTCCATTGTTTAATATTTTGCTATTTGGTGCAAAGATAAAGGGTTTTTCCCACTTTGCAAAGCGCATAAATTAGAATCGAGAAAAAGATGATGGCAGCCCCCGAAGGTACTTGTAACTGATAGGATAATAACAACCCACCGGTGCAACCAATAAAGCCGATACCTATGGACAATCCAATAATGCGTTTGAAACTGTGGGTGAACAAGTTGGCTGTCATTTGTGGTAAGGTAAGCAAGGAAAGAACCAGTACAATTCCTACCATGCGGAGACAGGATACAATGGTCAGGGCGATGAACATCATCAATATGTATTCAAACCGTGCGACGGGAATGCGTTGCGAACGAGCAAATTCCCGGTCGAAGGCTATATAGATGATTGGATTCAGAAATAAAATGAAGAATAGAGCCAAAAGTGTGGAGAGTATGGCCAAAATCCAAAGGTCGGTTGTGGTAATGGTCAGGATGTTCCCGAACAAATAGGCCGATAAGTCGGGGGTAAAGCCGGGAGCCAAGAAACTGAAGATAATACCCACCGCCATCCCGAATGTCCAGAATACGGCGATGGCGGAATCTTCCCGCATATCTTTATGCTTGCTGAGCCATTCTACACCAAAGGCGGAGAATACAGCGAATAAAGCGGCCGAAAGGATGGGGGAGATGCCAGTGTAAAGTCCGATTCCTATCCCACCGAAAGATGCATGAGTAATGCCACCGCTGATAAATACCAAGCGGCGGGTTACTATGTACGTGCCGATGATACCGCAGGCGATGCTGGCCAGCAGGCTTCCCAACAAAGCGTGCTGGAAGAAGGTGTAGTTTATTAGTTCGAGCATATTATTGACTTCAATGTGCTATCCGTCGTTCGCCGATGATGAGGAACAGTTCATCTTTCAGTTCGTCGGGCAATTCGATGAAGCGAAGTTGTAGGCTGCGGCACCAACCGGCCACTTCATCGTCTTGGCAGGTGAGCATCACTTCGCGGAACTCTTCCACTTCTTCATCGGTATATTCATCCGAGGCGCGTCCGCGGAAACGGTCCAGCTCTTCGTCGTTATAGTATTCCACTTCCTTGCTCACGGCGGCCAGCAGACTGTCCTTCTCGCACACTTCGTGCTGTCCGCAACATTCTTCGTCCACTTCTACCACAGGAGGAATTTCTTCCAGTTCGCCCTTCTCAATCTTTTTGTTCATGCGGTAGTAGTACCACTTACCGATGAGCATGGCGACTAACGTCAAGACTATTAAACCAACAATCAGTATCCACATAATGTTTTATACTTCTTTAATGATAAATCCGGCTTTCTGCAAATTTTCCCAATAATGGGGGTAGGATTTGCTTACTACTTGCGGATTCTTGATACAAATATTGGGTAATACCAATGCAGCCGGTGCAAATGCCATGGCCATACGGTGGTCTTCGTACGTGTCAATGGCTTCACCGGTAGGCTCGCAACGTTCACCTTCCCAGGAAAGGACAGAACCGTCGTATTCTTGCAGTACATATCCCAACTTCTTCATTTCGCAGATAAGGGCTGCCATGCGGTCGGTTTCCTTGATTTTCAAGCTTTGCAAACCACTGAAACGAAAGGGAATATTCATCAAAGCACAAGTCACAACAAAGGTTTGTGCCAAGTCTGGTTGGTTGATGAAGTCGTAATCCAACCGTTTGACGCATGTACCTGTCTTCTTCAAAGTAACAGCCTTATTGCCGAAAATCGTTTCGATGCCCAAGTTGCGGAAGATGTCTGCCACTTTACTGTCACCTTGATAGCTATTCTCGAACAATCCGGGGAGCGTAACGGTAGCTTCTTGACTTAATGCTGCTATCTGGTACCAATACGAAGCGGCACTCCAATCGCTCTCTATATAATAAGGTATGGAACGATAAGGTTGGGGAGTTACTTGAAGCTCATGGTCGTTTATCCACGAAACTTGTGCTCCAAAGTCGCTCATCAGTTGGATAGTCAGGTTGATATAGGGCTTTGAAATAATGTCTCCCGTCAATGTCACTTTCAGCCCATTCTTTAATGAAGGCCCTATCATCAATAGGGCGGAGATGTATTGCGAACTTACATTACCAGGCAAACAGATGTGGTCTTTGATTAATTCGCGACCGTGGATACGGAGTGGAGGAAAGCCTTCGTTGTTTACATATTCAATCTCGGCTCCCAATTCGCGGAGTGCATCCACCAGCAATTGGATAGGACGTTGCTGCATCCGTTGGGTTCCTGTAATGATTCGGTTTCCAGGGGTTACGGATAGATAGGCGGTAAGAAATCGCATGGCAGTACCGGCAGCCATGATGTCGATGGTGTCATGAGGCTGATTTTCGTCCAAAGCGCGTATCATGACCATTGTGTCATCGCAGTCCGATAAGTTCTCGGGCTTGTATGTACCATTCCCCAGCGCATTGATAATCAATGCCCGGTTGCTGATGCTTTTCGAGGAAGGCAACTGGATGGTTGCCGTTATCTGTTCAGGTGCAGTGATTTGTATTTTCTTCATGTACGTATTAGTCTTTAAATGTATCCATTACTTTGCTTGGTTTGCCGGCTGAGGTAAAGGCACCCATATCATACGCATTCCAATTCAAAGTGGTATAATAGGCCGGTTTCCATGAACCATATACTTGCGGTTCCCAATAGAACACACCGGCACAGGCTTCTATTTTCTTGGCTTCGCTCATGAATGCTGCCAGCACTTGTGCAGCGATAGTTTCGTTGGCTTGCATCTTGACACCTACTTCGCATACCATTACTTTGCAGTTATAGGTACTGGCAAGTGATTTGATGTGGCTCGTTGCCAGTTGGTTGACATTCTGCCAAGTCTTATCCGATTCCGCTTGCGGATAGTGCGACAAACCAATCATATCGAACTTACCGCCAGCTGCTTTAAACTTCTTGAACCACCAATCCAAGTCTTCCCAAGCATTGTTCTGATGCACGATGATAATGGCATCGCTGAATACTTTCTTGGCTGCATCGTATCCGGCATTACTGAGGGTAGCATAATTTTTCCAACCGTTGGCAATGTCTCCTTTTTCTGTCCACAATTGTCCTTCGGGCCACAACATACCGTTGCGTGTTTCGTTGCCTATTTGAATCCATTTGGGAGTAACTCCAGCTTCCTTGATGGCTTTTAATACAGCAGTGGTATGGTCGGTAACAGCGGTTTTCAATTCGGTTTGCGATTTACCTTCCCATGCGGCTGGTTTGGTTTGTCGGCCGGGGTCGGCAAAAAAGTCGCTGTAATGAAAATCAATCATCACATCCATGCCGGCTTCTTTGGCTCGTTTGGCCTTGGCTACTACGTCGGCTTGGTTGCAATAATCACCGTAGGCCTTTTCTGGGTTTACCCAAACACGTAGGCGGATGGCCTTCATGCCCAATTCTTTCATCAGTTGAAAACCGTCGGTTTCTTGTCCTGATGCGTTATAGAATTTCTTTCCGTCCTTCTCCATTTCAGTAATCCAACTGATGTCTGCACCTTTGTAGAAATTCACAGTGTTATCTGGAGTTGGGTCAGGTGTTGGGTCGGGAGTTGGATTGGGGGTAGGAGTAGGTTCCGGAGCTGGTGCCTCAGGCTCATCACTTCCACCTCCACAGGCTGTTAAACCTAAGAAAAGGCATCCGGCTAAAAGTAAAATCTTCAGTTTCATATACTTTGATATAATTCTTAATTATTGAAGTCGTATTATAATTAAGGGAATAATATACTTGTTGACACTCCATTGTGTCATCCTGAGCGTAGTGAAGGATCTGTACGCATTTACAAGTGTGTATACAGATTTTTCGTCACTCCGTTCCTCAAAATGACACGTTGTGTTAATTGGTATATTGTT
>JAFUNS010000048.1 GCA_017472925.1 Bacteroides sp. | reverse complement strand
GGGCCGTCGTTTCTTTATGGAAATACGTGACCTTGATCCTTTCAAGGAAATGACGAAGTTTGAAAAACCGGTACTCATTGTACAGGGCGAAAAGGACCCCGTTGTTTCAATGGAAGACTCCCAACGTGCTGTAGGATTATACAAGAATGCCCGTCTGCATGTGATTCCTGGTGCCGGCCATGGTTTCAAGCCAGCTGAATTTACTGAATCGATGGAGCAACTGAAGGCTTTCTTGAAGTGATAGTTTTACAAAGTTTGTTAATCGATTAGGACCGTTCATATACTTTTGCTTACTTTTGGAACAATAAATGATGATTAAGATGAAAAAGTCTATTTTATTTTTGTTCATGAGCTTGTTTTGTTCAGTGGTTATTGCCCAGAACAAGTTGAATTTGTCGGATGTAAAGTCACTTACCTTTTATGGTATCGACTATAGTTTAGCAAAGGTATATGGCGGTAAGGATACGGGCCATCAATATTGGACCACCTATGCCGATATCAACGAGTTGTTTATCGATAAACCCAAAACTTTCAGTGTAGAGAAACGATTGGGTATTCCTGTGGATGTTATTTCATTGGAGGCTGTCAATCAAGTGAACAAGAAAATCAATCCAGATCATATAAAGATTACCACTTCCACGTACATGCCTACAGCTGGGCAGATAACCGAAGCGGTGAAAAAGTTGCCTATCCTTTCGCAAGAAGAAAAGATAGGTATGGTGATTGTAGCTTTGTTCCTGAACAAGGAAGAAAACCGAGGTACTTACCAGTTTGTGATATTCAATACCAAGACCCGCGAAATTATCGAGCAATGGACCAATTCCGGTAAGGGGCTTGGTATTGGCTTGAAAAACTATTGGGGAGTATCGGTGTATAATGCCATTAGGAAGATAAAGTAATCAACAAACTTTCGGATAGCCATATACGGCCTTGCAGCCCAATTCTTCTTCAATACGGAGCAATTGGTTGTACTTGGCCATGCGGTCGCTACGGCTCAGTGAACCGGTTTTGATTTGGCCGCTGTTAGTGGCTACGGCCAAGTCGGCAATGGTGGTATCTTCGGTTTCTCCCGAGCGATGACTGATGATGGTGGCATATCCGTGTCGGTGTGCCATCTCAATGGCATCGAGTGTTTCGGTGAGTGTACCTATTTGGTTTACTTTTATCAAGATGGCATTGCCGCATTTTTCTTGAATCCCTTTGCGGAGGAAATGTACGTTGGTTACAAACAAATCGTCGCCTACCAATTGGCATTGCTTTCCTAATCGGGCAGTGAGCATTTTCCAACCGTCCCAATCGTTTTCGGCCATACCGTCTTCGATGGAGTCGATGGGGTAGTGGTTACATAATTCTTCCAAATAGTCAATCTGTTCACCATAACTGCGGATAGCAGCACCAATGCCTTCGAATTTGGTGTAGTCGTAAATACCATCGGTGTAAAACTCAGAAGATGCACAATCCAATCCGATGGTTACTTGTCGTTGAGGTTCGTAACCGGCATCTTCAATGGCAGTAAGGATACAGTTCAAAGCATCTTCCGTTCCATGGAAACCAGGTGCAAACCCACCTTCATCGCCCACAGCAGTACTCAGTTTCCTACCTTTCAATACCCGTTTTAAGGCATGGAAGATTTCGGCTCCCATACGTAAGCCTTCGCTGAAGGTCTTGGCACCGATGGGGCGAATCATAAATTCTTGAAAAGCAATGGGTGCATCGGAATGTGATCCGCCGTTGATGATATTCATCATGGGCACCGGCATGACGTATGTGTTGCTTCCTCCAATATATCGATATAGAGGGAGATCCAATGAGTTGGCGGCAGCTTTGGCTACGGCAAGTGATACTCCCAAGATGGCATTGGCACCCAACCGGCTTTTGGTTGGAGTGCCGTCGAGGTCTATCATTATGCGGTCGATGCCCCGTTGATCGAGTACATCTTTTCCTATCAAGGATTCGGCAATATGTGTATTAATGTGCTTGACGGCCTTGAGTACCCCTTTGCCCAGGTAACGATCGCGATTATGGTCGCGCAGTTCCAAAGCTTCATGTTCGCCGGTAGAGGCTCCTGAGGGTACAGAGGCACGTCCTAATATACCATTTTCCAACATTACATCGACTTCGATGGTGGGATTTCCTCTTGAATCGAGAATCTCTCTTCCTTTAATGCTTGCTATTTTCATAATATTCCTTGTTTGTTCTGAGCAAAGAAACAAAAATCGCCTGAAACTTGTTCGTTTCAGGCGATTGAATGATTCTATGTACGTATAGATGTTATTCTATCACTTGGTAGATGTGAGGCAGGTTACGTCCTTCATGGTTGTAATCCAATCCATATCCTACAATGAAATCGTCTTCGATATCGAAGCAGCGGTAATCTATTTTAAGGTCAACTTTCAAACAGCCCGGCTTAACAAAAAGTGAAGTGATGAAAACTTCCTTTGGTTTCTTACTACCCAACATACGGAGCATTTCTTTCATTGTGGTACCCGATTCGATGATGTCTTCAACAATGACTACGGTGCGTCCGGTTACGTTTTCATTCAGCCCGATGAGTTGCTTTACTTCACCGGTGGTACTGGTTCCTTCATACGATGCCATCTTAACGAAGGTAATTTCGCATGGGAAGTTGATGTCACGCAATAAGTCGGCAGCGAATACAAATGATCCGTTCAGGATGACGAGGAAAAGGGGATTCTTCTTTCTCAAATCAGCATCCAGCTGTGCTGCTACTTCCTTTACTCTTGCCTTGATGGTCTCTTCTGAAATATACAGAGCGAATTTCTTGTCTTTTACTTGTACAACGGTATTCATAAGGTTACTATTTTAATACATTGATTATAAGATAAATTTCAATAAGAAGAAGGCCGCCAAGATATACATACCAACCGTCATTTTCTTGTAGTTTCCGCTACAAAGATTGATGAATATATAGCTTAAATGTCCTAAAACAATACCATCTGAAATGCTATATGCAAGTGGCATAAAAATGATGCAGATAAATGCGGGAACGGCTTCGGCATAATTGTTGAAGTCTACTTTAAGCACTGACCCCATCATCATCAAACCTACCAATACAAGTACAGGTGCTGTAGCTGCAGCAGGAATAGCTAAGAATAACGGTGCGAAGAACAAAGCCAACAAGAAACAAGCGCCTGTGATAAAGGCGGTAAGTCCGCTTCGGCCTCCTTCGTTTACACCAGCAGCACTTTCTACATAAACGGCTACGGTACTGGTACCCATGGCTGCACCAGCAGTAGTAGCAATTGAGTCTACCATAAACACTTCCTTCAAATGAGGGATTTTACCATCTTCCTTCACCATACCGGCTCTTGTTGTTACACCGATAACGGTACCGATACAATCGAACAAATCGACGAATAATAAGGTAAATACGATGACAATCATTTCTTTAGTGAAGATATGATCCCATTCAAACTTCAAGAAAATAGGTTCTATTGAAGGGGGAACACTGAAAATGCCGTCGATGTTGGTTACTCCCAAAGGAATACCGATGAGTGTGGTAACAAGGATACCAAACAAGAGGGCACCTTTTACATTCTTTACCAATAATACAGATGTTAAAACAATACCGATGACACCTAATAGAGCAGAACCTGATGTTAATTGGCCTAAGCTTACTAAAGTAGCTTCATTGTTAACAATGATTTCTGCACTTTTTAACCCAATAAAAGCAATGTAAAGTCCGATACCCGCACTAATGGCATTCTTGAGTGTATCGGGGATTACATCAACAATCTTTTCGCGAAGGTTTGTTACTGTCAGCAGGATGAATGCAAGACCTTCCAAAAATACAGCGGTCAAAGCAAATTGCCAGGAATACCCCATAATCATACATACGGTATATGCGAAAAATGCATTCAGACCCATACCTGGAGCCAATGCAAGGGGTAATTTAGCATAAATTCCCATGAATATGGTAGCTAATGCCGACATAACTACGGTGGTTGTAAACAAGGCGCCTTTATCCATACCTGTTTCGCTCAGGATATTGGGATTGACAGCCAAAATGTAAGCCATGGTCAGGAAAGTGGTAATCCCTGCCATAATTTCTGTTCGTACGGTGGTTTCTTTCGGATTGAAACCAAAAAGTTTTTCAAGCATTTTAATGAAATGTAGATTAATAATGTGCAAAAATACATATAATAAATCATTTCTTCTTAATTTGTCTAAAGAAAAATTCATGGCATTTTCCGCCTTTTCAGTATTTATTCCTATCTTTGCAACCTCAAAAACAAAAATACAATAGATAGTATGGGTGGTTTTTTTGGTACAGTCTCCAAGACTGCATGTGCGACCGATTTATTTTACGGTACGGATTATAACTCACATTTAGGTACTAAACGAGGGGGTATGGCTACATACTCCGAAGAGTCAGGATTTGCAAGAGCAATCCACACATTAGAGAATGCATATTTCCGCAATAAGTTCGAATCAGAACTCTCCAAGTTCAAGGGTAATTCAGGCGTAGGAATCATCAGCGATACAGATCCACAGCCCATTCTCATCAATTCACATTTAGGTAAGTTTGCCATTGTAACTGTTGCCAAGATTAATAACATTCCTGAATTGGAAAAGGAATTGCTGGCATCGAATATGCACTTTGCCGAAATGAGTATGGGTAGAACCAATCAGACAGAATTGGTGGCCTTACTCATTGTACAAGGAAAAGATTTTGTGGATGGTATAGAGAATGTCTTCCGGAAGATAAAGGGCTCCTGCTCCATGTTGTTGCTGACAGAAGATGGCATCATTGTTGCGCGCGACCAATGGGGACGTACTCCTGTAGTCATCGGTAAACGGGAAGATGCTTATGCTGTGACCAGCGAATCGAGTAGTTTTCCTAACCTCGGATATGAGATAGAGAAATACGTAGGACCGGGTGAAATTATCCGCTTGCGTGCCGATGGTATGGAACAGATGCGCAAGCCTAATGAAGGATTGCAGATTTGTTCGTTCTTGTGGGTGTATTACGGGTTCCCCGTTTCTTGTTATGAAGGAAAGAATGTAGAAGAAGTCCGCTTCAATTGCGGATTCAAAATGGGAAAGAAGGATGAATCCGAAGTGGATTGTGTTTGTGGTATTCCCGACTCGGGCATTGGTATGGCCATGGGATATGCCGAAGGTAAGGGAGTGCCTTATCATCGTGCCATTACTAAATACACGCCGACATGGCCTCGTAGTTTCACTCCTTCCCGTCAGGAACTCCGTTCTTTGGTGGCCAAGATGAAGCTGATACCTAACCGTACGATGCTTGAAAACAAGCGTGTGCTTTTCTGCGATGACTCTATTGTACGCGGTACACAGTTGAATGATAATGTTAATATTCTATATGATTACGGTGCAAAGGAAGTGCATATGCGTATTGCTTGTCCACCGCTCATCTATAGTTGTCCGTTTATCGGATTCAGTTCTTCGAAAGGCGATTTGGAATTGTTGACCCGTCGCATCATCAAAGATTTGGAAGGCGATGAAAACAAGAATCTGGACAAGTATGCCAAGACAGATTCACCCGAATATAAGAAGATGGTAGAGGAAATCAGAAAACAATTCAGATTGACATCATTGAAATACAACACTTTGGAAACATTGATTGAAGCCATAGGTCTTCCCAGATGTAAGGTTTGTACGCATTGTTTTGATGGCTCCAGCCATTTTTAATGACAGATTTTCATCATTGTATAAAAAAGAGTCTCGATTTGTTTGGCAAATCGGGGCTCTTTTCCTATTTTTACGGCACGTAGAATTAAAATTGGAAATTATGACATTAGTAGAACGTTTCTTGAAATATGTGAGTTTCGATACACAGTCGGACGAAAACAGTGGAGTTACTCCAAGTACTCCCAAACAAATGGTGTTTGCCCAATATCTGAAGGAAGAATTGGAAAGCTTAGGCTTGGAAGAAATAGAGTTGGACGAGAACGGCTATCTGTATGCCACATTGCCAGCCAATATTGATAAGGATGTACCCGTGATTGGTTTCATTGCCCACATGGATACCAGTCCTGATATGACGGGCGAAAACGTAACACCACGGATAGTACGCCGTTATGACGGAGAAAACATAACGCTTTGCGAAGAAGAAAACATCGTTTTGTCACCGGTACAATTTCCCGAATTGCTCGACCATAAGGGAGAAGATTTGATTGTTACCAACGGAAAGACCTTGTTGGGTGCTGATGATAAGGCAGGTATTGCCGAAATCGTATCTGCCATCGTATATTTGCAAGAACATCCTGAAATCAAGCATGGAAAGATTCGCATCGGTTTCAATCCCGATGAAGAAATCGGTTTGGGCGCCCATAAGTTTGATGTAGCGAAGTTCGGTTGTCAATGGGCTTATACCATGGACGGTGGTGAAGTGGGAGAACTGGAATTTGAAAACTTCAATGCTGCTGCAGCCAAGGTCATTGTGAAGGGACGTAATGTGCATCCGGGTTATGCCAAGAACAAGATGATTAACGCTATCCGTGTAGCCAATGAATTCATGAGCCAATTGCCGGGTGAAGAAACCCCAGAACATACCGATGGTTACGAAGGCTTCTATCATGTAGTAGGTATAGAAGGTGGAGTAGAACAAACTACTATAACCTATATCATTCGTGATCATGACCGTGCCAAGTTCGAAGCTCGGAAGGAATGCATGAAGGCATGGGGTGAAGTTATTAATCAGAAATATGGCGAAGCGCTTGTGAAAGTAGAATTGAAAGATCAATATTACAACATGCGTCAGCAGATAGAACCAGTGATGCATGTCATCGATATTGCCTTTGAAGCCATGAAGGAAGCCGGTGTTACTCCTAAGGTGAAGGCTATCCGTGGCGGAACCGACGGTGCTCAACTTTCCTTCAAGGGATTGCCTTGCCCCAATATCTTTGCCGGTGGCTTGAATTTCCATGGCCGTTATGAATTTGTTCCTATCCAATCAATGGAAAAGGCTATGATGGTAGTGGTAAAGATTGCAGAACTTACAGCTAGATAATGCATGAAAAAATTATATAAAAATCTAAATCATAAATCATGAAAACAACTCCGTTTACCGAAAAACACATCGCTCTTGGAGCAAAGATGCATGAATTTGCAGGTTATAACATGCCAATTGAATACTCAGGCATTATCGATGAACACATGACCGTTTGCAACGGTGTGGGTGTATTCGATGTATCTCACATGGGAGAATTTTGGGTGAAAGGTCCCAATGCCTTGGAATTCTTGCAACAAGTGACATCGAATAATGTAGCCACACTTCCTTTAGGTAAGGCACAATATACTTGTTTCCCAAATGAAGAAGGTGGTATTGTTGACGACCTCTTGGTATATCATTATGAAGACGAAAAATACTTGTTGGTTGTAAATGCCGCCAACATTGAAAAGGACTGGAATTGGTGTGTAAGCCATAACACAGTAGGAGCAGAACTCGAAAACTCTTCCGACCGCATGGCACAATTGGCCATCCAAGGTCCGAAGGCTACTGAAGTGTTGCAACGCCTCACTCCGGTGAACTTGTCCGAAATTCCTTACTATGCTTTCACTACAGGTGAATTTGCTGGATGTAAGGAAGTCATCATCTCGAATACAGGTTATACTGGTGCCGGAGGTTTTGAATTGTATTTCTATCCGGAAGATGGTGAAACCATTTGGAATGCCATTTTCGAAGCCGGTGCTCCCGAAGGTATCAAGCCTATTGGATTGGGTGCCCGCGATACTCTCCGCTTGGAAATGGGCTTCTGTCTCTACGGTAATGATTTGAGTGATACCACTTCACCACTCGAAGCTGGTTTGGGTTGGATTACCAAGTTTGTCGATGGTAAGAACTTCACTGCACGTGCTATCCTTGAAAAGCAGAAGGCCGAAGGTATTACCCGTAAGTTGGTTGCCTTTGAATTGGTTGACCGTGGTATTCCTCGTCATGGTTACAAACTCGTGAATGCCGAAGGCGAAGAAATTGGTGAAGTTACCAGTGGTACCATGTCACCTACCCGTAAGATTGGTATTGGTATGGGTTATGTGGCTAAGGCATATTCGGCTCTCGATTCAGAAATCTTTATTGATGTACGCGGTCGCAAGCTGAAAGCCAAAGTGGTGAAGGCTCCGTTCCGCAAGTAATGAACTTTTGTTCTCGTTCTGTTATTTGCAAACAAGTAGATAATGTACGTTGGCTCATAGAGCATTGTTCTTTTATTCAAAAACAATGTTCTGTGAGCCGTAAATAATATGTAAGGATTGTTGTTAGATAATCCGTTTCAAGAATATGTTATTTTATGAATCAGATCATGAAACTTTTCCGTGCATGGAAGCAGAGCAATTTAATGCTACGCATTCTGACCGGTATTATCTTGGGATCGATATTGGGTATAACGATGCCGGGGTACAGTGCCATTTCCATGTTGGGCGATTTGTTCGTTGGTGCACTTAAAGGCATTGCGCCGATATTGGTAGGAGTATTAGTAACAGCTTCGGTTGCCAAGGCTCACAACGGATTGGGCAGTCGTTTCAAAACTGTAGTGATGCTGTATATGTTCACTACATTGATGGCTGCTGTATTGGCGGTATTCGCCAGTTCACTATTCCCGATAAGTATTGTTTTGGCCAATGTGGTTGATACTTCCAATGCTGCTCCAGGTGCATTGGGTGACGTATTCCGTAACATTGTAACAGAAGTGGTGTGCAATCCTCTTGATGCCATTGTCCGTGCCAAATATTTGAGTATCTTGTTTTGGGCTATAATTGTAGGACTTGCTCTGAAGATGGTAGCTACCAAGCAGACCATAGATTGCTTGCATGATTGGGCTGAAGCGGTGTCGAAGGTGGTAGCATGGGTTATCCAATGTGCTCCGTTTGGTATTTTCGGTTTAGTTTATACTACAGTGTCACAGAGTGGTCTTGACATTTTTACTACCTATGGCAAGCTATTGTTGTTGCTTGTTGGCTGTATGTTGACCGTGTCACTCGTTATTAATCCTATCATAGTGGGATGTATGCTTCGTCGTAATCCATATCCATTAGTATGGCGGTGTTTGAAGGAAAGTGCAGTGAGTGCTTTCTTTACTCGCTCGTCCGCTGCTAACATTCCCGTAAATATGGCATTGTGTAAACGTATGGGATTGGATGAGGATTTTTATTCTGTAAGTATTCCCTTGGGCAGTACCATCAATATGAACGGAGCTGCTGTTACTATAACGGTGATGACCTTGACCACATGCCACACATTGGGACTTGAAATCTCCTTGCTAAGTGCCTTGTTGCTTAGTATCATCGCTACTTTGGGCGCATGTGGCGCATCGGGTGTGGCTGGAGGTTCATTGCTGCTCATTCCCATGGCTTGTTCTCTTTTTGGAATCAGCAACGATGTTGCCATGCAAGTTGTGGCGGTAGGCTTTATTATAGGTGTGGTGCAGGATTCGGTAGAGACAGCTTTGAACTCCAGTGGCGATGCCTTGTTCACCATTACGGCCGAGATGCGGGAACGCCTTAAACGAAATGAAAAAAATGAGATAAGATAAGCATAAGCAGATGTCAGAATTAGCTCCCCTTATCAGCGATTTGGCACTCATCTTGATTTGTGCCGGTGTGATGACGCTCATTTTCAAGCGTCTGAAGCAACCTTTGGTGTTGGGCTATATTGTGGCTGGATTTTTGGCGAGTCCGCATTTTACATTGACTCCCTCTGTCATCGATACGGCCAGCATCCATACGTGGTCAGAGATTGGTGTCATCTTTCTTCTCTTTGCGCTCGGATTGGAATTCAGCTTCAAGAAATTGGTGAAGGTAGGAGGGACAGCGGTCATTGCCGCATGTTCCATCATTTTCTCAATGATTATGATTGGGATGACGGTAGGCTGGTCGTTTGGATGGAAATCGATGGACTGTCTATACCTTGGAGGGATGTTGGCTATGTCCTCCACTACCATTATTTATAAGGCGTTCGATGATCTCGGCTTGCGGCAGCAGAGGTTTGCGGGACTGGTGCTCAGTATTCTGATTATTGAAGATATTCTTGCCATCGTCTTGATGGTATTGCTTAGTACAGTGGCTGTCAGTCAAAACTTTGAAGGCGGAGAGATGGTTTTCAGTATCGGCAAACTGATGTTCTTCCTGATACTTTGGTTTGTGGTAGGTATTTACTTGATTCCGATTTTCTTGAAACGCTCGAAGAAGTGGGTGAGCAACGAGACTATGCTGATTCTTTCTTTGGCCATGTGTTTCGGAATGGTAGTCTTGGCAGCTAAAGTAGGTTTTTCTCCTGCATTTGGAGCATTCATTATGGGATCTATTTTGGCAGAGACTGTAGAAGCTGAAACCATCGAGAAGTTGGTTGCTCCTGTGAAGGATTTGTTTGGTGCCATTTTCTTTGTGTCAGTAGGAATGATGGTCGATCCGGCCATGATTGTGGAATACATCGGACCGATTATAGCCATAACCTTGGCCATCCTTTTAGGACAAACCATTTTAGGTACAGGTGGAGTTGTCTTGGCCGGCCAGCCTTTGAAGGTAGCCATGCAGTGTGGCTTTAGTTTAACTCAAATCGGAGAATTTGCTTTCATTATAGCTTCGTTGGGAGTAAGCCTGAATGTAACCAGCAGTTTCTTGTATCCTATTGTGGTGGCGGTGTCAGTCATTACCACTTTTCTAACACCTTATATGATACGTTTGGCAGTACCGGCCTATCAATATGTAGACAAACGGATGCCTTTAAAATGGAAACGGATGTTGGAACGCTATGCTTCGGGTTCACAGACAGTCAATAGTGAGAGCAATTGGAAGAAACTTTTGGTAGATATAGGTCGTATTGTAGCCATCTATTCTGTATTGTGTATAGCTGTAATATTATTGTCGTTCCAATTTGTTATTCCTCTATTATATGCTGTCATGCCGGAAGTATGGGCCAAATGGACTAGTACTGTTTTTACGATTCTTTGTATTTCTCCCTTCTTGCGTGCAATAATGATGAAGAAGAATCATAGCATAGAGTTCCAAGTCTTATGGCAGGACAATCGTTTTAACCGTGCGCCTTTGGTCTCTACAATCGTTCTGCGTATGGTTATAGCGGTAGGTTTTATTTTGTTTGTCGTCAGACGTCTGTTTGATGCATCTACTTTGCTTGTTATAGCCATAGCTTTGGTTCTGGTTGTGCTGATGATACTTTCCCGGTTTCTTAAGAAACAGTCCATTTATATGGAACGTACATTTATTCAGAACTTGCGCTTTAGAGATACCCATGCTGAATTTACGGGACAAAAACGTCCGAAGTACGAAGGCCATCTTTTGTCGAGGGATTTGCACCTGTCAGATTTTGATATACCGGCTGATTCGTTATGGGCGGGATGTACGTTGAAAGAACTGAATTTGGGGAATAAATACGGAGTCCATGTGGCTTCCGTTATCCGTGGGCTTCACCGTATCAATATACCGGGAGCTGAGGTACGTCTGTTTCCCGGAGATACGATTCAGGTGATAGGTACAGATGAACAATTGTCTGTATTTGGCAAAGAGGTGAAGAAAGTGTCTGCTGCTGCCGAAGAAAATGAAATAGAAAAGCGTGAAATGCATATCAAGCAGATTGTAGTAGGTGAACATTCTGCTTTCTTAGGAAAAACCATCCAAACCAGCAATATCCGTGAAGCATATCATTGTCTGGTGGTTGGAGTGGAGAAAGGAAACGGTCGTCTGCTTACCCCGGAGCCTCAAATGGCATTTGAAATTGGAGATGTGATTTGGGTGGTGGGCGAACAAAATAATGTATATAAATTGATGGAGAATCAAATTATTAACCAATAGTATATATAAAGAAATATGAGAAGTAATCCAGCAGAATGTCTCTATTGTCAGAACAATGAGACATTGCATAACTTGATGATTGAAATTGCTCAATTGAGTGTTTCAAGAGTATTCTTGTTCAAAGAACAAACTTATCGTGGCCGATGTTTGGTGGCCTATAAAGACCATGTGAACGATCTGTTTGAGTTGAGTGATGAGGAACGTAATGCCTTTATGGCTGATGTGGTTAAGGTAACCAAAGCCATGGATCAGGCTTTTCATCCCGAAAAGATAAACTATGGTGCGTATAGTGACAAGTTATCTCATCTTCATTTCCACTTGGCTCCCAAGTATGTAGATGGCCCCGATTATGGTGGTACATTCCAAATGAATCCTGGAAAAGTTTATCTGACAGATGAAGAGTATCAACAGATGATTGAGGAAATTAAGAAATATCTCTAATATATAGATTAAAGAAAAAGTGGATGTGTTTGATGCACATCCACTTTTTTATTCTTCCTCCTCGAAATCAAAATCAAAGTCGAAATCGTCTTCTGGAAAGTATTCAGGTGCCATAAACTCATCCATGCTCCGTCGATCTTTCTTAGTAGGACGGCCGGTACCTCGGGCACGGTCAACAAATCCGCTGATACGACTCATTTCCAATAATTCATATTGTTCTTTGGGCGTGACATTTTCCATCATCTCGGGCACCAATTTAGCGCCAACTCGCTTTTCAATGGCTTGTAGTACCTTAAAGGAGTAGGTGATGGGCGGTTTGCGTACTTCGACTATGTCGCCCGGCTTAACCATGCGTGATGGCTTTACTTGGGCGCCATTGATGGCAATACGGCCTTTTTTGCAAGCTTCGCAAGCAATGGTCCGTGTCTTGAAAATACGGGTAGCCCACATCCATTTGTCTATTCTCGCTTCTGCCATATCACTTCTTGTTGTATTGGTTCATGGTGATGTTGATACCTGCCAGGCAGAAACTCTTGATGATGTTTCCAGCAGTTTCCAAACGTTCCTCCATGGTTTTCATGTCTTCTTCGGTAAAGTTTCCAAGCACATAGTCTATTTGATGCCCACGTGGAAAATCATTGCCAATGCCGAAACGCAGACGTGCATAGTTTTGTGTACCGAGAATTTCGGCAATATGCTTCAATCCGTTGTGCCCAGCATCGCTTCCCTTGCCTTTAAGGCGGAGGGTGCCGAAGGGTAGGGCGAGATCATCCACTACAATTAGTACATTTTCGAGGGAAATGTTTTCTTTTTGCATCCAGTAGCGAACGGCATTACCACTCAGGTTCATGTAGGTAGATGGCTTGAGCAAAACCAACTGGCGTCCCTTGATAGATAGGTTGGCGGTTGCTCCGTAGCGTCCATCGGCAAAAACAAGATTGGACGCCTTTGCAAGGGCGTCCAATACCATGAATCCTATGTTGTGACGGGTGTTTCGGTATTCGGCACCGATATTGCCCAGTCCTACAATCAAATATTTCATTGACAAGGATTAATTGTGTTGATTACTTACCGGCAGCAGCTTGAGCACCACGAGCAGCACGAGTCAACTTAACAGCACAAACTACAGCGTCCTTAGCGTTCAACAGTTCAAGACCTTCGTAGCTCAATTCGCCTACCTTGATAGTCTTACCAAGACCCAATGGAGTTACATCGATAACCAAACGTTCAGGAATAGCGCTGTACAAAGCTTTCACTTTGAGCTTGCGGATTTGCAAAGCCAACTTACCACCGGCACGTACACCTTCTGCCAAACCTTCCAATTGTACAGGAACTTCCATAGCAACCGGCTTGTTTTCTTCTACTTGCAAGAAGTCAACGTGCAAGATAGCGTCTGATACTGGGTGGAATTGGATGTCCTTCATGATAGCAGTAACTACTGTACCATCGATGTCCAAGTTTACCAAATAGATATTTGGTGTGTATACCAACTTACGGAGACCTTCAACAGTTACTGTAAAGTGAGTGGCTACTGGAAGACCGTTTTCATCCTTCTTTACACCATACAACACACAAGGTACACCGTTATTCTTACGCAATTCACGAGTGGCTTTTTTGCCGATGTCTGTTCTTACAGAACCTTTGATTTCAATTGTTTTCATTTTTTCTGATTTTAATGTGTTACTCTAAATTAAGTTGATTTTTGCTTAATTCGCCATCACACGATGTGGTATATCACACGATGAGCTTAAAAAAGCGGTGCAAAGGTACGCTTTATTTCTGATATAACAAAAAGAAAGTCCGGAATTTATTCCCAGACTCTCTTACTTTATTCTTAAAAATCAATATCTATCTTGATTTCATCGGCCGAAAGGCTTTCTGTTTCTTCCTCAGCAGGTTCTTGCTTAATCTTTTCTTCGGGACGGCGTTCGCTCAAGCCTTGTTCTTTAGATATGAATTGGATAGCTTGATGAAGTCCTTCGGTAAACTTTTCAAAGTCTTCTTTATAAAGGAAAATCTTATGCTTTTCAAAACTTACTTGCGAGTCTTCGCCTTCTCCTGATACAACTTTCTTACTTTCTGTAATGGCTAGAAACATTTCATCCTTACGATTCTTCTTTACGTCTAAGTAGTAGATGCGTTTTCCGGCCTTGATGGCTTTGGAAAAAACAATTTCCTTATCACCTTCAGCAACACTTTTCTTCTTAAATTCTTCCATGTCTTTAGTCCGTTTTTAAATCAGTGTTCAAAATTGGGCATTTTTTTTCAATGTGCAAAGAATTTATCGATAAACTTCGAATAAAATGACGAATTCGTTAATTCCATGTATTTTTTAATTAAAAATAAGTGATTGGATGATGTTCTTTTCGAGGAAATATGTAACTTTGCAACTCATAAATAATTTATATGAATTATGATAAATAGAGTTCTTATTCGTCTTAAAATTGTTCAGATAGTCTATGCCTATTATCAAAATGGAGGCAAGAATTTGGATACTGCAGAAAAAGAGTTGTTCTTCAGTCTGTCCAAAGCTTATGATTTATATAACTATCTGTTACTCTTAATGGTCGAAATTACCAAGCAGGCAGAAAGAAAAATCAATGCAGCAAAAAACAAATTGTTGCCTACTGCTGAAGAGTTGTATCCGAATACCAAATTTGTAGATAATCGCTTTATCGCCCAGCTGGAAGTGAACAGCCAGTTGCTTCAGTTTTCTGAGACTCAGAAGAAGACTTGGAGTAATGAAGAAGAGTTTGTCAAGAACTTGTGTGAAAAAATTATGGATAGCGATATATATAAGGAATATATGGCAGCCGAAACTTCTTCGTATGAAGAGGACCGTGAAGTATGGCGTAAGATTTACAAAAAGATAATCTTTAACAATACCGAACTTGACCAGGTGTTGGAAGATCAAAGTTTATATTGGAATGACGACAAGGAAATTGTAGATACCTTTGTTTTAAAGACAATCAAGCGGTTTGACGAAAAAAATGGTGCCAAGCAAGAATTGTTGCCGGAATTTAAAGATGAAGAAGATAAGGATTTTGCCCGTCGTCTGTTCCGTCGCACCATTTTGAATGCCGATTATTATCGTCATCTCATCAGTGAAAATACACGTAATTGGGATTTGGATCGTGTAGCATTCATGGATGTGGTGATTATGCAAATAGCTTTGGCCGAAATTTTGAGTTTCCCAAACATTCCTGTCAGTGTTTCGTTAAATGAGTATATAGAGATTGCCAAGTTGTATAGTACACCTAAGAGCGGCAACTTTATTAACGGTACTTTGGATGGTATTGTGAAAGTTTTGCAGAAAGAAAACAAGTTGACTAAAAATTAATAAACTTATAAAATCGAATTATTATGACTCCAGCATTTATGTTGTTGCAAGCCCAAGGTGGCGGTGACTATTCATTCTTGATTATGATGGTAGCTATCTTTGCCATTATGTATTTCTTTATGATTCGTCCTCAGAACAAGAAGCAAAAAGAAATTCAGAATTTCCGTAAGAACTTGGAAATTGGTCAGGAAGTAATTACTGCAGGTGGTATCTACGGAAAAGTGAAAGATATTGAAGATAGCGTTGTGGTATTGGAAATCGCATCGGGTGTAAAGATCAAGATTGACAAAAATTCAATCTATGCCAATGCTGCTGCTACCCAACCGGGTAAATAATAAATGAATTAACTTATGTTCGATAATCAGAACATACGTACACGTTATTCACGTACATTACAGAAAATCAGAGATTTCCTACTGAGTAAGAGAAGCAGGGAATTCCTGATTTTCTTATTCTTTGTATTCGTTTCATTTTGTTTTTGGTTGCTTCAAGTACTTGATGATGAATATGAAACAGAGTTGAAAGTTCCCCTTCGAGTGAAAAATGTTCCCGAAAATGCAGTGATAACTTCTGAGCTGCCCTCTGAACTACGGATTGGAGTAAAGGATAGAGGTACGGTATTGGTTAATTATCTGTTGGGACAGACATTCTATCCGGTTACTTTGGATTTCTCTGAATTCGTAGGGAAAGGAAATCAAGTGAAGATTCATTCTACGGAATTGACTAAACGTGTTGTAAGCCAGTTGAACCAGTCTACAAAAGTTTTGACGGTAAAACCAGATACCATCGATTTTGTCTATACACAAGGTAAAGGGAAAATGGTACCTGTAGAGTTGCAAGGTGAAGTCAAAGCCGAACGTCAATATTATATTTCCGAAATTACTTATTCCCCCGATTCGGTAATGGTGTATGCTCCACGTGTGGTGCTTGATACCATTAAAGCCGCCTATACACAGCCTTTGAATATTGAACACGTATCGGATACTGTTCGTAATAGGGTAGGACTCTCTCCGGTAAAGGGAGCTCGTTTTATTCCCGACTATAGCGATATAACCTTGATGGTTGATATCTATTCTGAAAAGACGGTAGAAGTCCCTGTGCGTGGTATCGGTTTCCCAGCCGACAAGGTGCTGCGTACTTTTCCCTCCAAGGTGCAGGTTACTTTCCAGGTAGGGCTGAGTCATTTTAAAGATATTACGGCAGAAGATTTTGCGGTAGAAGTAGATTTCAAGGACTTGGAGGATATGGAGGACGAGAAGTGTAAGCCTATACTTACGGTATTGTCCCCCCATGTAAATCATGCCCGCATAAGCCCCAAAGAAATAGAATATATTATCGAACAACAATTTGTTTCTCATGATTAGTATTGCGATAACCGGTGGCATTGGTAGTGGAAAATCGTATGTGTCTAATCTGTTGGAGGAACGGGGTATTCCTATTTACAATGCCGATAATGAATCCAAACGATTGACGGTTTCTGATGAGGAAATCCGAAAGGGGCTGGTTGCTTTGGTGGGAGAACAGGTGTTTTTTGATGATGGCACCTTGAACAAATCTTTGTTGGCCGCTTATTTGTTTGCCTCTTCAGAGCATGCAACCCAGGTTAATGCCATTATTCATCCACGGGTAAAGGCTGACTTCCGTCGTTGGCTGGAGGAGCATACAGATTGTGAAATAGTGGGATTAGAATCGGCCATTCTTTATGAATCGGGCTTTGATGATGTAGTCGATGCGGTAGTTGCGGTGTATGCACCCGAAAGTTTGCGATTGGAAAGAGCTATGAAACGTGATGGGGCTACCGAATCTCAAATACGTGCACGTATGTCTGCTCAGATGAATGAGGAAGAAAAAAGGGATAAAGCCGATTTTGTAGTGCTGAATGATGGAAGTGTTTGCCTTCAGAAACAGCTTGATGCACTTATTTATCAAATAAAAAGAGGAAAATAACGTGAATAAATTTGGGAGTTTCGTGTATGAATATTACTTTTGCTCCCCGAAATATTAAATCAATACAAAAAGCATTATGTTAAAGACTATTTTATCAATTTCCGGTAAGCCAGGTTTGTTTAAGTTGGTCTCTCAAGGAAAGAATATGTTAATTTTGGAAGCTTTGGACGCTACTAAGAAGCGTATGCCAGCATATGCCCACGATAAGGTTATTTCATTGGGAGATATTGCCATGTATACTGATGATGAAGAAGTGGCTCTTGGCGAAGTGTTTGAATCTGTAAAGAAGAAAGAAAACGGAGCAGTGGCTTCAATTGATTATAAGAAGGCTTCACAAGCAGAACTACATGCGTATATGGCTGAAGTGCTTCCTACTTACGACCGTGATCGTGTACATACCAGTGATATTAAGAAACTCATTCAATGGTACAATATTTTGGTAAACAATGGTATTACCGAATTTGTAGCTGCTGAAGAGGAAGAAGCTACAGAAGAATAAGTAAAGGTAGTAAATAAATAGTGTCATTCTGAACGGAGTGAAGAATCTGAAAACATCATGTAATCAGATTTTTCGGACAAAGTCCTCAACAACTCGTCTTCGTTTCACTCAGAATGACACTTTCTTTTTATCAGTTTGTAAACTTCAGTCCGTCGGTATCCCGTTCTACCCGGATGGGCTTGTTACGGTCCACCTCGAGGGAGAGGAGTTTCTTCGACAAGTCATTCAGCAGATAGCGCTGGATGGCACGTTTCACCGGTCGGGCACCGAACTCGGGATCGTAGCCGGCAGTAGCCAGGAAGTCGATGGCTGGGTCGCTCAAATGGAGGTTCACTCCGTTGTCTTCCAGCATCTTCTGTATTCCCTTGATTTGCAAACGTACTATCTGTTCTATTTGCGGCTTGTTCAGCGGCAGGAACATGATGGTTTCGTCTATACGGTTTAGGAATTCCGGACGGATAGTCTTCTTCAGCATGTTCATCACCTCGTTCTTGGTTTCCTCTACCAACAAGTCGTGATTGTCGTCGTTCAGTTTCTCGAACTGACTTTGGATGTAAGCGCTACCCAGGTTGGAGGTCATGATGATGAGCGTGTTCTTGAAGTTCACCGTGCGGCCTTTGTTGTCGGTCAATCGGCCATCGTCCAACACTTGTAGCAAGACATTGAACACATCCGGGTGCGCCTTTTCAATCTCGTCGAACAATACCACAGAGTAGGGCTTGCGGCGTACCGCTTCGGTCAGCTGACCGCCTTCATCGTATCCCACATATCCCGGAGGCGCTCCGATGAGTCGGCTTACGGTATGCTTTTCCTGATACTCGCTCATGTCGATACGGGTCATCAGACTCTCGTCATCGAACAGATATTCTGCCAAAGCCTTGGCCAGTTCCGTCTTGCCCACACCCGTTGTACCGAGGAAAATGAACGAACCGATAGGACGCTTGGGGTCTTGCAAACCTGCTCTGCTGCGACGTACCGCATCCGATACGGCTTGAATGGCTTCGTCCTGACCGATAACACGCTTGTGCAATTCATCTTCCAGGAAGAGCAGCTTTTCACGTTCACTCTGCATCATCTTGCTTACCGGGATGCCTGTCCAGCGAGATACCACATCGGCAATGTCTTCGGCGGTCACTTCTTCCTTAATCAGGGCACTGTCGCCTTGCATGTGCTTCAGTTCTTCCTGGATGTTGGCGATGCCGTCTTCCAGTTCCTTTAGCTTTCCGTAGCGTATTTCGGCCACCTTTCCATAGTCGCCTTCCCGTTCGGCCTTGTCGGCTTCGAACTTCAGGTTTTCTATTTCCTGCTTGTTCTGCTGAATCTGGTTCACTAGTTCCTTTTCGCTCTGCCACTTGGCCTTGTACGATTTTTCCTGTTCACGCAGCTCTTCTATTTCCTTGTTCAGTATGGCGAGCTTGGCATCATCCTTTTCACGTTTGATGGCCTCACGTTCAATTTCCAACTGTTTCAAACGGCGTTCTATTTCGTCCAGTTCTTCGGGCAATGAATCACGTTCCATGCGGAGTTTGGCAGCTGCCTCGTCCATCAGGTCGATGGCCTTGTCGGGCAAGAACCGTTCGGTGATGTACCGGTTACTCAGCTCTACGGCTGCAATGATGGCTTCGTCCTTGATGCGCACCTGGTGATGGTTTTCGTAACGTTCCTTCAACCCACGCAAGATGGAGATGGAGCTGGCGGTATCCGGCTCGTCCACCATTACGGTTTGGAATCGGCGTTCCAGTGCCTTGTCCTTTTCGAAATACTTCTGGTATTCGTCCAATGTAGTGGCACCGATGCTGCGGAGTTCCCCACGAGCCAAGGCTGGTTTCAATATGTTGGCTGCATCCATGGCTCCTTCACCCTTACCGGCGCCCACAAGTGTGTGGATTTCGTCGATAAAGAGGATGATGTTGCCGTCCGATTTGGTCACTTCATTGATAACCGATTTCAGTCGTTCCTCGAACTCACCCTTGTACTTGGCACCGGCTACGAGTGCCCCCATATCGAGGGAGAAGAGCTGTTTGTTCTTCAGGTTCTCGGGCACGTCACCCCGAAGGATACGTTGTGCCAGTCCCTCTACGATGGCTGTCTTACCGGTACCAGGTTCACCGATAAGCACCGGGTTGTTCTTGGTGCGTCGGCTCAGGATTTGGAGTACACGACGTATTTCCTCGTCACGACCGATTACCGGGTCCAGCTTGCCGGTGCGTGCGGCTTCTATCAAGTTGATGGCATATTTACTCAATGATTGGTATGTGTCCTCGCTCGATTGCGAAGTCACCTTCTGTCCCTGACGCAATTCATTGATGGCTGTGCGGAGGTCTTTCTCGTTCATTCCCGCATCCTTCAGTATGGTGCTGGCTGTGCTTTTGACATTCAGCAGTGCCAGGAGCATTGCTTCCAAGGATACATACTCATCGCCCAACCCTTTTGAGAGTTCCACCGATTTCTGTAGTACCTCGTTCGAAGTACGGCTCAAATACGGTTCACCTCCCGTTACTTTGGGGAGTGAGGCTATTTGTTTGTCGAGTACGTTTGCTATTTGTGGTCCGTTCATTCCCAACTTCTGAAACAGAAAGTTGGTTACGTTTTCACCTACTTTCAGTACTCCAGCCAACAAGTGCTCAGCCTCGATGGCCTGTTGTCCACGGTTTTGTACCAATTGAATGGCTTGTTGTACCGCTTCTTGCGATTTGATGGTAAAGTTGTTGAAATTCATATTTTGTTTCTCCTTTCTTTTAAATTATTCTCGTTTGAGAACACTTTAGGGCTGCAAATAGTTTGCCAATCCCTTTTTGGTAAGTTTTTAAGACAAAATGACATGTTGAAAGTGCTGTAAGATGACGAAATGGCATTAATCTTTATTCCTTAGGCACGGATTACACGGATTAACACGGAAGTCTTTATTGTAGCATTAACTTAAAACTGTGTAATCCGTGTAATCCGTGCCTAAAAATAAGTGACTGCTTGTTGCGATATAGCAATTGGAATTATTTTCTTACCTTTGCACCTATAAATAGAAGAGCTATGATAATCAACAATGAAATAAAGTTTGCCGAGAAGGTTATTCTGATTGATGCAACCTATATTAATAAGGTAACAGCCGATTTGAGTCACCATTTTGGTAGTATGATAGGCCGTGAATTGCCTAAAGCCGATTTACCCATCTTCCTGGAGTGTGTGGCCATGGATGCAGCCATCCAGCCCGGCGATAATGTGTTGCAAGTACTGTTTGTGTACGATAAGGCACAGCCCCGTATGGATGCTTTTATACCGGGAGATTTAAAGAAGGAGCTGAACGATGTAGCTTTCAAGAGTCAGTTGGGCGAGTTCCAGTTGAATACTTTTGAACCTTCGGATATGGCCAACCGTGAAGACTTCTTCCTTGAATCCGTCAAGTTGGTGGCCGATGCCAAGGAAGTGAAGCATTTAGTCATCATTCCCTCCGAAACAGAGTATGCCGACAAGTTGCCCGAAATATTGGAAAAAGTCGATGGCAAGGAGTCTATCCACATATTGGGTATGAACCCGCTGCCCGAATCGAAGGCCTTCCAATGGGAGATGCTGGGCTATGCCGTATTACAGGCGTTGGGCATCCGTGCCGATGAAATTTAAATGAAATCTTTCAGAATGTCCCACACAGCCAGGATGTGACATACCGACCCACCGAGTACGAAGAAGTGGAACACCGAGTGCATGTAGGGACGTTTGTTGAATGTATAGAACAAGGCTCCGATGATGTAGCATGCTCCTTCGCCGATTATCCATCCCACGGCATGCGGACTTACGGCATCCATCAGCGGTTTGAAGGCCACGAGCACCACCAACCCCATCAGTACATAACAGAGGGTTTCCAGGTGGTTATGCTCCTTCAGCTTGCGGAAACTCATGATGGTACCTGCTATGGCGCACAGCCATACAAAGCAGAAGAGTGTCCACCCCCAATACCCTTGTTCACGCAGAGCCACGAGGGTGATGGGAGAGTAGCTTCCGGCAATGTGCCAATAGATGGCGGCGTGGTCCCACTTACGCAGGCGTTCTTTCCATTTGCTGAGTGGCGGACAAGCATGGTATAGGGTAGAGGCGGCATACGAGCCCAACATGCCGAACATGTACAGCCACACGCCCCATTGCATCCACAAGTTTTGGTGCCGGTAACAGTATACCAGAAAGCAGATACCTACAACGAGGCCCAACAATACCCCTCCTGCATGAGAAAGGTAGTTGGTCCGTTCTTCTCCTTTGCTATAGTGAATGGCCATCATCATTTCCTTACTATTTTTTTTAATGGATGCAAAGATAGTGTTTTTTTAGAACACAGAGACACAAAGGATTTAAATGAAGAATGAAAATAATGAATAATAATGTGTAACTTTGTCCCGTCAAATTGTTTTATGTATATACTATGATTGGTTTTCTGAAAGCTAACAACAAAACTGTTTATGTGGCCGTGCTGGCCGTTATGACGGTGTGCTTGCTGCTGGGTTATGTACCGGGCATGAGCGTCTTTGCTTCGTGGGTAACCCCTCCGGTAGCCCTGTTTCTTGGTCTTGTCTTTGCCTTGCTGTGCGGCCAGGCCTATCCTAAATTTAACAAGAAGGTATCGAAGAAACTCCTCCAGTATTCCGTAGTGGGTCTGGGTTTCGGCATGAACCTCCATGCCTCCTTGGCTTCGGGTAAAGAGGGGATGATGTTTACCATCATTTCTGTTGTCGGAACGATGGTAATCGGTATGTTTATCGGACGTAAGTTGCTGAAGATGAATCGGGATACCTCTTACCTCATCAGTTCCGGTACTGCCATTTGCGGGGGGAGTGCCATTGCGGCCGTTGGTCCCGTCATCAAGGCGAAGGACAGCGATATGTCGGTAGCCCTTGCCACCATCTTCATCCTCAATGCCATTGCCCTTTTCATCTTTCCGGTGTTCGGTCAGTGGTTGGGCTTGAACCAACAAGAGTTCGGTACCTGGGCAGCCATTGCCATTCACGATACCAGTTCGGTGGTAGGAGCGGGAGCCGCTTATGGCGAAGAAGCCCTTCAGGTGGCCACCACCATCAAGCTTACCCGTGCGTTGTGGATTATTCCTTTGGCGCTTGCCACTTCGTTTATTTTCAAGGGCGATGGCAAGAAAGTCAGCATCCCTTGGTTTATTCTGTGGTTCATCGTAGCCATTCTACTTAATACCTATGTGCTCGATGCTGTCCCCGAGGTGGGTAAAGCCATTGCCGGATTGGCACGCAAGGGACTCATCATTACCATGTTCTTTATCGGTGCCTCCTTGTCAACCGATGTGCTGAAGTCGGTAGGGGTGAAGCCTTTGGTGCAGGGCGTGCTGCTTTGGCTCGTTATCAGTGTGGGGTCGCTGCTGTATATTGTATGATGATAAAGAATTTTACGAGTGGCAATCGTTGGATTGTTTATAATTTTTCCTATATTTGTAGATGGATTTAATAGGAAAAGATTATGAAACGTTTTTATCTTTTTTTGATTGAAGTGTTGACCTATGTTTCGGTTGCTGCACAAAGTGATTATTCTCGTCAGTTTACTGATTTTTTTGAGACTGGAGACAGCTTGCAGTTGAAGCAAATATTGCAAGAATGGGAAAAACACTCCTTGCCCAGCCCTGAGTTTTATTCAGCTTGGGTAAATTATTATTATAAGTTTGGTAGACATGAAACATATATAAAGAAAGACCCTATCAAAGTTTATAGTGCCAAACAATTGAAGTCTACCGAAGGCTTGTTTGTAGTAGGAACGGATGATACCGAAACCTTATCTGTCCCGAATGAGACGGCATTAGTAAAGAAAATCGTTTGGAACGAATCGTTTTTCCAAAAAGCATTGGAATATAATTCTAAGGGTATTGAATTATTCCCTTTACGTTTGGATTTAAGACTCGAGAAATTTTCCCTCTATTATGAACTAGAAGATTATGAGAAGAGTATAGAATCGTTGCTTGAAATTGGAGATGCAGAATCGAAAAAAGAAAAGCCTTGGATGGTAGCGTATAATGTTCAGTTGTCTGAAGATGAATCTACCTCAATAATTATTGGCATTTGTGAAATGGTGTTTGACGATTTGATGCAAATATCCCATTACAAGTCTATACAACGTTCCGAAGTATTAGCGGAGGGTATGTTGAAGCATTATCCCGATAATTTTGTTTTGCGATTTAAAATGGGGGAATTACTAATGACGAAAAAACCAGATAAAGCGTTGGATATACTTCTTCCTTTGTTAAAAGAACAGCCTGATAACTATGATGTTATGTTTAAAGTAGCTTTGATATACAAGGGTAAAGGCAATAAAGGTGAAGTGAAAAAATATTATAAAATATTATCTTCGTGTGGTAATGAGTTCCTTGAAAATATGGCTGGCTTTATGCTTAGGGATTTTTGATGTATGAATACAGACTATATTATAAAAGGCTGTGTTTGAGGTATTCTCGTCACAGCCTTTTTCATTTTATTCTTCCACCACTTCGAAATCTTCTTTCGTTACTCCGCAGAGGGGGCACGACCAATCGTCTGGAATAGCTTCGAACGGAGTTCCTGGAGCGATACCGCTATCTGGGTCACCTACTGCTGGGTCATATATCCAATTGCAAACTGTGCATACATACTTTTTCATATTCTTATTTTTTAAAGGGTTAATATTCTGTTTTTTGTTTTTCTCTGATGCAAAGATAAGGGGTTTTCCGCAGGTGTGCAACAGATGTTCTCTATGACCCGATAGAATTTGTTTATCATGGGGCCCGGAATCTGCCCTTATCCGTCTTTTCCGTATTATCTGTGGGCCATCGGCTTGCACCGCTGCATAAAAAAAATATTCAAGCAAGCTTGATATTTCTTGCTCGTTGATACGTATCTTTGCACAGAATTAAATCGAATGAAAGATGAAGAAGATAAAGAATCCCTATATTGGTCTTGAAGACCAAGGCTACAATTGTTTTGCCTGCTGCCCCAACAATCCCATCGGCCTGAAGATGGAATTTTACGAAGATGGCGACGATGTAGTGTGCTTCTGGCAGCCATCGGACAACTTCCAAGGTTGGCTCAAGACCTTGCATGGCGGTATCCAGGCCACGTTGATGGACGAGATTGGCGGATGGCTCATCAACCGCAAGCTACAGACGGCGGGCATGACTACCCGTCTCAACATGAAGTATCAGCATCCCATCCCCACGGGCGATGGCGTTACGGTTGAGGTGCGTGGCCGTATCAAGGAAATGAAGCGCAACCTGGCCTTCATCGAGGCCTCCATTCTGCACGAGGGTGCTGTCTGTTCCTCCTGCGACATGGTTTACTTCTGCTTCCCGAAGGAAAAGGCGCAGACCGATTTCTTCTTCTCGGGCTGCGAGGTGGAAGAGTAGGTCCCTAAAATATTTTAAGGGTTCTGACTATATTTAGGGGTAATAAAAGTCTGTAAATAATTGAAATGGATAAGATATTAGCTCTTGAATTTACGAAAAACCAACATAAAACAAGTTTAGTGTGTTTTTCCTTCCACCTTCCTTCCATCGGATTCTTTCAACAGAATGTTACCATTCAAAATCATATAGATAAGCATCGAAATCAGGAATATCCGTTATCCCATGTTGTCTGACGAGGCTTATGATATTTTCTTGTTCTGTAGGAGTAAGCAACTTTTCACCCTTGCGTAGCCGGTAATAATCGCGCTCGTTATAAATAGTTTGTAGTTTGTGACTGACCGATTTCCATACTTTATTGGGCAGACTTTCTAAAATTCCGATAAACCCTTTGGCGTAGCAAATCTTTTCCGAAGGGCGGAAATAAGGGCAATCATTTGTGAGCAAAGAAAGGTTTTTGGGGTTGATTATTTTCAGTATGACATCCAAATCGGACAGACTTTCGTAAGCCAAATAGCGTAGGCATGAGTTACATTTGGAACAAGAAGCGTGTGTACACATCAAGTAATTCTTGGGAATATTCCCTAAATTGTTTTTTGTATTCATGGCTATTGATTAATTTATCTATCTACAAAGATAAGCCTTTTATTTTAATATCCAATGATTCTCTTCTTGATTCTTTATCATGTTTTGCCATTTCTGCAAAGGTGATTGCAGAACTCTGCAATCGTGTTGCAGTATTCTGCAAACGCTGTTGCAGAATATTATTATGTTAATATTGAAAGAAGCTTAAGGCTTTTTCTGTGCTTTTCTTAAACGGGTTGGCGGATTTGTAATCGCGGAGATTTGCCTACTGTGTGCGTGGCAAGAATAATAATGTGTTGCAAGCCTCTCGTCATTGATTTCTCTGTGTAAACATATAAAAGATGCGAAAAAAAAGATAAGCAGTTTGTTTCTTTCATATTTTTATTATCTTTGTACATTATGAGTCCTAGAGCGTTAAAGACAAATGGAACTATCATTTCAACAAAGAATAATGTTGAAGTGACATTTATTTCCAAGAATGGTTTGATTCTGATGGTGGGAGATACTGAGTATTATCTTCCATACGGCAAATTCCCTTGGTTCAAGACTGCTTCCGTAAGATGTGTTTGACGTGCAGATGAAGGGTAAGAATCGCATTCGTTGGGAAGCATTGGATGTTGATTTGAATCTTTCCATCATCAAAAATCCAGATGATTATCCTCTTGTTGCTAAATGAAACAAGAATGAGGATGATTAGTTAAACAACGGGAACTTTATGAATGGAGATACCACATAATTCCGTTGTCTCACAGATAAAAAAGATAATACAATGATGAAAAATAACAAAAATCATAACATACTCTAAAAGGGAATCGTTATATTTGCAAATGAACTAAAAGTATGCAATTATGAACGGTTTGACAAAGAATCATATCATTCCCGCTATTCAAGGGTATTTTGCTACGCAACCGGTTGAAAAAGCTTGGTTGTTCGGTTCATATTCACGTGGCGAAGAGAAAGCTGGGAGTGATGTGGATATTTTGGTATCTTTCGATAAGAGTGCCAGGATTAGTTTGTTCAAATATGCTGATATGATTTGTCAGTTGGAAGCCTTGCTGAAACAGAAGGTTGATTTGGTGGAAGAAGGAACATTACTTCCTTTTGCGCAAAAAACAGCAAACGAAGACAAAATATTGATTTATGAGAGAAGTAATTAAAGACAGAGGAAGACTTGAACACATGTTGGCTGCGATTGCTAATGTGGAGGAATTTACAAAAGATATTACACTGAATGATTTTGTAAATAGTAAAGTTTTATTTTTTGCTGTTGTCAAAAATATAGAGATAGTAGGAGAAGCTACTTATATGTTGACTAAGGAATTCAAAGAGTCTCATCAATCAATACCTTGGTTAGTTATCGAAAAGATGCGTCATGTTTTGGTGCATGGCTATTATACCGTTTCTCCCGAGAAGGTTTGGGATACAGTTCAAGAAGACTTACCTACATTAAAGGAGCAGATTGTTGGACTATTAGTTGAGATTTAAAAGCTTTATTATGTCGGAGAAGGAAATGAATGCTTACAGATTCGGTACCGGTAAAGAACCTACAGACGAAATGCTGGAGCAGATTATGAAAGAGGTTGCACAAGAGGCTCGAGAAAGCAGTAAGAAGGTGGAAAATGCCCGTTTTGAACAAATGCGCCGGAATATTGCGGCTAAGCAGGAAAAATGGGCGGAGCAAATAAACCAAATCATCAATTCGTGAAGATATGCGTAAACCCGAATTGATCATTATTGCCGGTCCCAATGGCTCGGGTAAGACTTCTGTAACCAAAAGATTTCTTCATCATGAATGGGCGGAGGGAACCACTTACATCAATCCCGATGAAGTGGCCAACGAAATGTTTGGTGACTGGAACTCCAAGGAGGCGGTACTGAATGCTGCCAACTATTGTGCGGCGTGGAGAGAGAAATGTTTGGAGGAAAAGAAAAGCTTTGTATTCGAAACGGTTATGTCAGCAGATGATAAGGTTCAGTTTATAATCAAGGCTAAAAAGTCAGGGTTCTTCGTCCGATTGTTTTTCATTTCTACAGCAAGTCCTAAAATTAATGCATCAAGAATCGCCGACAGAGTAATGAAGGGTGGTCATGATGTTCCTATTACCAAAATCATATCAAGGTATTATAAATCCATTGAAAATTGCAAGGCTGTTTCTTCAATCGTAGACCGCCTATATGTTTATGACAACTCCATCGATGGGGAAGAAGCAAAGCTTCAGTTCCGTTTAGTGAATGGGGCTATGGGTAAAATGTATGTAACCGATGTGCCTGAATGGGCACAAGCTATATTGCCCGATGCAGAATGATTGTGATGGTAAGTCATAGCCTCCATCTATCCCCTCATAAACAAATTCTATCGCCCATTGTTAGGAAATGAACCGAATAGTTTGTTTCTTTGCAATACAGAAATCAAAAGAATAATAACTCATAAAACAAAAGAATATGGAAGCAAAAGAAAAAGTATTGGCAACAATGAAGGAAGCTGGCACTCCGCTCAACGCAGGTAAGATTGCAGAACTTAGCGGTTTGGATAAGAAAGAAGTGGAAAAGGCTATGAAGCTGCTTAAAGAAGATGGTGCTATCGTTTCGCCTGTTCGTTGCAAGTGGGCTCCGGCTGAATAATTGGAATAGACAATTAAGTTAAATCATACTCCCTTATCTGTCAATTAATGATGGATAGGGGATTGTTTTTTAAAGAGAATCGATTGGTTGATTTTTAGTATCATAACGGCCAACAGGAGGGTGAAGAGCAGGCAGAACATGGGCATCAGGGCAATGGATAGGAGATTGACTATGAGCCCGAACAGTGCCGGTATGCTGATAGAACCGGCAGAAGCCATGGCCAGTTGGAAGCCTATGAGGAGCTGTGAACCGTTGGGACCTGTAATCTGGGGGGAATGGTGTACCATGCTGGGGAAGACTGGTCCGCAACCTATACCGGCCAGAACAATCAGTGAATAAAGAACGATTCCTTCGATGCCGGGAAGTAGCAGGGCACAAAGGGATAGGGTAGTAGTTATGACACCATAGGCTATTAGTTTGATGTCGCCCAACTGCTCTGAAACGATTCCGGATAAGAATCGGCCCACTGCAATCCCTACGTAGAACAACATGCCACATTGGGTGGCCAGCACGATATCGGTCCCTTTTACGGTGGTCAGATAGGTGGTGGTCCATAAGCCTAAGGTGGTCTCTAAGGCGCAATAGCAGAAGAAGGCGGTAAGCGATGCCTTGACTCCGGGAATGGACAAGAGGCTTTTCAGGGACAAGGAAGTGTCTGTAGAGGAATGGGAGTCGGTATTGCTTTCTCGTTTCCATAGGGGTAAGGAGCACAGAAGAATGGCCACCAGGATGGTCTGAAACCAGGCGATGGCTTGGTAGCCTTGTGTCCATGCACCTCCATGTGCCAAAAAGGAACCCATAACCAGCGGACTGATAATGGTGCCTATGCCCCAAAAACAATGAAGGAAATTCATGTGACGGGCTTTGTAATGCAGTGCTACATAGTTGTTGAGCGATGCGTCTACACATCCTCCACCAAGTCCGTAAGGAAGGGCTAACAGGCATAGGGCTTCGAAACTTTCGGCCATGGAGAAACCGAACATGACGATAGCGGTAAGCGAAACCGATAGTACCAATACAAGTCCCGTACCAAGCTTGCGGATAATCTTGTCGCTCGCCATGCTGGAAATCATGGTGCCCGAATACATCAGCAGGGTAAGGATACCGGCCGAGCCTTCGGAAACATTCAGAGACCTGTACATGGATGGCCAGGCTGCTCCCAATACGGAATCGGGCAAGCCAAGCGAAATGAATGCAATGTAGATGATGGCGAGCAGTAAAAAATACATAATCGGTTGGTTTCTTTCGGCGCAAAGTTACGAAAATTCTTTCTCTTGTGAATTATATCAGAGAGAGAGATAAGCCGACGAAAACTTCGGGAACGATAGAATTTGCAACAAGGGTACAAGAAAAAGCGTATCGCAGAACAAAATCGGCGGTACGCTTTCATTTTATCGGGTAATAAAGATTACTCTTTTATTGTTAGTTCTAAAGCATTTTTACTTGGTAGCTGTAAATGTTACCGAGGATTGGGGTAGGCCATCGGCTTGAACAGTGACGGTGACTGGACCGGGACGGTCGGCAGCAATGATGGCAAGACATTTTCCCGACCATGCTTTACGTTCGGAAGCAAGTACTGAACCGAGGTCGGCCATATTACCATTTTCCACACCAATGAGACGGCCACCTGTTACGCTGAAGTGAACTAGATTATCGGCAAGGGGGCAAATGTTGCCATCCTTGTCCAATACTTCGACAGTGACATGTGCCACATCGGATGGTATGGCGCGGAAGGATGGTCTGTCGACAGTAGCTCGCAACTGTGCCGGCTTGTCTGCTGTACGGATAACTTCCTCGAAAGTCTTGTCACCATGTTTGCCAACGACTTTTATTTCGCCTGGTTGGTATTCCACATCCCATACAAGGTGTAAGTCGGCCGTAGTGGCATAATGCTTGTCGGGGTCGTAAGATGCCCAACTGGGGTTAACACCTCTACGTGGATACTCGGTAGCTTTCTTGCCATACGATTTGCCATTGACAAACAATTCCACTTCTTCGCAATTGGTGAAACAGGCTACTTGCGTAATTTGTCCTTCGTGTCCTTCCCAATTCCAGTGGGGCAACAAGTGGAGTACCGGTTCTTTACTCCAAATGCTCTTGAAGAACCAATAACCGTCTTTGGGGAAGCCGCAGTTGTCGAGATAACCCGACTGACTGCCACGTGAGGGCCATCGGGATTCTCCGTAGTAATCGATGCCTGTCCACATGAAATCGCCAATTACGTAGTCGTAGGCTGTAGTGAAGCGCCAGCGTTGCTCAACGTCAATCATATTGCTACTGATGATTCCTCGTTGTGGACGTCGACGGAACTGAGGTCGTTGTTGTTGCTGGGGACTGAAACCATCGGCACCGGCTCCCAATTGGGGTGGAGGTGTGGTACCCGGCCATTGGTATTGACGGCGTGCGCCACCCAAACCGGTAGACTCGGTTGCCACTACGCGGCGGTTAGGATAAGCAGCCTTGTCGATGGCATAGATTACTTCTCGGCGGGTACGCCAACGGTCGGGGTAATTATAGCCTACAATGTCGTTTTCGAAAGCTGCCAAGAATTCCGGTGATGTGGGAGTATTCGATGCTATTTCGTCGTTACCACAAGTAACCAGACGTGTATCGTCCAACTGATGACAGATGGCTATCAATTGGGCGGCTGCCTTGGCGCCTTCGGCCGATTGTTGGTCGCGTATTTCATTACCGATACTCCACATCACTACTGAAGGGTGATTGCGGTCACGGGCCACCATAGCGGTGAGGTCTCGTTCATGCCATTCTTGGAAATAAAGGTGATAGTCTTGCTTGTTCTTAGGTGAAATCCATTGGTCGAAAGCTTCGTCCATTACTAAAAATCCCATGCGGTCGCAAAGGTCGAGAAACTCGGGAGCTGGTGGGTTATGGGCCGTGCGGATGGCATTACAACCGCCGCTTTTAAGAATTTCCAACCGTCGTTCCCATACTCGTTCTGGCACAGCTGCACCTACGGCACCACCATCGTGATGTAGGTTTACACCTTTCATTTTGACTTGCTTGCCGTTAAGAAGAAAACCTTTGTCTAAAGGATATTCAATGGTACGGATACCCAGTGTGTTGTCAACGACATCCATTATTCGCTTACCATTGAGCAATGTTGAACGTAGGGTATATAAATAAGGATGTTCTAAATTCCAGACGTTAGGGTTGGTTACAGTGAAAGTCTGTTCGTCGGTCTTCTTGTCGCCGGCTTCCAATGTAATGGCTTGTTCGGAAGTAGCTACACAATTTCCGGTGGCATCAATGACCTCATGGCGTACTATAAGTTGACGGCCTATGGTTTCGCCATTCTCCACTTCGGATTTCACGCGTATTGTTGCCTGTTGTTCACTCAGATTCAGAGTGCTGTTGAACACTCCCCATTGAGCGAATCGTGTGTGAGCCGTCTCTACCAAACGTACATGGCGGTAGATGCCCGAGCCTGTGTACCACCGTGAATTGGTTTGTTGAGAATTGTCTACTTTTACAGTCAGTACATTCTTTGATTTGCGCAGATAGGGTGTTAAATCGTAAGAGAAACTGGAGTATCCGAAAGGCCATGTTCCCAACTCATGTCCATTGATCCACACCGTACTGTTCATGTAAATACCATCAAACTCGATGGTATAGCGTTTCTTTTTGTTGAATCCTTTTACATCGAATGTCTTTCTGTACCAACCCATGCCAGTGGGGAAGTAGCCGATACTGCCTCCGCCAGGGTTATCTTGTAGGTTCTCTCCTTCAATACTCCAATCATGGGGTACATTGAGTTTTCGCCAGTCGGTATCGTTGAAAGAAGCTGCTTCAGCTCCCGTAACATCACCTCTATGGAAACGCCAATCGGCATCCATATTAGTTATTTTCCTGGATTGGGCCGCAGCCGATATAATTGTCAGCAGTGCCAGCATCCAAATTAATGCGTGTCTTTTCATATCTCTTATTCCTTATAGGTTACTTTACATTTTGGAGCATCAAATACCATGGTAGCTTCGGTCTCGGGAGTGAAAGCCGGCCACTTGGGTAATCCCTTGGTGTTGGGGTTACCGGTACGGGCAAAGTTTATCAATACCGAACTCATCTTGTCGCCTAACGCAATGCCTTCTTTGGTAGCACCGGTCATTTGGGCGCTTTTCACTATATTATTAAAGAAGAAGGGGATGTCGCTGTTGTGGCAGGCATGGTTGTTGCCGTCAAGTGTAGGTGTCTGGTAGGAAGATAGGTAGACGTATACCGGGGCTCCGCCATCGTTGCAACGGATGGTGGCCTGCTGGATGACAGCCGGACGAACCATCTGGTCTACCTTAGGGGTAGAGAACTCGTTGAGGGTGGAACCGATGAGCAAAGGGATGTCGTTGGAAATACGTTCGCTGCCGTTCTCGAAGATGCCGGGCATGATGTCGCCATCGTTTACTGGGCCCCAACCCAATCGGATGCCATGACCTATCTTCTTGTCACTATGACGGCGGCTTACTTCACGGAAAGCCTTGTCGGCTGCTGCAAGCAGTTGTTCATAAGGCACGTGCTGGATGCTGTCAATCGTTTCGGTGGTAAGTCCCAAATACCAGGCTGTTTGTTGGCCTACCTCACGGGCTAAGGCTTGCGGGGTACTGCCAAGGAAGGAACCGCTCATCACCATGGCTCTATGGAACAGACCTTGTGCCGAGGGCATGCAGAGTAGGGTGGATACTTTACCACCACCGCCTGACTGGCCAAAAATGGTCACACAATCGGGGTCGCCACCAAAGTAGGCAATGTTATCACGCACCCATCGTAGGGCAGCTACAATATCGGTCATACCTACACTGGATGATTCTTTGTATTTGTCGCCAAAAGCCGAGAGGTCGAGGAAGCCGAGTACATTCAGACGATGATTGATGGTAACAACCACAACATCACCCTTGTCGGCCAGATTGCGACCGTCGTATCCCGGATGTTCCTGACCGTTGCCACTGGTATAGCCGCCACCGTGCAGCCAGAAGAGTACGGGACGTTTCTTTCCGTCGTTCAAACCTTTTGTCCAGATGTTAAGCCGCAAGCAGTCCTCGCTCTGGTATCCATCGTTCCATTGGTAAAAGAAAGCGTTTCCATCGCTACGCCAACCGTTGTTCTTGGCTTGCGGACACACAGGTCCCCAATGACGTGAGGAGCGCACACCTTGCCAGGCTTTGGGTTCCTGTGCCGGCATAAACCGCTCTGCTTGAGCATAAGGGATTCCTTTGTAGGTGTACACATTGTTGTCGATGTAACCGGCTACTTCGCCATACTTGGTTTGGGCCTTGGTAGCGCTTGTCGAGCTGTCGAACAATTGAGCGCATAATGCCGTTGGCAGCAATGCCATCAGAAGGAATAATGTCTTTTTCATGTCTTTATTGGTTAATAGTTAATGCTTCCTATAAATAATAGTATCATTCGGATACATTTTTCATAAAATGTACAGCTGAAATTCCGTTGATACAAATGTAAGTAAATATTTTGTAAATAAAAAGGGAAGAGACTTTTAACGATAATATATACGCATTTGTCCACCAAATAAAAATAATGAAACATTTGTCACTGTTACAGATTCTGCTTATTTTTGTAGGCAAATGAAATTAGGAAAAGTAAACTTATGAATACTACATTATTGTTTTTAGGTTTGGGAATGCAGGAAATATTGCTCATCGCTTTGGTGGTACTTCTTTTTTTTGGAGGAAAAAAAATTCCTGAACTGATGAAAGGTCTGGGTAAAGGAGTGAAGAGCTTCAAGGACGGCATGAACGAAATTGAAGGTGAAGTGAAGAACGATAAGAAAGAAGACAAGCAGTAATGCAAGAACAGCCGGTTCTTACTTTTTGGGACCATCTGGAAGAACTCCGAAAGGTGTTGTTCCGTGTGGTTGGTGCAGTGGTGTTGCTGATGGTGGTGGCCTTCTGCTTTAAAGATGAATTGTTTGGAGTGGTGTTGGCTCCACAAGAAACGGATTTTATCCTTTACCAATGGCTGGGGGCAGAGGACTTTCAAGTAAAGCTTATCAATACCCAACTGGCTTCGCAATTCATTACACACATGAAGGTGGCGTGCTATGCAGGTATTCTGTTGGCATCGCCTTATATTATTTATCAATTGTTCAGATTTGTTTCTCCCGCACTTTATGAAAACGAACGGAAGTATGTGGTGGGGGTAACTTGTTGGGGATACTTGCTGTTTATGGTAGGTGTATGTCTCAGTTACTTCTTGATATTTCCCCTTACGTTCCGCTTTCTGGCCACTTATCAGGTGAGCGAGGTGGTGGAGAACACCATTACACTGACTTCGTACGTGGATACGCTGATGATGCTGAGCCTGATGATGGGGATTGTGTTTGAGATACCTATCCTGAGTTGGCTGTTCGGTAAACTGGGATTCCTTACATCGGCATTTATGAAGAATTATCGGCGCCATGCCATAGTCATCATATTGGTGATAGCGGCTATCATTACGCCTACATCGGATGTGTTCACCCTTTCATTGGTGGCACTACCCATGTATCTGCTTTATGAGGTGAGCATCATGGTGGTGAGGAGCACTGAACGAAAAAGAAGAGAAATACAGGAATGAATATATATAAATGGATAGGAATGCTGGCGATGATGATGGCATTGGGGGCTTCGGCACAAGAGCAACCGGCTGTGTCATTCATCCCTCCGTTTGACTTTCCGCTGACGCTGAGCGGTAACTTCGGTGAACTGCGGTCCAACCACTTTCATGGGGGACTGGACTTCAAGACACAAGGTGCCGTGGGGAAACCCATCCGAAACATAGCCGATGGGTATGTGAGCCGTGTAACAGTTACTCCCGGAGGATACGGACAGGCGGTATATATGGTGCACGACAACGGATATACATCGGTGCATGGACATTTGATAAGGTTTGCACCCGAGATAGCCCAAGAGGTCGAAGCATATCAGTACGAAAACGAAACTTTTGTCGTGGATATGGAGTTTGAACCGAATAGATTCCGATTTGCACAAGGAGAGGTGTTTGCATGGAGCGGTAATGAAGGGTATTCCTTCGGTCCGCATCTGCATATGGAAATACGGAAGACTGATACGGACGAATACATTGACCCGCTTCAGTTCTACATGGACAAGATAAAGGATACTACGGCGCCACGAGCCACACACTTCATGATTTATCCGCAACGGGGGAAAGGGGTGCTGAACGGTTCGCAGAAGAAGCGTTCATTCTCATTTGCCGGGAAGAATAACCGACTGGAGGCATGGGGAGAAATAGCTGCAGGAATCAAGGCGTATGACTATATGGACGGTACACACAATAATTACGGAGTACATTCGGTAACCTTGTATGTAGACTCCGTGGAAGTGTTCCGTAGTACGGTAGATGGATTCCTACCCGACGAGAACCGTGCCATCAATGCTTGGACTGACTACGAGGAGTATGTAATGAAGAATAGTTGGTTTATGCGTTCGCAAGTGTTGCCCGGTAATCCTTGGCGTATGTTGAAGGCCGATGAAAATGGGGGAGTGATAACCATAGACGAGGAACGTGACTATCACTTCCGTTATGAGTTGGAGGATTTGTATGGAAACAGCCGTACGTACTCTTTTGTAGTGAAGGGTAAGGAACAACCCATTGGACCTTGGCAACCTGAAGGAAAGAACTTCTTGAAGTGGAACCGGAAGAATGTGGTGTGGGACTTGGGTTTGCAACTGACTATTCCTGAAGGAATGCTCTACGACGATGTGGAGTTGAACTATCAGCTGACCAAGGATTCGGCAGCGGTGTCGTACGAATACCAGATACACGATGCACCGGTACCCTTCCATGCGGCTTGCGAACTGATGATAGGTGTACACGAGTTTCCGGTGACCGATATGTCGAAGTATTATGTGATACAGAAAAAGAAGGGCCGCAGGGCTTCGATGGGAGGATACTTTGAAAACGGGTGGATGCATGCTACTATCCGTGAATTAGGTACTTATACGGTGGCTATTGATACAATAGGACCGAAGGTGGTTCCGCTCAACAAGCCGCAATGGCGTACGGGGAACATTCAGTTTCGCATATCGGATGCAGAGACAGGTATTAAGAGCTACAAGGTGTACATAGACGGAAAGTTTGCCTTGTTTGCCTTCAGTTCCAAGAATGCCCGACTGAAGATGAAACATCCAGAACGTTTGAAAAAGGGAGTAACTCATAAAATGGAGATTGTAGTTACCGACTATTGTGGAAATGAAACCCGGATGGAATATACATTTTAAATAATAATAATTAATAAATCGATATACAGATGAAAAAGAAAATTGGATTAGGATTAGCGTTGTTGGTGGCAACAGCTATCGAAGGGTTGGCATGTACCAACTTTATTGTAGGTAAGGCTGCATCGAAAGACGGTTCGGTCATTGTTTCTTATTCGGCTGACTCGTATGGCATGTTTGGCGAGTTGTATCATTATCCGGCAGCCGTGCATCCAAAGGGTGCCATGCGTGATATTCATGAATGGGATACCGGAAAGTATTTGGGACAAATCAAGGAAGCCCAACAAACCTATAATGTGATTGGTAACATGAACGAGTTTCAAGTAACCATTGGTGAAACAACTTTCGGCGGTCGTGAAGAATTGGTGGACACTACCGGTATTATGGACTATGGTAGCTTGATTTATGTAACCTTGCAACGTTCACGTACAGCCAAGGAAGCCATCAAGATTATGACCGATCTGGTAAAGGAATATGGCTATTACAGTAGTGGTGAATCGTTCTCTATTGCCGATCCTAACGAAGCTTGGATTCTGGAAATGATAGGAAAAGGTCCTGGTGTAAAGGGTGCCGTATGGGTAGCTGTTCGTATTCCCGACGATTGTATTGCTGCTCATGCTAATCAGAGCCGTATCCATCAGTTCCCGTTGAATGACAAGGATAATTGCATCTACTCACCGGATGTCATTTCCTTTGCTCGTGAGAAGGGATATTTTGATGGATTGAACAAGGATTTCAGTTTTGCAGATGCTTATTGTCCGCTTGATTTTGGAGGTTTGCGTGCTTGCGAAGCCCGTGTGTGGAGTTTCTATAACATGTTCAACAAGTCTATAGGTACCGCTTATTTACCTTATATCCAAGGTAAAAGTAAGGAACCTATGCCATTGTACATCAAGCCTACCAACAAGGTGTCTGTACGTGATATTCAACAAGCTATGCGTGACCATTATGAAAATACTCCGCTCGATATTACCAGCGATATGGGGGCTACTGCTTTCCAAATGCCGTACCGTCTTTCTCCGTTGACATTTGAAGTGGATGGACAGAAATATTTCAACGAACGTCCTATCTCTACTCAGCAGTCGGCCTTTACTTTCGTAGCCCAGATGCGTGCGAATATGCCTGATGCAGTGGGTGGCGTATTGTGGTTTGGAACTGATGATGCTAACATGACTGTATTTGCTCCGGTATATTGCTGTACCAATCGTTTGCCCGAATGCTATACCAGCGAAGTAGCCGATTGTGTAACCTTCTCATGGGATTCAGCCTTCTGGATTTATAATTGGGTAGCCGATATGATTCGTCCTCGTTATAGCTTGATGATTGATGATATGCGCAAGGTGCAAAACCAACTTGAAGATACTTATGAAGCTGCTCAGGCTGGTCTTGAACAAGCAGCAATCGCTATATTGGCTAAAGATGAAGCTAAGGGTAAGGAATTCTTGACTAACTATACTTGTATGACTGCTCAAGTAGCTGTAGACAGCTGGAAGAAATTAGGCGAATACCTGATTGTGAAATATAACGATGGCGTAGTGAAGAAGACCAGCAAGGACGGTAAGATGATGCGTACTCCAGAAGGCAAAGCCATTGTGGTGCGTCCGGGTTATCCTAAGGAATTCTTGAAGGAATTGGTAAAGGCTACTGGTGAACGCTACAAAGTGTATGAACCAGCTAAGTAATAGATATATATAGTTTTTGTTTTTTTACGAAAATTATTAGGTTTTTTAATAGAATTCATCTACATTTGTGAAATGTGTATACAGTAGATTATAAACCTGTTTAAAAATATTATTATGGAAAATGAAGAATTGATTAAAATGGTTACCGAGAAAGCTAATAAATGGCTTGCTCCGGCATACGATGCTGAAACTCAAGCGGAAGTGAAGAAAATGTTGGAAAACCCTGACAAGACTGACTTGATTGAAGCATTCTACAAGGATTTGGAATTCGGTACCGGTGGCCTTCGTGGTATTATGGGTGTAGGTAGTAACCGTATGAATATCTATACAGTAGGTGCTGCTACACAAGGATTATCTAACTATTTGAATAAAAACTTTAAGGATTTGGAACAAATCTCTGTATGTATCGGTCACGATTGCCGTAACAACAGCCGTTTGTTTGCTGAAATCTCTGCTGATATTTTCTCTGCTAATGGCATCAAGGTATATTTGTTTGACGATATGCGTCCTACTCCTGAAATGTCATTTGCTATCCGTCATTTAGGATGCCAAAGCGGTATTATCTTGACAGCTTCACACAATCCGAAGGAATACAATGGTTACAAGGCTTATTGGGATGATGGTGCACAAGTATTGGCTCCACATGATAAGGGTATCATCGACGAAGTGAACAAGATCAACTCAGCTGCTGATATCAAGTTCGAAGGTAATAAGGAACTTATCCAAATCATCGGCGAAGATGTAGACAGCGTATACTTGGACAAGGTTCACTCTATTTCTATTGACCCGGAAGTTATCAAGCGTCAGAAGGACTTAAGCATCGTGTTCACTCCAATTCACGGTACTGGTATGATGTTGGTTCCACGTGCATTGAAGCAATGGGGCTTTGAAAATGTACACTGTGTGCCCGAACAAATGGTGAAGAGTGGTGATTTCCCGACTGTAATTTCTCCGAACCCAGAAAATGCTGAAGCATTGTCTATGGCTATCAACTTGGCCAAGAGCATTGATGCTGATATCGTAATGGCAACCGACCCGGATGCTGACCGTGTAGGTATGGCTTGCAAGGATGACAAGGGTGAATGGGTATTGGTGAACGGTAACCAGACTTGTTTGATTTTCTTGTACTACATCATCAAGAACCGCATCGCAATGGGTAAGATGCAAGGCAATGAATTTGTAGTGAAGACTATCGTTACTACTGAATTGATTAAGGCGGTAGCCGACAAGAATAACATCGAAATGTACGACTGCTACACCGGCTTCAAGTGGATTGCACGCCAAATTCGTCTGAACGAAGGCATCAAGCAATACATCGGTGGTGGTGAAGAAAGCTACGGTTTCTTGGCCGAAGACTTTGTACGCGATAAGGATGCTGTTTCGGCTTGTACTTTGTTGGCTGAAATCTGTGCATGGGCTAAGGACCAAGGCAAGACATTGTATGACATCTTGATGGAAATCTATGTAGAATACGGTTTCTCTAAAGAATGTGCTATCAGTGTAACTAAGCCAGGTAAGAGTGGTGCCGACGAAATCAAAGCCATGATGGAAAACTTCCGTGCTAATCCTCCTCAGGAAATTGGTGGTTCAAAGGTTATTCTTGCTAAGGACTATAAGACTTTGAAGGCTACCGATGGAGAAGGTAATGTAACTGATATCGATATGCCTGAAACCAGCAACGTACTCCAATACTTTACAGAAGACGGTAGCAAGATTTCAGTTCGTCCATCGGGTACAGAACCTAAGATTAAGTTCTATGTAGAAGTAAAGGGCGAAATGGGATGTGCCAAGTGTTATGCCAGCGCTAATGCTGCAGCAGCAGAAAAGGTAGAAGCTGTTAAGAAATCATTGGGTATTTAATCCTACAATAATAGAACATAAAAGTGGATGTGTCGAAATACGCATCCACTTTTTTTAGGCACTTTCTTTTTATATATAATAAAAGCGGCTGAACTGTATGCTCAACCGCTTTCTTGTATTCTTTCATGTACTTAGTTAGAAAGTGGTATAAAGTACTTGCATCTTGATCAAGTCTTTTTCACCGCCTTTCAAACTGGCACTTTCCATGTCCAAATTACTTTTTACTCCTGTAATATTGCTTGAAGCATCCATATCTACTTTTACAGGGATAAGTACCACTTTATTCCAATCTTCATCGCTTTTACCGCTCTTCTTTTCATTGATGCAATAAGTAACCAAAGCAGCAATGTTATTAAAGGAATAAGTATTTCCACTGGTACCCGAAGCAATGTATTGTGCAAGGAAAGATGTTTGATTATCGTACAACTTATTCTTTTCAAAGAAGGTGTACATGTCGCTCTTTCTCACCATGAGCAAATAATCGGGAACGCCCATCTGGTACTTGGAATCACTCTTTTCATTGTATCGGGTAAAGGTGATGGATACAGCGTTTAGTGTATCTCTTAAATGACTTTCTGCAATTTCTTCGATGGGCAAAGTTACTTCTGTAAAGATGCCTGCTGGAGTCTTCAAATAAGTACATGTAGGATCTTCAGCCAATTCCTTCAAACGGTCGGAATTCTGGAAACGGTTGGCTTGGATGACTTCTTTGGTAGCTGCAAATACGGTACCACCATAAGCCAAAGAGTCAACCTTTCCTGAAGAACTTTCTGTCAAGTAGTTGAAGTTAAGAATCAACTGCATATCGTCGATATAGAGAATGGTTCCGTCACCATGAGTACAACTTACATAGAACCCTTTCAATACATTCTTGATAAATTGCTCTGAGTTTTTGTAGTTGTTGCGATTTTCTACATACTTGTCGTACATCATTTGTCCCAAACTGATGGGGAGCTTGATATTTTGCCAATAGCTGGTATAACTTTGGGTATATCCATAATTATCCGAATAAGTATAAGTAGAATCTTCAGCAGAAATGCCTTTGGCCGAGAATGCTTTGCGAGCCAAAGGTTGGGCACTTGGATTATAATATTGCTTAGGATCTACACTGGTGTAGAATGTGCTCATTTCGCCTTCGGGAATGATGGTGTCTAATGAATCCACTTGTAAACGCATGGCGTTCAGTGAATCGCCAAAATGCGTGCTATAATATAATCTGAGAGTTATACCAGTTACTTCTTGCAATGTTTCAGGAAATTCGAAATCATCTCCACAATTGAATTGGGCAATGAAGTCGGCTGTGAATTCACCAAATTGCGGATCGGTGTATTTACCTAAATAAGCTGTACTGGTTCTTGCATAAACAGAATCAGCAAGAATGGAACGGGTAGTGGCTGTATATATCGCCGAACCCGCAGGGATAGAGTCGCCTCCTGCTATCGTACTGTCTCCAATGCCGGTTGTTGAATCATCACAACTGAAAAGAAGTGTGCTCAACAACAAAGCATAAAGGTATCTCATCTTCATTTTCATAATGGTTTAAAATTCTTCCTCTTCGATTTCTTCTTTACCTTGAGACCAAATCTCATCATAAAAATTATTGAATGCTTCAGCGTATGTCTCCGGTGATTGGTATTCAAGTACCGGAATACCTTTTTCGCGGGCGTAATCCAATACTTCAGGCTTTACTTGTTCGCTATTCTGTATCACGCCATCAGAGTAGGAAATGGCAAGTTTACAGAGGTCTTCAAAATTGGCATTTGGTTTGATAATTCCTTCTACATCGCTCTTTTCAATGCCTTTCAACAAGAGCTTGTCAACGATGTTTTCACTGAGTTGTGACTTGAAATCGCCTCCGAAAAGAGAGAAAACAATCTTGGAATCTCTAAAAGAAGGTTCGTCTTGATAGGCTTTCTTGATGTAAAGGGGGATAAATGCACTCATCCAACCTTGGCAATGGATGATATCCGGACACCAACGGAGTTTCTTTACTGTTTCCAATACACCACGTGCATAGAAAATGGCACGTTCGTCATTGTCAGCATATTCTTCACCGTTTTCATCGGTCTTCATCAGACGTTGTTGGAAATAATCATCATTATCGATGAAATATACCTGCATACGGGCCGATTGGATGGAAGCCACTTTGATAATCAACGGATGGTCGGTATCATCTATAATCAAGTTCATACCCGACAAGCGAATAACTTCATGCAATTGGTTGCGACGTTCATTCACATTTCCCCATTTGGGCATAAAAGTTCGGATTTCTTTGCCTTTTTCTTGAATGGCTTGCGGAAGATATCTTCCCATATTGGCCAGTTCAGACTCGGATACGTACGGTGTAATCTCTTGAGTAATAAATAATACTTTGTTTGCTTTCATTTTATTCTTTTTCTTCTACTCTAAACGATTTGCAAAGATAATAAAAAAATAGATGCAAAGGGTAATAAAACATCCTAAATTAATCCTTATGAATTGTTAAGAATTTCATAATCAGAAAGTTTATTATTTAGAAAACGTCGTTTTGAGGAGCGTAAAACGATGCTTTTTACGATATAAAACGTAGTTTTTTGGTGATTAAATCGCTTTTTTCTTCGTAATCTCCGAATTATGGATTAATTTTGCACCCGATTTCTGAATCATACTCTATTTTAAAGAAAAGAAAGATGAAGTTAATTCAAACAGTCAAGGAACTTAAGGCTCAGCTTGATGTATTGCGTAAGGAGGGTAAACAAATAGGTCTTGTACCTACTATGGGTGCTCTACATGAAGGCCATGCTTCGTTGGTTAGAAGAGCCGTTGCCGAAAATGATGTAGTAGTGGTAAGCGATTTTGTAAATCCCACTCAATTCAATGACCAGAATGACTTGATAAAATATCCACGTACTTTGGAAGCCGATTGCGCGTTGTTGGAAAAAGAAGGTGCTCATATCGTATTTGCTCCATCGGTAGAAGAAGTTTATCCGGAACCCGATACACGTCAGTTCAGCTATGCGCCACTTGATACTGTGATGGAAGGTAAATATCGTCCAGGACACTTCAATGGTGTTTGTCAGATTGTAAGCAAATTGTTTATGATGGTAGAACCGCATCGAGCTTATTTTGGTGAAAAGGATTTCCAACAATTGGCCATTATCCGCGAGATGGTAAAGCAGATGCAGTTCCCTTTGCAGATTGTGGGTTGTCCCATAGTTCGTGAATCAGATGGGTTGGCATTGAGTAGCCGTAATGCTCGCTTGTCTACCGAAGAACGTCAGCAAGCCTTGAATATATCAAAGACGCTCTTCGCAAGTGTGGATTTTTCAAAAACACATACAGTAGCCGAAACTCAGGCTTTTGTTGAAGAATCCATAGCCAAGGCCGATGGATTGGAACTGGAGTATTTTGAAATGGTGGATGGACTTACCTTGCAGAAGGTAAATAATTGGGAAGATACGGATTATATCGTGGGATGCATTACCGTATATTGTGGTGAAGTACGTTTGATAGATAACATTAAATATAAGTAAAGTCTATGATGATTGAAGTGCTTAAATCCAAGTTGCATTGTGTACAGGTGACCGAAGCTAATTTGAACTACATGGGAAGCATCACCATTGACGAAGATTTGATGGATGCAGCCAATTTGATAGCTGGTGAAAAAGTGCACATTGTAGATAATAATAATGGCGAACGTTTTGAAACATATATCATCAAAGGTGAACGTGGTTCTGGATGTATATGCTTGAATGGTGCAGCTGCCCGCAAAGTTCAGGTAGGAGATATTGTCATTATCATGTCGTATGCGATGATGGATTTTGAAGAAGCAAAGACTTTTAAACCTACAGTAGTCTTTCCCGATTCAACGACCAATAAATTGATAAAATAACTTGATTACCTATAAAAAGAAACGTCTTGATGATTCTTTGAGAATCTCAAGACGTTTTCTTTTATTTATCAGATAGATTTTTCTTTGATTAAACCAATGCGGTAAGCCATCAATAGTTTTCTCAAATCGCTGACTCTTGCGCTCAGTTCCCTTCCTCTATCGGTATCCTTCACCATCATTCGTTGGGTACTCATTTCTACAATTTGTGTACTCGACTTGATGTCCTGTCCTTCTTCAATAGCTTTTTGCATGGAGGTGAAAGGTTCATGCTGTATCAATTGGAATCCTCTGGAGTGATAAACCAATGTATAACCGGCAATACCTGTTTGTGAATGATAGGCCTTGGAGAAGCCACCGTCTATAAGCATCATCTTGCTGTTCTTGATGGGATTTTCACCTTTGATGGTCTTGACGGGTACATGGCCGTTGATGATGTGTCGGTAAGGTCCAACTACGCCAAATTCATCCAATATCATGTCGCAAATCTTTTCATCATTGCGTAGGGCATAATAATAACCTTTGGTTTCTTTATGCAGTTCTTTTTCTTTCAGGAAATAGCGTTCGAAGGTTGCCATCTTATTCTTGTCGAATACGGGCGAATCTTTTCCGCACCATAGATACCATACATAGTCGCGGGCAAATTTCTTGTCTTCGTTTTCTTCTTCTGTAAAGAAAGCCGTACGTGTAAGATGACCTACTTTTTCCAACAACTGTTTGCCTTTATAAGGCTTGCCTGCTATCATGACTTCCTTAAGGCTACCGTCTTCATTGAGAGGAACAGAAGCGTGGAAAAGCAGGTTGGAATTGGTGATGGTATACATACATCCATAGCGGAAGAGGCAACGCATGTGTTGTTTTAACTTTTCGCTGCTCACGAAAGAATGATGTAGTTTCTCCATGATTTCTTGTTCTTCGGGAGTCAACCTGTAGGGATCTTTCGGATCTACTGTAGGAAGGAATGAATCTCTCAGTTCATATTCCTGTCCGTCAAGAATCAATACATTTCTGTCGAAATCTATACGGTGTAACAACATGCGGTCGTCCATACCAAAATCGGGACGGCGTTGGATGATTTCCGCTTCCAATTTGAATTGGATAATACTGATGGCCTTATGCATTTGTGCCATCATGCGGAGTGTCTTTTCATTGAAAGTACCGTCACCATGTTCTACTTTAGGTCCGAAGAGTGTACAAGGATCGTTGGCATAGGTTTCCATGGCAAAGGTTGCCAGTGGCAATAAATTTATTCCATATCCATCTTCAAGTACTGCCATGTTACCATATCGCATAGCCAGACGAAGTACATTGGCCATACAGCAAGTGTTACCCGATGCAGCTCCCATCCATAGAATATCGTGGTTTCCCCATTGGATATCTAGCTTGTGGTAATTGCAAAGAATATCCATAATCTTATGAGGGGCAGGACCGCGGTCGAAAATATCACCTAAAACGTGGAGTGTATCAATGGTGAGTCGTTGAATCAAATTGCAAAGCGCTACAATGAAATCATCGGCCCGACGGGTTGAAATGATGGTGCTGATGATAACATTGATATATGCCTGTTTGTTGGGGTCCATGGTACTTTCATGCAACAACTCCTGAATGATGTACGAGAAACTCTTGGGGAGTGCCTTTTGTACTTTGGAACGAGTGTATTTGGAAGATACATTCCGGCATACCATAACCAATTGGTTTAAAGTCGTAACATACCAATCGTCTATGTCCTTTTCTACTTCCTTCACCAATGTCAGTTTTTGTTCGGGATAATAGATTAACGTACAGAGTTCTTTCTTTTCGTTTTCTCTTAATGTGTTTCCGAAAATTTCATTCACTTTACGTTTAATGGCTCCCGAGGCATTTCTCAATACATGTTGGAAAGCTTCGTATTCTCCGTGAAGATCGGCCAAGAAATGCTCCGTTCCTTTAGGAAGGTTCAGTATGGCTTCCAAATTGATGATTTCCTTGCTGGCATCAGCAATGGTGGGGAAGTTGCGCGATAACAATTGCAGATACCGCATATCTTCCTGTATCATTTCCGGCGTAATTTGTTCGTATGCTTTCATGTTTCAAAGATTTGTCACTACAAATGTACGTATTAATTTTGATAAAGTAAACGGTTATTCTTATTCTTTTTCCAACCAATCATCAATCAGTTTTCTCGCTAAGCTCAGTTTGCGGGGAATTTCGGGGAGATTGTTTTTGGTATAGAAGGCACCGGCACTCAATTCTTCTTCTTGCAATTTGATGTCACCACTTTCGTACTCGGCTGTAAAACCTATCATCACACCGCTGGGGTATGGCCAAGGTTGACTACCGAAATACTTCAGGTTCTTGATTCGGAGTCCTACTTCTTCCATAACTTCTCTATGTACACATTCTTCAAGTGTTTCTCCGGCTTCCAAGAAACCTGCTACCAAACCATAGAAAGTGCCTCTGAAATTACGGGCATGGACAAGCAGTATACTGTCTCCCTTGGTAATGCGTACAATGATAGCAGGGGAGATATGTGGATAAAATTCTTGTCTGCATTCGGGGCATTTCTTGCCTATGTCGGATATCTGATGGGTAGGTACACCGCATGCGGGACAATATCGGGTGTTTTGATCCCAGTTCAATATCTCAAAAGCTTTACCGGCTTTATAGTATTCTTCGAAAGGGAGAATATCGTACGAAGCACGTAAGCCCATCATTTGGCGTAGTGGTGCTTCTTCTCCCGAGATGGGAGTGTGGATGGCATAGGCTTTACAAAGAATTCCGTTCAGCTCGCCTATGTTGTGTATGGTACTTCCAACGGGTACTTTAACGGGTACATCTTTGCCGATTGGAATGTGGTATCCATCGGCTTGCTGTATCATTAGTAACTGGTCTTTATAGAAAACGAACCAATAGTATTTTTCAGTTATCATATTAATCTAATATCATGGTCATACTTATACGTTTCCTTTCGTAATCAATGCTGAGAACTTTTACTTGTACATGCTCATGGATACTGACTACGGTAGTTGGATCGCTGATAAATTCTCGGCGTATTTGCGATACATGTACCAATCCGTTTTCCTTGATGCCCACATCTACAAAACAACCAAAGTTGGTAATGTTGGTTACAATACCGGGCAATACCATACCGGGTTTCAAATCGTCTATGGTCTTTACGTTCTTATCGAACTCAAAGACTTTGATTTGTTGGCGTGGATCACGACCAGGCTTTTCCAATTCTTGCATAATGTCGGTCAAGGTAGGGAGGCCTACGGTGGGGGTAACGTATTTTTTAATATCTATTTTGCTGCGCAGTTCCTTGTTCTTGATTAACTCTTCCACGGAACATTTCATATCCTTGGCAATGCGTTCCACTACGGCATAGCTTTCGGGATGTACCGCCGAATTGTCAAGCGGATTTTTAGCTCCGGGTATACGTAGGAATCCGGCACTTTGTTCAAAGGCTTTAGCTCCCATACGAGGTACTTTCATCAATTCCTTTCGTGAGGCAAAAGGACCATTTTCAGTACGATAATCCACAATATTCTGAGCAAGGGTAGGACCTAATCCTGATACGTAAGTAAGCAGATGCTTGCTGGCTGTATTTAAGTTTACTCCCACTAAGTTTACACAACTCTCTACCGTTTGGTTGAGTGACTTCTTTAAAGCGGTTTGGTCTACATCGTGTTGATATTGCCCAACTCCAATAGACTTTGCTTCTATCTTTACCAGTTCGGCCAATGGGTCCATCAATCGGCGACCGATGGAAACGGCTCCACGAACGGTAACATCGTATTCGGGGAACTCTTCACGAGCAGTTTTGGATGCAGAATAAATGGAAGCACCATCTTCACTTACCACAAAAACTTGCAGTTTTCTATCGTAGCGTTGGTTGGTGACAAAGGCTTCTGTTTCTCGACTGGCGGTACCATTACCGATGGCAATGGCTTCGATGGCATATTGTTCAACCAACTTAGTGAGCTTCCGACTGGATAAGGCATGTTCGCTTTTAGGTGGATGCGGATAGATAGTTTCGTTATGAAGCAGATTGCCTTGTGCATCAAGGCATACCACTTTACATCCTGTACGGTATCCGGGGTCTATTCCCATCACTCGTTTTTGCCCCAAAGGAGGAGCCAACAACAATTGGCGGAGGTTACCGGCAAATACGCGGATGGCCTCTTCGTCAGCTTTCTCTTTACTTAGAGCAGCAAATTCGGTTTCTATGCTTGGCTTCAGCAAACGTTTGTAAGCATCGTGAACGGCTTCTTGCACCTGGCGGCTACATTCATTATTTCCTCGTACATAATTGCGCTCCAATCGTTCTACACATTCTTCATCGTCGGGTGAGATGGATACTTTCAGTAATCCTTCGGCCTCTCCTCGTCGAATGGCCAATAATCGGTGTGACGTACATCGTTTCAATGGTTCGCTGAAGTCGAAGTAATCCTTGTATTTGATGGCTTCTTCTTCCTTCCCTTTTATTACCTTTGAGGTGATGATGGCTTGGCGACTGAATTGGTTACGCAATTGGTTACGCGAACGTTCGTCTTCACTTACTTGTTCGGCAATGATGTCGCGAGCTCCTTTCAATGCTTCCTCCTCGTCTTTTACTTCCTTATTAATAAAGGTACGTGCGCGAGCCATAAGGTTGTTTTCCCGTTGCATCATCAGAATGGTAGCAAGTGGTTCCAATCCCTTTTGTCGGGCAGCTTCGGCTCTTGTCTTTCGCTTGGGTTTATAAGGCAGATAGATATCTTCCAATTCAGTTGCATTCCAACAACTCTCAATACGTTTCTTTAATTCCGCAGTTAGCTTACCTTGTTCTTCAATGGTCTTGAGGATGGTTTCCTTTCTCTTGGCTATTTCACAAAGTTTTTCGTTTTGTTCGCTGATTTCAGCTATCTGGACTTCGTTGAGGCCGCCGGTTGCCTCCTTTCGGTATCGGCTGATAAAGGGGATAGTAGCTCCACTTTCAAGGAGTGTCAATGTATTTTTAACTTGATGTACGGCTATGTTTAGTGCCGTAGCAATCATTTTACTGAATATTTCCATTGTTTTTTATGCTTTCTATCGACAAAGTTACGCAAAAGTTGTAATTTTACTGCACGAAATACTTAATAATCGAAAGAAATGGACAAGATTGTATTGATAACTGGTGCATCCAGTGGAATAGGCGAGGGGTGTGCCCGTAAGTTTGCTTCTCAGGGAGCTAAGCTGATATTAAATGCCCGTAGTGTGGATAAATTGGAAATGTTGGCTAAGGAGTTGAAGGAAAAGTATGCTACAGAAAGCTATATTATGCCATTCGATGTGCGCGACCGCAAGGCTGCGTCCGAAGCTTTGGCTTCACTTCCGGATGAATGGAAGGCTATAGATGTATTGATAAACAATGCCGGATTGGTCATCGGTGTTGATAAGGAACACGAAGGTAATCTGGATGAGTGGGATATCGTTATTGATACCAACATCAAGTCACTCTTGGCCATGACTCGTATGGTAGTTCCAGGTATGGTGGAACGTGGCCGTGGACATATTATTAATATAGGTTCTATAGCCGGCGATGCCGCATATCCTGGCGGTAGTGTGTATTGTGCTACTAAAGCTGCGGTAAAAGCGTTATCAGACGGACTTCGTATTGATTTGGTGGATACTCCGCTTCGTGTGACCAATATCAAACCAGGTTTGGTAGAAACCAACTTCTCCGTTATCCGTTTCCGTGGCGATAAAGATAAGGCTGATAATGTATACAAAGGTATTCGTCCGCTTACCGGTGATGATATTGCCGAAGTGGCTTATTTCGCAGCATCAGCTCCCGAATATATGCAGATAGCCGAAGTTTTGGTTATGCCAACCAATCAAGCAACGGGTACAATTACTTATAAGAAGTGAGTCAACTCATACACTTTTCATGTAGTTGATGCCGTGAACATTGATATTTTTCTACAGTTGTTATTGTAAAAATGGTAAGTACCTTTAAACCATGTTTTACGAGGAAGAAAACAATGAGTAACGAGTAAGAAAACATTGTTCTACGGAGCGTTAAACTATGTATAAGTTCTATTAACTAATGCGAATCAAAGGGTAACTATTCAGTGCTATTTGCAGTTTGAAGTTTCCATCATTCCACGTTTTCGGTACAAAGGTATGACAATTTCCAAGAACGGTAAAAGCATACTCTTATCAATCTATTATTGGGGAGGGAGTGAAATCTGCTGCTTGCCAAATTTCTCTCTACCGAAACAATAAGCCAATGAAAGATTTGAGAACAGTTTGAATGATAGGTTATCAAGTAAAGACCTATCATTTTTGTGGCTCTTTGGTACTACTATTTCGTCAGTCGTTTATCTCCGTTGTCGGATTGGCTTGAATCTGCATCCGACAAAGAGATAGACGAATGATGTATTAAACATATATTCATGTGGAAAGAGAGGTTTTAATGTGTTTAAAGCCTATTTTCAAGAGAAAACCTGTAACTTTGCAAAAAAATAGGTGAACTTATATGAAAAGACTTATATATATAATAATTGTAGTATTTACATTTGTCATTCATTCTCCATATTGTATAGCACAGTATCGTGAAACTCGGAGATTGCTGACTGAAGTGCAGAACTATATAAATGAAAAGCCGGATAGTGCAATTGTTGTATTGAAAAGTTACAGGGGACTTGCTTCACAAGACGAAGGCACAGAGGCATTGTATGCAATGCTAATCACGAAAGCAGAATATATAGCAACTGATAGTATCGTTTCGGATTCATTGATTCAAAGTGCTGTAAAATACTACAACAAGGAAATTTCGCTAGAGTCGGCTCAAGCATCCTATTATCTCGGATGTTACTATTTTAGTCGTGATAAACATAAGGCTGCATACTCCTTTCAAAACTCCATCGATTTCACCCCAGATGGCAATAATAATCATAAGGGGCGTGCATATCACGCTTTAGGTTCTTGTCATTTTGCAAATGGGAGTATTGACGAGGGTGTCAAAGCCTATGAAACAGCATTAACATTGTTGGATGAGAATGAGAACGAAAGCACCTGGCAACTATGTCAAGACATAAAAAAAGCGTTGAATGAAGTCAATAGAGTCGAAAGGGGAAATGCCTTATTCGCTATATTCGTTATACTAACGGTGCTTGTAGTAACCGGACTATGTGGTTTTATATATTACAAGGTTAAAAAGTCTAATCCAGTCAAGACTGCAAAAACTAAATTTTCAGATGGCCCATTGGAGCAGAAACTACTCGAAGGTAAATCTACATTTGAGCAGACGCCGGCATATAAAACTCTTCAAGAGATACGAAGTCTGAACGAGAATGAACTTCACTCAAGAAATGACATTGATGTCAAAGCCATAGAGGAAACCATTCTTGCGTCGTTCAACGATGCTTATCACATTTTAGCTGAATGTGAAAGCAAAATAAGTCATCAAGATTTGATGTTATGCTTGTATGGTTATCTCAAAATTACAAATAATGTTGCAGCATTTTGCTTGAATTCCGTACCGGGAACGATACGCCAAAGGAAAAACAGATTAAAAAGCAAACTGCCTGAAAGCGTGTACATTATACTCTTTTCTTAGTTTGTGTAACGCAAATGTAACACCCCTATAACGCTGATGTAACACAGAAAAATAGGCATCGGAGCACCTTAGCCATATCTTTGTCAACAAAATAATAGATTATGACTATGACAAAGAAATTGGTTTTATTGGTTATGATGTTCTTGGGCTGTACTTTATCTTTAATGGCTCAGAACATTTCGGGAAAGGTGGTAGATGAAAAGAATAATCCTCTGCCATATGTTAGTGTAGTTCTTCAAAGTGTTCAAGATACTTCCTATGTAGGAGGTGTTGCGACTAATCCTGAAGGTTTGTTTGCTCTGCCAGTTAAGGCTGGTGTCGAGTATGCATTGTCTGTATCATATATAGGCTATGTGACTGTCAATAGAATTTGTAAAGCTGGTGATATTGGCACCATCGTAATGAAAGAAGATGCAATGATGCTTGAAGAGGTCAGTGTTATTGCGTCGAGAACTCAACACGATGCTAATGGATATATTGTAAATCTCCGTTCATCTGAAATTGCTAAAGGTAAGCAATCTTCAGATGCATTGGCATTTCTTCCTGGCGTAAGCAATGAGGATGGCAGCTACAAAATTAACGGATTACCCGTTAGCGAAATTTATGTAGATGGAGTAAAACTCACCTCTTCTGATGAACTCAAAAACTTGCCTGCTGATATGATTGACAAGGTAAAGGTAAACTATCTTGCTGGAAGTAATCAGAATGCAGCGATGACAGGCGGAACCATAGAGATTTCACTTCGTCAGCCACCTCAAGGTGGATATTATGGTGCTTTGACAGGAGGAACAACTCTTTATCCGTCATACGGTTTCAGCAATGAGAATATCGGAGGAATCATGTACTATCGCTATAAGAATTTAAGTATTTACGACAATCTCTCTTTGAACTTCAACCAACCGGAGGAAACAGCTGAGCAGACGATTTGGAATGAATCTACAGATTTGCGTACGGAAATCGAGGAAGAAACAAAATATAGAGGGCATACTATCAATAATCGTTTGAGCCTTACCCAACAGATAAATAACAAGAATTCGATAGGAGCTAGTTATTACATCGCAACAAACAAGCTCAATACGACCTCTGCAACTATAGGGAATAACATAAATGCTATTCAGTCTATGATTGATGGCGAAAGCGAGTATCTTGATCAAGAGGCAACATTAAAGTATACATCTATACTTAGCCAGCGTGGAACGACACTGGATATTATTGGCGACTATTTTAATCGACAATCAGACAATAAGTCGGATTATTCATACAGTGATAATACCTCAAGCGTATCCGAGGATGAATCTTCTTTGAATATGTACAAGCTCTCAGTGGATTTGACAGATCCTCGTAGCCAAAAATTGGTATGGAAATATGGTGCATCGGTGCAGTATATCACATCGGATTATACTCCAACACTAAGCACTGCTGATGGTTCCGACCGTTTCCAGACGAGCCTTGTTCCAAACACGCACTAGTGGTTTGACCCCACTTGTATATGCTTCAGCAATGGGTCAGATTTGGAAAATTAGATATAGCATCGGCGTTAATTGGCAATTGAATAAGATTGAATATGAAACAAAAGATGACGGCAAGAAATCGTCCGATACACAATGGGGCATCAATCCGACCATTCAGTTGATGATGCCGATTGACAAAAACGGCAAGCACGCTTTAATGCTCAATTACAAACGTACACTCGATGATATACCTTATGCGGCCATTTCATCCACCATACGTTGGACCGACCCATATAACTATACCGTTGGAAATCCCAATTTGAAATCACCTACGGCTGACATGGTTATGGCAGGCGCATCTTTATTCCGCAACCTTTTGAATCTTACGACTGTATATATGCACACAAAGGATAATATTTATTGGGAAACGTTACAAAGCCCGACCGCATCTGACGTGTTCTACACAACTCCAATCAATCTCTCTTCAGCAGATATGTACGGTGTAGGAGCTGAAATAAACTGGAGTCCTGCAAAGCCTTGGACAATGAAGCTGTCCGGTCGTCTTGAAATTCATCCGGAAGATATGACATTGGGAGGTATCTATTATGGAGAAACAAGACTTCGCCAATACTATGCAATGTATAACACATTCAGTTTTAATCATGGTTGGGGTGGTATGTTGAATCTGATGTATGAGCCGACCTATAAGACATATGACAGAACCTACCATACTGTCTATAATATCGGAGGTCAGATATATAAGAGTATGTGCAAGGACAAGTTGCAATTGACTCTTACATTCAATGTTCTTGGCGATCGTCGGAAGTATGATAGAAACACCAATGGCAACAAGGTTACTTATAATTACACTACCCCTGTACAGAATATCGGACTGTCTTTCGTCTGGAGATTCTCAGGTGGCAAGAGTGTAAATGTCAATGCCGTAGAAAACGGTTCACAGAGTTTCAAGGAGGTTAAAGATATTAGATAACAGCATCAATTAACACTCTGACTCAACAATGGATGGATACCGTAAAAAGTATCCTCCATAGTTGAACACAAAAAAACAACAGCAGATTTATAGAATACTGACGGATTCTGTTATTTTGGGGACTTGAGTTTTCTAAGCTCCATGAGAACTTTTTTACAGGCCCATTTACAAGGTCATTTACAGACTCATCCCTGACTAACTCGCTGTTTACCTCCAAAGCGGTTCATTTTCCAATTGGTAGGAATACCAATCTTATGTACAGGTATAGAAGAACTGGAATCAAACAAGGCTTTTACCTTATCTCGAATAGAGTTGTTATCACTTACTGTTTTACAGAGATAAACCAAAGCACAAGCCACTGCATAAGGCTTTTTCTTCTGCATTTCTGAGAGATCGTTGTTAAGCCAAGGATTCCTATGTCCTTTGATGTTTGAGATTTTCTTACCAAGTGCTCTATTCCATAGTCGTGAATGATGAGCGATAATGTTACGCATCAACGAAATGATTACTCTCTAGTTGGAAAATTCTCTTGAAGCGTAAAGTCCAAAATCATTTGCGGTAGTCGATTTCTGAGGCAATTGGTTCTTAAGATTCTTATACATTTTTGATAGCGTTCCGAAAGTGGCTACCTCTATTATCATCCAAGCATCAGGATTATCGCCATTGAAACTATCGTACGTGGGCATTGGTTCATAATAATAAAAAGTGACCCGCCAGCAGTTCTACGGGATGCTAACGGGTTCTGTTATCATTGAGTCGGCACAAACCGATAATCATCATATTTCATGATGCAAAAGTAATGCATTTTATCTCAGATAACTGAAAATACAATTATTTGTTGCTAGATGGAAACACAGAAAAACGTTAGTACTTTCATTCGTTCATGCTTATACTCTCGTAGCAGGACGCTTGCTCTTTCAGGGGTAGGGTGAAAGAGCAAGCATAGGGTAACGAGAGTACTCTCACCGGCTAACGGACTTAGTTGCGTGAACTCTGAAACATTTTATTTATTCTTTATGGGGTAGTAGAAGAAAAAAGCACTATCTTTGTTTATATATTAATCTTTAAAAAGAAATGATATGCTAACTACAACAACTCCTAATATTGAAGGAAAACGCATTACCAAATATTATGGTATTGTGTCGGGTGAAACAATTATTGGTGCGAATGTTTTTCGTGATTTGTTTGCAAGTATACGTGACATCGTAGGTGGACGCTCATCGTCTTATGAAGAGGTACTTCGTGAAGCCAAGAATACAGCTCTTCGCGAAATGGAAGAACAAGCCATGCGTCTTGGAGCAAATGCAGTGATAGGGGTAGACTTGGATTTTGAAACCGTAGGTGGTAACAGCAGTATGCTGATGGTGACGGCCAGTGGTACAGCGGTGTTTGTTCAAGATTGATAGATAATAAAAAAGGTGTTTCAAACGAAACACCTTTTTTATTGTTATGATTTGTGTATTGATTACATCAAGAATCCCAAAAGGATACCGGCAGCAACAGCCGAACCGATTACACCGGCTACGTTCGGGCCCATAGCGTGCATCAACAGATAGTTGGTCGGGTCGTATTCCAAACCTACTGTTTGTGATATACGGGCCGAGTCGGGCACAGCAGATACACCGGCATTACCAATCAACGGATTGATACGCTTGGCCTTCGGAAGGATGAGGTTGAAGATCTTCACGAAGATAACACCGGAAGTAGTGGCAATAACGAACGACAACGCACCGAGACCGAAGATAAGTACAGAGTCGAATGTCAAGAATTCAGATGCTTGGGTAGAAGCACCTACAGTCAAACCAAGGAGGATAGTGATAGTGTCAATCAGCGGACCGCGGGCTGTTTCAGCCAAACGACGAGTTACACCACTTTCCTTCAACAAGTTACCGAAGAACAACATACCGAGCAATGGTAAACCGGACGGTACGAGGAAACAAGTGAGCAACAAACCGATGATGGGGAACATTACCTTTTCTGTATGCGATACCACACGAGGAGCCGGCATACGCATTACACGTTCTTTCTTGGTAGTGAGCCAACGCATGATAGGCGGTTGGATTACCGGTACCAAAGCCATGTAAGAATAGGCCGATACCGCAATAGCACCCATCAAGTTAGGAGCCAACTTCGAAGAAAGGAAGATAGCGGTAGGACCGTCAGCACCACCAATGATACCGATAGCACCTGCCTGCATCGGAGTAAAGCCTAATGCCAATGCAATCATGTAAGCACCAAAGATACCGAACTGGGCAGCTGCACCAATCAACATCAACTTAGGATTGGATATCAAAGCCGAGAAGTCGGTCATTGCCCCGATACCCAGGAAGATAAGTGGCGGATACCATCCGGAGGTTACCCCTTGATACAGGATATTCAATACAGAACCTTCTTCATAGATGCCGACTTGCAGACCGGCTTCCATGTTGAAAGGTATGTTACCGATAAGCATACCGAAACCAATAGGAATCAGTAGCATGGGCTCAAATTCATGAGCAACAGCCAAATAAATGAATACCAAACCGACCAAAATCATAATCAGGTGACCAACGGTGGCGTTGGCAAATCCTGTATATGTCCAGAAGTCGGCCAGGTTATTTCCAATAAAATCTATAAATTCTCCCATATTATTCAATGATTACGAGGTCAGTACCTTCAAGAACAGATTCTCCCTTGCTAACCTTGATGGCAGTAATTTTTCCGTCGCGGTCGGCATTGATGCTGTTTTCCATTTTCATGGCTTCGAGGATGATGACGGTTTGTCCCTTCTTCACTACGTCGCCTTCTTTTACCTTAATGTCAAGAATTACACCAGGAAGCGGAGACTTCACGCCACCCTTAGCAGCAGCAGGCTTGGCTGCTGGCTTAGCGGCGACGGCAGCAGGGCGAGGTCTTGCAATAGGTGCAGCAGCTTTCTGCTTCTTTTCCATTTCTACGTTGTAGTGGGTTCCGTTCACTTCTACATGGGCAATGTTGTCTTCGATGTCTCCAATGACTACATTGTAAACATTACCATTGATTTTATATTTATATTCTTTCATTTTATTATCTGATTTAAAGGTGATTGATTATTTCTTGGGAGTTTCGCGCAAGGTGTAGATCTTTGAACTCCATGGAGAATAGCTCCGTTTTACACGAGTGATGGTAAGAACTGTTTCTTCTTCATCATGCATATTCTGCGATTCGTGCATAGCCATGGCAATAGCAGCAAACACTTCGCCCGGAGCTTCGCCCAATTTCTTTTCCTTGGCTTCTTCTACACTGGTCACTTCCTTGGTCTTCATGGCGCGTCTGCGGGATACGCTTACCGATGCCTTACCGATAAGTCGGAAGGAAATGTATAGCAACAACAAACCAGAGAATACTACACTCATAGCAGTAATGGCCATACCAACACCTACACTATCGTGCTGCTTGAATTTTTCCATCTTGGCATTGCTGTCTTGTGTTTGGTTATTGGTGCTTGGAGTTACATACTTGTCTTCACTGGCTCCCTTTACTTCCCAATCTTCGGATGCATCGCTTACGCGGGCATACGATTCATCGGCTTTCAACGTGTTGGCAGGAATAGTTATCTGATCAACCAACTTGTCGCCAGAGTCGTATAGACCTATCCATGTATCGGTAGTACCATTTAAAATAAAATTAGTATGGAAGGTACCACGATTGGGTTGTCCGTCGGCCCAGAACAAGGAGTGCTGACGAGGTTTCACTAAAGTCAATACATCACCTTTCGGGATGAAATAGCTGGCAGTATCGCCCGGTTGGTTGCTTACCTTCAGACGGTAACCAGCCAAATTAGCACTGCTGTATGATTGGTTAAATACTTCAATCCATGCGCTATGAATGCCGTAGTCGTCTTGAAAATTAGTTTGATTTTCAATCAGCACTTCATTCAGAATCAGCTTGGTGTTTGATTTCTGCTCACCGCAAGAAGTCATTCCCAGCATCAACGCTAAAGACAGAAGCCATCCGATTTTAATTTTATTCATAAACTTCTTGTTTTTAGTGTGATTACAAAGGAATATTACCATGCTTCTTGGCTGGGTTAGCCAACTTCTTAGTTTGCAATTGTTGCAATGCACGAATTACGCGGAAACGAGTGTTACGCGGTTCGATAACATCGTCGATGTAGCCATACTTCGCTGCATTGTATGGATTAGCGAACAACTTGGTGTATTCAGCTTCCTTTTCAGCAAGGAATTTAGCAGGATCTTCCTGTTCCTTAGCTTCGCGGGCATACAATACTTCAACAGCACCTGCACCACCCATTACGGCGATTTCGGCTGTTGGCCATGCATAGTTCATGTCGCCACGGAGTTGCTTACAGCTCATCACAATGTGTGAACCACCGTATGACTTACGCAAAGTAACAGTTACCTTAGGCACAGTAGCTTCGCCGTAGGCATAAAGCAACTTCGCACCGTGGAGGATTACTGCATTGTATTCCTGACCTGTACCTGGGAGGAAGCCCGGTACGTCTACCAATGTAACCAAAGGAATATTGAAAGCGTCGCAGAAACGAACGAAACGGGCACCCTTACGAGAGGCGTTGCAATCCAATACACCTGCCAAATACTTAGGCTGGTTGGCAACGATACCTACTGACTGACCATTGAAACGGGCAAAACCAACAATGATGTTCTTTGCATAATCCTTTTGTACTTCAAGGAATTCACCATTGTCCACAATAGCACCGATAACTTCATACATATCGTATGGCTGGTTCGGGCTGTCAGGAATGATTTCGTTCAACGAGTCTTCCAAACGGTCGATTGGGTCTGTGCAATCCAAATAAGGAGCTTCTTCCAAATTGTTTTGTGGAATGTAGCTCAACAATTGGCGGATAAGTGCCAAACCTTCTTCTTCAGTTTCAGCAGTAAAGTGAGTAACACCACTCTTGGTTGAGTGTACGCTTGCACCACCAAGTTCTTCTTGAGTCACGTCTTCACCAGTCACTGTCTTCACTACCTTAGGACCAGTCAAGAACATGTATGATGTACCTTCCATCATCAAAGTGAAGTCGGTCAAAGCTGGAGAATATACAGCACCACCAGCACAAGGACCGAAGATACCCGAAATCTGTGGAATTACACCTGATGCAAGGATATTGCGCTGGAAGATTTCAGAATAACCGGCCAAAGCATTGATACCTTCCTGAATACGGGCACCACCCGAGTCATTGATACCGATACATGGAGCACCCATCTTCATGGCTTGATCCATTACCTTACAAATCTTCAATGACATGGTTTCTGAAAGAGAACCAGCCGATACGGTAAAGTCTTGTGCAAAAACATATACTAAACGTCCGTCGATAGTACCACAACCGGTTACCACACCGTCGCCGGCATAGTGTTTCTTTTCCATACCGAAGTTAGTACAACGATGTTCAACGAACATATCCATTTCTTCAAAACTGCCTTCGTCCAACAACATGGCAATGCGTTCGCGGGCAGTGAATTTTCCTTTCTCGTGTTGCTTGGCAATGGCCTTTTCGCCACCACCTAAACGTGCTACCGCACGGCGTTCAATAAGCTCCTGTATTTTTTCAAGTTGATTGCTCATCTTCTTATTGATTTATGGTTTATAAATTAAGTTTCTTATTCGGGCTTTTCACAAAGTTCAGTCAATACACCCAAAGTTGACTTCGGATGAAGGAATGCAATGTTCAAACCTTCAGCACCTTTGCGAGGAGCCTTGTCGATAAGGCGGATGCCGGTAGTTTCGGCTTCGGCCAGAGCATTGGCTACACCATCTTCAACGGCAAAAGCCAAGTGGTGCATACCACCGTTACCATTGTTCTTTTCGATAAACTTGGCAATGGTACTTTCGGGGCTTGTGGGCTCCAGAAGTTCAATCTTTACATCACCTACCTTTAGGAAAGCAGTTCTTACTTTCTGATCTTCTACTGTTTCAATGTTATAGCACTTCAAGCCCAAAACGTTTTCATAATACGGTAAGGCTTCTTCAATGCTTTTTACAGCAATACCTAAATGTTCGATGTGCGAAATCTTCATAATGTTATTTTTTTAGAGTTATTATAATCTTTTTGTCTACTATGACTAAATTTGCACAAAGGAAATAAATTTGTGCCAAATAAAGAAATATTTCTTCAATTATTTATCTGTATAACCAACAAACAATTTTGTTGAGCCATGTCCAGCGGAAACGGAACCAACGGCGCGTACTCATTTGTTTGCCTCCAAAGCCTAAAATGAAATCCCGATAGCCAAATTTTTTGAACGGTAATCCGGCATCCATGAATTCAAAATGTTCATAACCTTTATCGTAAGCATAAGTAATGGCTCCCCATACAGCCATTACACCAGGGTATAGTCGTGCATAGGTTTTACGCATACTTCCAGAGAACCAGAGATAGGCATTGTTTTCAGAAAACAAGCAGAAAGAACCACCTATTATCTTTCCTTTATACATTACTAATATGATACGGGATATTTTTTTGTCAGGGTTATGTTGTGCCAATAAACGGAAGAAATTGATATCAGGAAAATGTTTCCTGATTTTGGATGAATATGCTTTCTTGAGCATGTGGAGGAAGGCTTCGATTTCCTCTTTTGTATCAGCTGTTTTAATGATGGCTCCGTTCTTGACTGCTCGATTGATTTGTCGCTTTTTGGATGGTTCCAATCGTTCTTGCGGGGGGAGGCTGTGTAGCGAATTGTATACCCTTAACCAATTGACGGGAAAATATTGGTTCTTTCTGAAGTGCTTATAACCGAATAACGGCTGCTCCAGATTTCTGAATTCAATGAGAAAAGATTGTTGTAACACCTCGTGGGTTACATATTCCAGCATTTCTCCAAATAGGGTTTCTTTGTTAAGACTGGCGTCAAAATATTCTCCGCAGCGATATACTTCGCAACGTTTGATAATGGATGGGGGAAACAAACGTACACTCCTCCGTACCACAGCAAGAAGTTTGGCTATCGGACGTTCACCGTCAAAAGCTACAACCATATAAGGTGAATAGCCTTGGGTCTGTTCATATACATGGAACAGCTCAGTAGAGTGCTCTAATGTATGTCCCGGTAGAGGGGGAATAGCACTCCCTTTTCGGTATATGCTAAGTCTTACTGCCATAAATCTTTGCAAAAATAGAACTTTTTGTTGAGCAATTCACAATCTCGTTGTATATTTGTATCGAAAAAAGTTAAGAATAGGAATTATGGAACAATTCAGTGACTTGATAAAGAACAGACGAAGCATGAGAAAGTTCACTAATCAGGAACTGACTCAAGATGAGGTGGTAGCATTGATGAAAGCGGCTTTAATGTCACCTTCGTCCAAGCGGAGCAACTGCTGGGAGTTTGTGGTGGTAGATGAGAAGGAAACACTTGAGCGTTTGTCAAATTGTAAGGAACAAAGTGCCTCTTTTATAAAAGATGCTGCATTAGCAGTGGTAGTGATGGCCGATCCGTTGGCAAGTGACGTTTGGATAGAAGATGCTTCGATTGCTTCAATCATGATACAATTACAAGCCGAAGACTTAGGTTTGGGTAGCTGCTGGATACAAGTTCGTGAACGTTTTACTGCTGATGGTATTCCATCGAATGAATTTGTGCATGATGTTCTTGATATTCCTTTACAGCTTCAGGTTTTGTCCATAATTGCCATTGGTCATAAAGGTATGGAACGAAAACCGTTCAATGAAGAACATTTGCAATGGGAAAAAATTCACCTGAATAAATATGGTGCTCAATAAAGTTGTCCTGATAGGAGCTGGTAATGTAGCTACGCATTTGGGAAAGGCCCTACTTAAAACGGGATATGACGTTCTACAGGTGTATAGCCGCACAGTAGCTTCGGCATCAGTCTTGGCAGAAAAACTTAAAACTTCGTATGTAACTTCATTGGAAGAAGTGAGATGTGATGCCGATTTATATATTGTAGCTCTGAAAGATGCTGCGTTGCAGGAATTGGTTCCTCAAATAGTAAAAGGTAGAGAAGAGGCTTTGTTTGTTCATACTGCCGGGAGTATGCCCATGCAAATTTGGAAAGGACATGCATTACGTTATGGAGTGCTATATCCTATGCAGACATTCAGTAAACAACGTGAAGTGAATTGGTCGGAAGTCCCATTTTTTATAGAGGCTGAAAGCAAGATAGATTTGAAAGTGCTGAAAGAGTTGGCAGGCAAGTGGACTGAAAAGGTGTATGAAGCTACTTCTGAACAACGTAAATATTTACATATTGCTGCTGTGTTTGCCTGTAATTTCAGCAATCACATGTATGCTTTGTGTGATCGCTTGTTATGTCAACATGGAATACCTTTCGAGGTGATGTTGCCCCTCATTGATGAAACGGCTCGCAAAGTGCATGAAATCACTCCTAAAGAAGCCCAAACGGGACCGGCTATTCGCTATGATGAGAATGTTATTAATCGACATTTGGATATGTTGAAAGCTGAACCGACTATTCAGGAATTATACGAAAAAATAAGTAAGAGTATATACAACCATGATAAATTATGATTTAAAGAAAATACGGGCCATTGTCTTTGATGTGGATGGAGTATTGAGTAGTGAAACTATTTATTTACATCCTAACGGAGAACCTATGCGCTCTGTCAACATCAAGGATGGATATGCACTTCAGTTTGCGGTGAAGTGTGGCATGATTGTGGCCATTATAACCGGTGGAAAGACAGAAGCGGTTCGTAAACGTTACGAAGGCTTAGGCATAAAGGATGTCTATTTAGGTGCTGCAGTGAAGATAAATGAGTATAACCAATTGAAGGAGAAATATCAGTTGGCTGACGAAGAAATCCTATACATGGGAGATGATATACCCGATTATGAAGTCATGCAGTTATGTGGTTGTGCCTGTTGTCCGGCAGATGCAGCTCCTGAAATAAAAGAAATCTCGACTTATATTTCGCATCGTAATGGTGGATATGGATGTGGTCGTGATGTAGTGGAACAGGTTTTGAGGGCACAAGGAAAATGGATGTCTCACGAAGAAGCATTTGGTTGGTAATATGTTGGACAATCTGAAAAAATACAAAGTGATATTGGCTTCCAACTCTCCGCGTAGAAAGGAATTGTTGGGAGGTTTGGGGATTCCTTATGAAGTGAAGACCATGCCTGATATTGACGAGTCTTATCCTGAAGGATTGGGATGCGAAGAGATTCCTGTTTATATTGCTCGCACTAAGGCCGATGCCTATCGTTCCGTGATGCAGGAAGACGAACTTATTATTACGGCCGATACCATTGTTTGGTTGGATGGTATCGTAATGGGTAAACCTAAGGATGAAACAGAAGCGTGTAATATGCTTCGTCAGTTGGCCGGACATACACACCAAGTAGTAACAGGAGTTTGTATTACCACACAAAGCAAACAAGTAAGTTTTGCAACGGTAACCGATGTTACTTTTGCTCCACTTACAGAGGAGGAAATTGCTTATTATGTAACCCGATATAAACCGATGGACAAGGCCGGAGCTTATGGCATACAGGAATGGATAGGTTTTGTGGGAGTACAGAACATAACCGGTTCTTATTTCAATGTTGTGGGTTTACCTATCCAACGTTTATATACAGAATTGAAAACATTTGCATAACAATTATAATAAAAACAACAAACCTTTGGACACGCCTCTACTCTTATAAAAGGAGTAGCTCAGCTGTTGCTGGGGTTGTCCGCTTGTCGGACAAGAGAGAAAACACGTTTTGTTTAATGGAATGCCTGTGATAGGCTTTATGAGAAATGTATTTGAATCTGCTAAGATAGTGTCAGTCAAATCCGACTGAATCACTATCTTTGCAGAAAAATCTTTATCATGAAAAAATACATATCTCTTTTGTTGATGATGGTTTGCTTCTTGACACTTGAAGCAAAAATAGTTCGTGAACGTATCTTATTCGATGAAAATTGGGCATTCGCCTATGGAAACGCTTCTGATCCGGCCAAAGATTTCGGTTGTGGAACCGAATATTTCAATTACCTTACCAAGGCAGCTTCTATTCATAATGAAGGTCCCTATTCACCTAAATTTGATGCAACCAAATGGGGTATAGCGTGGAAGAATGTAGATTTGCCACATGATTGGGTGGTAGATTTGCCATTTGCTCCTGAAGCCAGTCATAGTCATGGATATAAAACGGTAGGATATAAATACCCGGAAACTAGTGTCGGATGGTATCGGAAGACTTTCCAAATTCCTGCCGAAGACAAGGGAAAGCACCTTTATTTTCAGTTTGATGGTATTTTTCGTGATGCCCGTGTATGGGTGAATGGTTTTTATTTGGGGCATGAGCCCAGTGGATATGCCACACAAATATATGATATAACTGAATATCTGAATTATGGAGGAAATAATGTAGTGGCCGTTCGTGCCGATGCTACTTTGGAAGAAGGCTGGTTTTACGAAGGAGCCGGCATTTATCGGCATGTATGGCTGAACAAAGTGGCTCCTGTACACGTGGCTCCTTTTGGAACATTTGTTTACGCCGACTTGAAATATCCATATGAAAAGGCTGAGCTGACCATAGAAACGACCATAGCTAATCAAAGTTTGGAAAAGGTAGCTTATAGCTTACGTCATGTAGTTTTGGATGCCGAAGGAAAAGAAGTGGCGGAATGTAAGGAGGAAAACGACGCTTTATTATCGAAAGAACGACGTGTAAGCCAAACGAAAACGACGCTTTCCCAACCGCATCTGTGGAGCCTCGATAATCCTTATATATATAAGGTGCGTACGGAAGTATTTGTGAATGGTAAGGTAGTTGACACTTATATCACTCAGACTGGTATTCGTCACATTGAGTTTCATGCCGATCGTGGTTTTCTACTCAATGGTCAACAGATTAAGTTGAAAGGGGTAAACATGCATCAAGACCATGCCGGAGTGGGAGCTGGTATTCCTGATGCTTTACAAGTTTATCGTTTGAAAGAATTGAAGAAGTTGGGATGCAATGCATATCGTTCTAGTCATAATCCCATGACTCCCGAAGTACTTGACGCTTGTGATAGCTTAGGCATTGTGGTGATTGAAGAAAACCGATTGACAGGTATAAACGAAGAACATATTCGTTTGTTGAAACGGATGATTGAACGCGATAGAAATCATCCGAGTGTCATCCTTTGGAGTGTAGGAAATGAGGAGTGGGGAATCGAATGGAATGAGTTTGGCGAGCGGATTTCTGCTTCCATGAGAGAGTATTGTCATCGGTTTGACCCTACCCGTTTAATGTGTGCAGCAAGTAGTAGTGGACCTACTATTCTTGTTCCGGCCGATGTGGCAGGCTATAATTATATTTTACAGAACCCGGTAGAAGAGCATCGTCAGAATTATCCGCAACGTAAAGCCTTGGGCTCTGAAGAAACAACCGGTTGTGGAGCACGGGGTGTCTATTTTGATGATCATGCCAATGGGTATATGACTGCTATCAATCGCCATCCGCAAGGTCCGGATAGTTTGTATAATTGTATAGAGCGCGGATGGAAATTCTATGACGAACGTCCTTGGTTAGGAGGATTGTTTTATTGGACAGGTTTTGACTATCGTGGAGAACCTAACCCTATGAAGTATCCCGCTACAGGTTCCCAATTTGGTATTTTGGATTATTGCGGTTTTCCTAAAGATGAGGCTTTTTATCTGAAAGCTTGGTGGACCGATGAACCTGTTCTCCATGTCTTTCCGCATTGGAACTTACAAGGTCATGAAGGTGAAACGATAGATGTATGGGCGTACAGCAATTGTGATGAAGTGGAACTTATTGTGAACGGAAAGAAATTGGGGCGTAAGCCTATGCCAAAGAATGGCCATTTAGAATGGAAAGCGGTATATCAGCCTGGTTATGTGAAAGCCATCGGATATAAAAAAGGAAAGCGTATCATCACCCAAAAGATAGAAACTACCGATAAGGCTTGTCGTATGGTTCTTACGGCCGACCGTACTTCGTTGGTGGCCGACAATAAGGATGTAGCTGTTTGTCGCATAGAATTACAAGACAAAAAAGGACGTTTTGTTCCCAATGCCTGTCAAAAGTTGAAACTGAAAGTCGAAGGTCCTGTCCGTATATTAGGGGTAGGCAATGGAGACCCAGCTTATCAAGCAAGTGAACGCCCCATTGAGGCCGATACCCGTCATTACGAAGTAAACAGCTTCAATGGTTTGGCGCAGGTATTGTTACAAAGTACAAAGCAAGTTGGTGAAGCGTACTTAACCGTAGAAGGAGAGGGTATTTCTACGGTTACTCTACCTATTCACATCCAATAAATGGTTTAGAACTCGTCGTCATCCTCATGCTTATTCAAATGATAACTGATGATGGCATCGACAGAATAACGCCCGGGACCTGCTATGTACATTAGTATAAATAACAGCAGATAAGAAAAGGCCAGTTCTCCGTTGGCTACACTACCTCCGTGGATATAAAAGAAAGCGGTAGCCATAACGATTATCATGGGAATCATGCAAAGGCGGTAAAGTACGCCGAAGATGAAGGCCAGGGAACAACAAAGTTCTGCAAAGACAACGAATATCAATGCAAGGTCCTTTCCATAACCTATGGGGTCTGGGAAGGTAAAACATAGGGACGTGTAGTTGTAGAACTTTTCAATACCATGTCTCATAAGCAGGATACCGAAAATAACTCTCAATGCCAATAGAAAGAGTGAATAGGCTTTGGAGGAAGGAGGTAATGGAAATAAAAAATTCTTCATAATTCATAGGTTTTGGTTTTATACCTTAACAAATGAATTATGAAGAATGTTTGTATAAAAAGCTAAATGGAATTATTTACGGATTCCGTATAGATAGCCTAATAATGCCATTTTGCCTCGCATGGTTTCACGGGGTGTAAACTCTCCATTTACCCACATATAGCGAATGTTGAAGAATGATTCTTGATGAGGCCATCCGCCTGTATACCAGTCGGGGTAACAACGGGTAAGGATGATTCGTGCGTCACCACCATTGCCAGGCGACCAAGTTTCTGTACCGTTGAATGGAGTTTGGCCCGGATGTGAACCGGGTGTTCCATCATTGCGTCCTGTTGTATAGCAATCAATAATGTGACGTTCGCCTAGTCCTGTCATTTCAACGGTATTGGACGGATTTCTTCCTAATCCCCATCCTGCTTCCATATACATGGCTTGTTCCAACAAAGCTTTTCTTTGTGCATTCTCTGCTATGTAATGCGCCATCATGACCATTTGCAAGTTTTCGGATACTTGCCAACGGGGATCGTTGGCGGTGCGTCTTGAGGGACGAGTACTCATGTGGTTTACATTGTTCTCGTCGGCTTGTGCATGAATGCTTGCTTTGATGTTTTGGTAAAGCTCTTGATAGTGTCTTTCATGAGGACAAGTCAGGTAGGCTGCAGCTCCCCAAATCTGATAATACACATCATTACGTCCCTTTTTGAAAAGCGGAGTATGGTCGTTTTTCACTACACTCTCTTCTGCCATGATATTTTCCCATTGGGTGTCACCTGTTACATTGTACAGATAAGCTGCTGCCATTTGCTTGAAATCCCTTCCGCGCATACGTGCGCTACCTATATCTTGTGTGTCATCCAATTGAAGATTTGTTTGTTTGCCGGCAAATTTAAATGCCTTGATAGCTTCATTGGTATAATATTGACATAATTCCTTGTCACCATGGATACGGAAACTTTCCGCTAAAATAGCGCAGTTGGCAGCATTGGCCCAAGCAGCCATGGTTGTACATCCGGCTTGGTACATGATGCTCCAGTTTTGATCAGGATTCGTTACACCTTGTGAATATGCTTCACCATCGCGGATACTCAGGAAGAAGTCTACCTCATTTCGTGCTTCGTCAATGATGTCAGGTATCCCGTTACCACTTTCCCGGATGCTCAAATTGTCTTCCGAAATACGCCCATGAGTAAGCAGATAGGGTAGAAGCATGTCGTATATATTGCTAACGTGTGCCAAATGTCGGTCCCAATCCATGGCATCAGAATGTCCGCCTCGTACTTCTGTGTTAACAGGATTTTCCGGTAAACGATGTTTCCAGAACTCTGAAGCCATGGCTGGCTTGAAGTGAGGTTCATCCCATACATCGCCACGTAGTTTCCTCCAGTCCGGATGCCAAGGGTGCAAATCTGTTTTGTAAACGGTAAAGCCAATAGGATCAACTTCGGGTATGAACATAGGTTGTCTTGGAACGGGAGTAATAGCCGAATCAATAGGTTCACCCAAACGCATGTAATAATAACCTCTTACCGAGTAATGGAAGGGTTGGAAATATACATTGTTGTTTATATCAAAATCCATGCTACAACCTACATCTTCCACAACCAGGCGATATCGCCCGGGTGTTGTAGCCTTAAAGTCTATATTCCATACATCCGAGCCGGTCATGTTCTTTTTGTTGGCTTCCTTTTCATATTCAGATGCAGGTTTCCAGAATTTCACTTGTCCTACCTTACTCTTTTTTCCGGTCTTTACATTGTATAGATATACTTTCTTTCCTTCGAATGAAGAATAGTTTCGTTGTCCTCCATCGCCCAGCCATAAATATAAGTCTGCTGCTTTAATCTTTTCTTGAGGCGTATATCCCAATATATTTACATGGACGGATTCGGAGTGTGAATTCCAAATATCAAACTTCACTTCAGCCTTGTCAATATCAGCTCCAATACCGTTAGGAATTGAAACGGTGTAGGTGCATCCTTGTTTCATGGATTGTGGAAGTTGTAGGAATATCCAATGGTCGAGTTCACTTGTCAGTGTATTGTCGGTATTCATGGGTTTTGATTTCCGCCAAGCTGCGATGGCTTTCTTGTTGCCATAAGACTTGTCGTCTGCAGAAGATATAATCCAAGTATCTGCTTTTCCTACTTTTTCGGTATCAAGTTTCTTGCCAAATACTACAAGGGTGTCGTCTCCTTCAACAAAAGTATGGCCTAGATAAGCACTTTTTCCAGTGGCGTCATCTCGATAGCGTACTTCTCCATCACGAAAATGTATCATCAAATAGTCTTTGTCCACTACTTTCAGACGCAGAAATTTTGTAGCATCGGCCGATTGAGGTGCCCATACAGCAATAGAAGTGAGAGCTGCTAAGGCTAGTTGTTTCAATTTCATTGATTTCATAGTATAATACGTATGGTTTATAATAAAAATAATTTCATAAAATCAGGCAATGGCTACTATGCCACTTAAAATCATCATAATGTAGACTATTTGTTTCAGTCGTTGGTTACTAATCCGTTCAGAACAACGGGAACCTAATGAAGTACCTATCATCAACCCAATCAATCCGGCTCCCCACCATAATAATGTACTTTCTGAATAGAATCCTACTTTTGTTCGGAATAGGGTATAGAATATATTGAATATTACCGAGAAAGCTTGTAGGGTTACTACATACTCACGCTTGTTATCAATGGAACTGATGCAATATAGTACTACAGGAGGACCAGGCATGGCAAACATTCCTCCCATTATTCCGCTGATGGTTCCAATAATTCCTTGTGCCCAACGGGACAGAAAAAGTTTATTGGACTTATTCTTACCCCATAGAAAATAAAGGGCAATCAATATCAAAACCACTCCCAAGCATCGTTTTAAGGTTTCATTGCTTAATGAAGACATGTATTCGATAGCCAGAAACGATGCTATTACATTGAACAAAACAATGATTCCCATCATCCGCCAGCGGACGTAATGCATATTGCTAATAGTTATAAGAAAAGCAGTTGTTCCTGCTAATAGGCCTGAAAGCATGACAGATTCTCCATAACTAGGCAAGAAGAAAGGGAAAAACATCATGACGAATATGCCAAATCCAAAGCCGGTAACCCGTTGGATAAAGCTGGCAATAATGGTTAATATCAATACAAATAATGTGACCATTCTGGTTTTTAGTTTTTAAACGAAAGCAAAGATAACGTTTTTTGGGGGATTTTTTTGTTTTGTTTATGCGAATTCAGAAATCTTCTTTATCTTTACCAATCATATTTAAGCTTTAAATGTAATTACCATGAAACCCATCATCACACATTTTACTGATAATGATCTTTACACGTTTACCTGTATGTATTACATCTTGCAGAAGTATCCACGTGCAGAAACGGAGTATTGTTTTTTCGATCGTAAGCATACATGTTATCCCAAAGGTTTTGATCAATTGTTGCGTGAACAATTGGAACATTTGGAACAGGTGGTAATTACGGATGAAGAACGTGAGTTCATGACCCGTTCTTTCTCTTTCCTTCCTTATTGGTTTATCAATGTCTTTTTGCGTGGATACCGTTTCAATCCGAAAGAATTGACCATTCAGCAAGATGAAGAAGGACATTTGGATATACGGGTAAAGGGAAAATGGTGGTCTACCATCATGTGGGAGATGCCCATTCTTTCTACTATATCAGAGTTGATGCACATATTGAATGGTGATACAGAGAAATACAATGCTGAACTTGAATACCAAAGGAGTCTGGCAAAAGGCCGTCAGATTTGGGAAAGCGGACTAACGTTGGGCGATATGGGAACTCGTAGACGCTTTTCGTTCGAACATCAGGAAAGAGTAATCGATGCATTGATAGCTTCTTATGAATCTGTAAAGGCTGAAACGGGTGGAAAGTGTGGAAAGTTTACCGGTACCTCGAATGTCTATTTGGCTATGAAAAAGAATCTTCCATGCTTGGGAACCATGTCCCATCAATGTGTAAGCTTCGAGGAAATAGTAAGTGGAGTATTTGAATGTAACTATAACATCATGAACAAGTGGTCGGAAGTATACGATGGTAATGTAGGTATCTTCTTGTACGATTGTTTTGGAGATAAAGTGTTCTTCAATAACTTGTCCAAACGTATGGCAATGACTTTCTGCGGATTGCGTATTGATAGTGGGGTAGAGGAAGAACAAGTAGATTTGATTGTTGAGAAATATAAACAATTAGGAATAGACCCAATGACCAAACAAGCGGTATTCAGCAATGGATTGAATATTGAACGTGCCATTGAAATACATCAATATTGTAAAGGAAAGATTACAGATAGTTATGGTGTGGGAACTTTCCTTACTTGCGATGTAACGGATTGTAGTCCTATGAACATTGTCGTAAAACTTATCCGTGGTCGTATTACCGAATCTCGTGAATGGCATCCTTGTGTAAAACTTTCCTGCGATAAGGGCAAGACATTGGGCGATAAAGCCAAGTGCGATTATCTGTTGTCCGTATTGAATGAATGATAGAACTTAGAAGCAATATTTAATCATTAATAAAATGGAACCGATTACTTTAGAGTAAAAGAATTATTCAAAAGTAATCGGTTCCTTTATTATTATCAGTACGGTTATTTCTTCTTTTTCTTTGTCAGATTGCGTGCTAATTGGGTGGCAATGGTCTTGGCAAAATAGGTGACTGCTGTACCAATAACCGTGGTTAGGATGCTTTTACCTGTAGACGATGAACGCTTGCTCTTGCGTGATTCTTCTTTCTGCTTGCGTTCCTTTTCCTTTGCTTCAGCTTCTTTAGCCTTCATTTCAGCTTCTTCCTTTTCAGCAGCTTCACGTTGCTTGACTATCTGTTCGAAAGCCGATTCGCGGTCTATCCGTGTTTCGTATTTTCCGCTGATGCGTGAAGAATCATTGATTTTACTACGTTGTTCTTGGGTGATGGCACCTATCTGACTCAATGGGAAAAGAATCTTTGCTCTTTGAACGATGGATGGAGCACCCTTTTCGTCTAGGAAAGAAACTAGTGCTTCACCGGTTCCCAGTTCGAGTATTTCACGCTCTGTTTCGAAAGCTGGATTGGGGCGGAAGGTTTGAGCGGCTACCTTTACCGCTTGTTGGTCTTTAGGAGTAAAGGCGCGCAAAGCATGTTGTACACGATTACCACATTGTCCCAAAATGGCTTCCGGAAGGTCGGAAGGCGATTGGGAAATGAAATAGACTCCGATACCTTTCGAACGGATGAGGCGGACAATCTGTTCAATCTTGTCGGTCAAGGCTTTCGAAGTGTCCTTGAACAACATGTGGGCTTCGTCGAAGAAGAATACCATTTTAGGTAATTCCATATCGCCAATTTCGGGCATCTTATCGTATATTTCAGAAAGAAGCCACATCAGGAAGGTGGAGTAGAGTTTGGGTTGCAACATCAGCTTGTCGGCAGCCAAGATATTCATAACTCCTTGTCCTCCTTCGGTCTGTAGTAAATCGTAAATATCGAACGCCGGCTCACCAAAGAACAAGTCGCCTCCTTGTTCCGATAATGTCAAAAGTGAACGTTGGATAGCACCGATAGACGCAGCGGATATGTTCCCGTAAGTGGTGGAATAACGTTTGGCATTTATTGCAACGTAGTCCAACATCAAACGAAGGTCTTTCATATCGATAAGTGGCAAGTTTTCGTCTTTAGCAATACGGAAGGTCAAAGTCAGGATACCACTCTGCGTTTCGTTCAAGTCCATCAGTCTGGCAAGCAATAGGGCACCCATCTTTTCAACAGTAGTCCGCATAGGATGCCCTTGTTCGCCATATACATCGTAAAAACGTACAGGACAACCTTTGAAAGCCAATGTTGAAGTATCCATACCCCATTCGGTACAACGCTTTTCAATGAATTTGCTCAATCCGCCCGTTTGCGAGATACCCGACAAGTCGCCTTTCATGTCGGCCATAAAACAAGGTACACCTGCTTGTGAGAATGTTTCGGCCAATACTTGTAAAGTTACCGTCTTTCCTGTTCCTGTAGCACCTGCTATCAATCCATGGCGGTTGGCCATTTTACCAATAATATGAATGGGGCCTTCAGCTGAATGGGCCACATATAGTTGTCCTTCCTTATACATACGTTAAAAATAAGAGTTTTTGCAAAGATAAGTGTTTATCGAATTATTTCAAATTAGTTAAACTAAAAATCCCTGTAACTCAGCATGGAATTACAGGGATTATAGCTTTACATAACATAAACAGGTACCAACAAATCCTCATTGGGCCAATGTGGTACGAAGAATAAGGGAGATGGAGTACCACCAACTCCACGCCAATCGATTCTTCTTACTTGATTGAAATCAGGAGTACCAAAAGCAAATGAACGACCATAAAGCAAAATGGCTCTACGGCCTTCGTCTTTTTTCCATAAGCCACCTCCATAAGGGCATTCTTCTCCCCAATCCAATAAATCTACATGTTGATAGACCTTACCGAATTTGAGCACTCCATCTTGGGTAATGATAAACTTTTGGTACATGCTTGGCTGGCATTTAAGTTATCGGATGAAATGCATGGCTTGTCTTGGCTCTTCAGCAGGGAGTCCTGGAGCCTTCTCTCCATTTGTGGATTTTAGTAACCAAGCCATATTGCGGGCAAGGGTACGCATGGTTTGAAGTCCTTCGGTGTCCATGGCAGCTTCGCCTTCTGCTCGTCCGTAAACAATGTTCCAGTATTGTGAGGTTACGATAGGCATATTCATCATTTGGAATGGCATGTTCAACGTCTCGAATACAGCTGTGGCACCTCCTCGGCGACAAACGGCAATGGAAGCAGCTGGCTTACCTGAAATGTTAGCACCATTGGAGTAAAAGGCTCGTTGAATAATGGAAAGTAAGGCTCCATTAGGCTGTCCGTAATATACTGGTGAGCCTACAATGAGCGCATTTACATCTTTGAACTTCTCAGATATTTTGTTACAAACATCATCGTCAAATACACAACGTCCTAAACCTTTTGCGGAACATTGTCCACAAGCTATACAACCTCTGATGGGCTTGTTGCCAATCCACATGATTTCACTATCAATACCTTCCTTGGAGAGTTGTTTAGCAACTTCTGTTAGTGCTGTAGCTGTATTTCCTTTTTGACGGGGACTTCCGTTAATGAGTAGTACTTTCATAATTTGTTGTTTCTTATTTTAAAACTTTACCATCGGCAAATGCATTGCCTACGCGCTCGCCCAGTATCAGATATCCATGGTGAACAGGTTCGTAAGTGATGAGTTGCATTTTCTCTACATCTGGTTTCCCATCTTTAGCTAGATATTTTTCATCTACAAGTATATTGACTATTTCGGCTACGATGTTGTATCCGTCGGCGGTTTCGTCAATCTTGCGGAGGATTCGGCACTCTAATGTCATCGGGAAATTTGTAAATACAGGAGCATTTACGTTTTCAGCCTTGATGGCATTCCAACCGGTCTTCTGCATCTTCTGAGAGTCGTTTTTGGCACTGACGATGCCCACAAAATCGGATGCAACCATTGTTTCCTTGGTTGCAAATGCTACGGTGAACTCATTGCATCTGTCCAAGTTTTCAGTGGTGGCATGAGCTCCCATGCTAATCATGATTTCTTTTGCATCCCATTGTCCGCCCCATGCTGCATTCATGGCATTGGGAGTTCCGTCACTATTGTATGTTCCGATGATGAGTACCGGTTGCGGTAATACCCACGGTTTTTGTCCAAAGCTTTTCATTGTTTTTCTTTTATTGTTTATACTTTATTCATTATTCAACGATGAAAACCATAATATGTTTCTTGTATTATAGGCAAAGATAGTGAAAATATGCTGATGCTAAAAAGAATATAAATGAAAGTAAATAGGTACTTGTTGTATAATTCTTTAAATGATGTACTGCTGTATAGAGAACATTGTTTAATGGAACATAAAACTATGTTCTATGAAACGTAAAACTATGTATAAGTATTATTAGCAATTGAGTACTTAACTTTTGAATATCTCTGTATTTGCATAATAATTTCCCATAATGTCAATAGATTTATTATTATCTGATTGTTCATGTAAGGATTGTAAAATATAAAGAGTCTTCCCGAAAAGAAAGACTCTTAAAAATATGACGCTGTTTAATAACAGTCTTTGATTATTTAAGATAAAAGGTAGCTTGTTTGCTACCTTTTATAATAGATATATTAAACATTAATTTCGGTATTTGATGCTACCATTCCTTGTACTTGGGTACCTGCTGGTATTTCAGCTTTTCCACCTTTGATTAAAAAACCAAATAAACAGCATAGTGTTAAAACAATAGATAATGCGACCTTGTTGCTACCTTCGTCAGAAATGTTGTTGCTGCTAAGATAAATGTTAGTTCCATCTACAGCTTTAACACTCTTGACAGATATTTCAAGTTCACCTTCAGAACCTAAAAGACCGCTCTTCTTTGCTCTTACAATCTGTCCTTGTGCAATTGAACCTGCAGGGATAACTGTTTTCCCATCTACTTTAACATCGCTCATTACTCTAAAGTCAACCATTTGTCCACTACGAGCGTTTTTACTAGTTATTGTACTTACTAATTCCATTGGAATTACTGTACCAGCTTTAAGTACAACGGTTCCGTTTGGCATGGTAAATGACATTGTGAGCATTGCTAAAGCCATTAATAATGTAATAGGCTTAAAATAGCAAGATTTAAATAATTTAATAAACATGATAAAATAAATTTTAGTTAATAAAAATATGATTATTGTTCTCAAGTCTTTTGATATGTGATTTATATTGCTTTTCGTTGTATCTAATGGCACTTCTGCCTGCTCCGTTGATGTTTCCGATATAAAAAGATAATCCAAGAAATCCACATACTCCAGCCATGCCATAGTTCTTACTTTTTATACTTGTATATGTGGCATATCCTAATAAAGAATTGACAATAAATGCAGTAAGAGCACTCCCTTTATGATTAGTATATAGATATCCTCCACCAGGAATGATTGATAATATTCTTGCAAGAGTAGGACTTTTTCTTTTTTGTTCTTGAATGTTTTTCAAAATAATTAAATTGTTCTCATATTGTTCTTTTTTTGTATGTAGAAATGATGCTTGTTCAAATAAGGTTGTAGCCTCATTATATTTTTTCTGTTGAGTTTTGATTATACCATTTAATAAGTATGCTTTTTGCCATAATTCAGTAGGATCTTTTTTGTAGGTTATCTTATTTAATTTATCTATTGCATCATTGAAGTTTGAAGTATTATAGTATAATAATGCTGCTTGAAACTTAACGTAATCTATTTCTTTTATTGTATCTGGGAATTCAACTTCATATTCAAAAATGCCTTTTTCATAATTACTTAATCCTCTATAGCATAGAAGTTTTAATCCATATAAATTATGATTAAAGTCTGGTTTATAGAAAGTGCTCCTTTCTATTTCTAAAAGAGCGTTTTGATAATCTTCCTTGTTGATTAGATGATTAATAAAAGGTAGGATGGAATCATTATAATGATTCATTTTAAGATTGTCGGTATGTGGTGCGTTTTCTTGGGATATAATATTTAAAGGAATATTTTTATAATAAGGAAAATCAATACAACTTCTGTAACCATATTGATATGTTATATCATAAAAATGTTGTTCATGACTGCATCTAATGATGCGATCTGTAAGTAATGTAATGGCTTCAATAAATGGCTTTTCGTTGAAAACCATTTTTCCATAAGCAGAACAAGAAGGATACATAGCACATCTGCTGTTTTTTTGATTGCTAAGTACTTGTTGGTAGAAACTTATATAATCATTAGTAGCTTTCCCTATTAATGATTGTGCTATGGCATTAGGTATTATTCCTAATGATATAATTACAAATAGAATCTTATGTATCATATTCTTGTTAATAATACTTTAATTTTCCTTTTACCGTTTTTTTCTAGAGTGAAATATACTTCTTTATTGATATTTGTTTCATTAATAAATAATTTTGCGATATGACTATTTCCCCTTTTATAATAGAAGCGGTTATTTGTTTCCTGAGATTTATGAAACTCTATTACTCTTGATGAACTCTTATATGAAATATATGCGATATTGTCTTTAACGGATATCTTAATTTTATTATTAGTCTTATTCTTAATTAGTTGGGTTACTATTTCTTTTAGTAAGAAATTTTTGCTTTGTATTTTATATACGATGAATTCCTCTGCATGTAATATCAAAGGAAATAGAAGAAATAAAAGAATGAATTTAAATCTTTTCATCATTAACATTTTTCTACAAAGATAGAATGTAAGTCGGTTTATTTTTGTTGTTGTGTGGTGATAATAAATTACGAAAGTGTTGATGAAAAATCACGCTCTTTAATTTCTTGATTATAATAGTCAAAGAAATTATGATGAAGGATATGAGAAATGCGAACAAGAAGTTCTGTATCAATACTTTGTCGTTTAAAGATGGAATACACATTGGTGCGTTCGTAACACAACTTGTTTGCAAACCAAGTAACGGAACGTTCCTGTCTGCGAAGCTCTTCTTCTATCAACTTACCTATGTGTATCATAATAGAAATAAAAAAGGCGGAACCATTCGTGACTTATCTTCAATCTGAGGAACCGCCAAGTACCTTTACACATAGATAAGCACAAACAGCCCACGCCTAAACAAGACGTGAACCCTTATCTGCTTATTCCCATGTGTCTTCAAATTGGCGGTTTTCAGATTGAGAGAATAAGAGCTAAAAGCTCAAATATTTTCTAATAAGTAGAATGGAAACGCTTTTCCAAATGTTTATTGTTTTCTTTTAATTATAGAAAGACAGCAATTCTTTACTGTATTTCTCTGTTATCACATTGTCATCTTCTATGTTAGTGATAATTTTAGGTGTTGTAAATTGCAATGCGGTAGAATCTTCCAACAAGATGTTCTTACGGAGGTATAGCTTGAAGTTCTTGTCCAAAGGGGCATCTTCATGAAGATGAAATTCAGATTCGGCTATTCGCTTCTGAATGGAATTCATGTATGTAGCAAGCATCTGTTCGTTCAAACCGGAATAAATGTCCTTTAATCTCATGTAATCCGTACACTTGAAGAGTACTTTATTGCCTTTTTCGTGTACAAACCCGAATGCAATGCCAATATTGAAAACTTCATCCTTCAATAGTGACTTACGGAACTGCAATATGCTATATACTGTCTTCATTTTATGAAATAGAATCCTTAAGTATTTTGACAAACTTATTCGGATTTTGGCAGACCGCATTGAAATAGGCTTTCAATGTTTCTTTCTGCGAATCAAATCCCAAATCTTGTAATTGAACAAATATATCTTCAAACTTGTTCCATCTTAATTCTTGCAGGTAGAAAAGAAAATCAGTAAAAAAAGTTTCCTTTTCTTCGGGAGTGGATGATTTCAAACTTTCATAAAAAAGATGATACTTATATCTTGAATCCCATAAGTCTTGATTAAAATGGTCTATTGTGTCGCCATTTATTTCCAATGCCATCTCATGGTCTATAAGGACTGCTTCACTATCCTTAATCAAAAGATTGGGCTTAAGTTGTGTTCTGTCACGATTACAAATGAAATAATCAAACGCATAAAGGGTATCCTTGGCGATAAACTCTTCATTGTAGTCGGTAAGAGGGGAATATAAATATGATTCATCCAAGTATAGACTTCCGAATTTACTCCGCTCATCAAGTGTGGATAGAATTTCTTCTTCTTCCATACCCAATGACATCCTGAAATTATCATCAAATTCTATTATAGCGGCTTCAGGTACATTCAAATCGAATTCTTTAGCCAACAGATTTCCCAAAACTTCTGCTGTCATTTTATTTCGTGCTTCCAAGTCTATGGTTTTGTACAGCTTGGTGACGTAGTTTCCTTCTTGGGTAGATACAATCCAAGGTTTGGAGTGACCTCCTAATCGGATGATATGATTGAATGAAGTGGCTTTTAGTAATGGGAGTTTCATTGATATAATAGAAAAATAGGAGGGCGTTTCAAACACCCTCCTATATAAATGAAAGATGAATTACTTGTTCAAAGCCTGAGCAACGTCAACGGCACAAGCTACTGTACAACCTACCATCGGGTTGTTACCGATACCCAAGAAGCCCATCATTTCTACGTGAGCAGGAACTGATGAAGAACCTGCGAATTGAGCATCTGAGTGCATACGACCCATAGTATCTGTCATACCATAAGAAGCAGGACCAGCAGCCATGTTATCTGGGTGAAGTGTACGACCTGTACCACCACCAGAAGCTACTGAGAAGTATGGCTTACCAGCCAATACGCGTTCCTTCTTATAAGTACCAGCAGTTGGGTGTTGGAAACGTGTTGGGTTTGTAGAGTTACCTGTAATAGATACGTCTACGCCTTCCTTCCACATGATAGCTACACCTTCGCGAACATCGTCGGCACCGTAGCAGTTAACCTTTGCACGAGGACCGTCTGAGTAAGCGATGCGTTGTACTTCCTTCAATTCGCCAGTGAAGTAGTCGAATTCAGTCTGTACATAAGTAAAGCCGTTGATACGAGCGATGATTTGAGCTGCGTCCTTACCCAAACCGTTCAAGATAACGCGGAGAGGTTCCTTACGTACCTTGTCAGCCTTAGCAGCAATCTTGATAGCACCTTCAGCAGCAGCAAATGATTCGTGACCTGCCAAAAATGCAAAACACTTAGTTTCTTCGCGGAGCAACATAGCAGCCAAGTTACCATGGCCAAGACCTACCTTACGGTCATCGGCTACAGAACCCGGAATACAGAATGCCTGCAAACCGATACCGATAGCTTCAGCAGCTTCGGCAGCTGTCTTTACACCCTTCTTGATAGCGATAGCGCAACCTACCACGTAAGCCCACTTAGCATTTTCGAAACAGATTGGCTGAGTTTCTTCACATGCCAAATAAGGATCCAAACCATATTGATCGCAGATAGCGTTAGCTTCTTCGATGTCTTTAATACCGTTTTCGTTCAAAGCAGCGAGAATCTGCTTCATGCGACGGTCTTGGCTTTCGAATTTTACTTCTCTAATCATAGTTCTTTCCTCCTTATATTATTCGTGACGTGGATCAATATGTTTAACTGCACCCTGTTCAGCTGTGAAGCGTCCGTAAGTACCTGTTACTTTCTTCAAAGCTTCGTTAGCGTCTGTACCCTTCTTGATTTCGTCCATGAACTTACCCATGTGGATGAATTCATAACCGCAAATCTG
>JAFUNS010000012.1 GCA_017472925.1 Bacteroides sp. | reverse complement strand
CCGGCATAATAAGCCAAGTTCAACAAATCAGGAATTCCATCTTTCCCTATGGAAGTTCCGTTCAGACAAGCATTAACCAAACGGTTTACCTCATCATTGGCATAAGGGCTGGTCTTGAACTTACGATATTTGTTCTTGCGCTCATCGTCGAACTTATGCTTAAAAGTGATCTGTTTGGTATCTGTCGTCAGATATTTATAAGCGGTAACGGGCAAATATGGCCCCCATGTCAATTCACCGATACGGAAATCAAGGCCTTGCCTATCGTTATACGATGACACCCAATTGGGGAAATTGCCATAATACGTACTTCCACTCCATTTGCCCGTATCGTCGTTAATCCAAAAGGCTCCTTTGGAAGCATGTCCTGCCGAGAGAACCGCCATTTCACGAGTAGGTGCAATGGAATAGACTTCGGCCACTCCTTGGGTGGCGATAGTCAACTCATCCGACAAATTGGAAACCTTCAAACGAACCGGAGAAGTGGATTCGGATGTATAGATTCCCATAAAATTAGTATCGTCTACACAATTGATTACCTGCAAGGTAGCCCTATCCATCCAGGCTTCGCCTACAATACCGCTCACATAGGGATTGGCTCCTGTGTATATGGTAGCAACAGCCGAAGCCTTGTCTACATCCACAAAATTGTATTCGGCATTCCTATAGATTCGCCCTTCTTTCCAAAGCCGTTTGAATCCCCGTTCACCATACATGGCCGAAAAGGCTTCGACGTAATCCATACGGAGTTGGTCAATGGTAAGCCCTACCACCAACTTAGGCACCGCCGGCACTTCTTGAGCCTGAAGTCCGGACAATGCGATAACCGCCAGAAGCGAAGTCAACAAACGTCCTTTCATTTGAATCCTTTTCTATAATACAATACAAGGTGTCCTGCCGAACATACCAACAAACACCATGCCAAAGGTACTATTGTTATGTTAAATGTTTGGGGTATAAAAGGCATTAATATCATAAATAGTGTTAAATACACCACATTTATCCAGTGATAAAGGTCTTTTTTACGCTTAACCGCTTTATAAACCATAAACGGAAGATAGAATAAGGGGAGCGGATTCATTAAAGCCAACACCCAATTGGAACCTACAGTAGGATGTACAGAAAAGAAGAAAAGAAAAGCAATGATACATCCACCGATGCCTTGTGCACCAAACAACAAGATATCCCATAACCAAATGACTTTTCCCTTTTTATTGCTCCACCAAGCCATCATACAAGTGACGACGAGTAACGCTACAGAAAACATCGTTTTACTGACCGGAAAACGACGGTTTCCTTCGCCTAAAACGTCGCTTTCCATTTTCTCTTCCATCAAGACAAAAGGTACCACCGAATCTCCTCGAACGATAGTAGCGCTACGTGCAGCCTCTAACATATAGAAAGGAGCAAACATCTGCTTCCGTTCACTGATGGGCACATCGGCTTCGGCTCCTAAACATAAGTCTATACCCAATTCATCCCAATCATTCCCTGCGGTAAATTCATGGATGATGTCCCGATACGAACGCACTTTGCCCGTCTCCTCGTAAACCACCTGACCATCAATACATTCCTCTATCTTATCACGAGCTCGGGTAGTACAATTGTCATAAAAGTAATTATATCGATAAGTACGATTCTTAGGATGATAATTCTCATCCAGCAAACGGATCAATCTTTGCTTTTCTTCAGTAGTCAGATTCAATACTTGCTGATAGACGGAAGAACCTCTTTCGGCATACTCCATGGCAAAATAAGAATAAGGGACTACCCCCAACTGATAATCCGTCTTCCCCATCAAGAAACGCATCACAAAGTTCGGTGTATTGAAACTGAACATTCCGTAATTGAACACAAAATCTTGTTTGCGGGTATAATTTTCATATCGTATGGCCGTATGACCGAACAATGCATAGATTTCATCACCAGGTTCACAAGTGAGCAGACTAATCCGCACACTATCGGGTTTCACCTCTTCCGCACGAACGGAAAAGAATCCCCCAACCAAGCAAAGCAATAAAAGAATCCAATTCTTCATATTATATATAATAAGGTATAGTACCAAATTCACCTATTTCTGTTGCAAAAGTACACCTAAAAATCATTTATTCCTCATAAAAACCATTTTTTATGACACTTCCTATTGTTTTTTTGCGTTACTTTGCACCGCTAAAAAACAAAAAGAGTGAATTTAATAATAGATATCGGGAATTCTGTTGCCAAGATTGCCATTTTTGACAAGGAAAAATTAGTGGAAGTATTCCGTGGCTCCAACCATTCATTGGATTGTTTGCCCATGTTTTGCCACAAGTATTCCATCCAGAAAGGCATCATTGCATCAGTCATTACATTGAGTAACACCATCCGGAAACAATTGGAAGCACTTCCTTTTCCGGTCATTGAACTAAGCTACCAGACACCCGTCCCCATCACCAATCTGTATGAAAGTCCGCAAACATTGGGTATGGACCGACTGGCTGCTGCCGTTGCCGCCAACTATTTGAAACCAGGACACGATGTATTGGTGATAGATGCTGGCACTTGTATCACATACGATTTCATAGACAAAGACGGGAATTACCACGGTGGGAACATATCCCCCGGCATGCGAATGAGGTTCAAAGCGCTCAATATCTTTACCGACAAATTGCCGAAAGTCTCTCCAAAAGGAGAAAAACCGATGTATGGCCAAACGACAGAAACCGCCATCCGTTCGGGTGTAATTCACGGCATTGAGTTCGAAATGAGCGGTTATATTAGGCAACTTCAGAAGAATTATCCCGAACTTTTGGTTTTTTTAACGGGCGGAGACGATTTTTCTTTTGATACCAAATTAAAAAGTGTCATCTTTGCAGATAGATTTTTAGTGTTGAAAGGTTTAAACAGAATATTAGAATATAATGATAAGATATAAATTATGGATTAGTGTGTGCTTGGTGTGGATGATGAGCGTAGAGCTGATGGCACAAACTTCGACCAATTCTCCTTACACACGCTATGGTTTCGGTCAGTTGTCCGACCAAAACTTTGGCAATAGCCAAGCTATGGGGGGAATATCCTATGGTCTCCGCAACGGATTGCATGTCAACGCTTCCAATCCGGCCTCTTATTCGGCTGTAGATTCATTGACATTCATTTTCGATGCCGGTTTGTCCTTGCAAAACGCCAATTTTAAGGAAGGTAATATAAAGACCAACGCCAAGAACTCCAGCGTAGACTATATAGCTGCGCAATTCAGACTTGCAAAAGGATTAGGCTTTGCCGCCGGTTTCCTTCCCTACTCTACCGTAGGTTATAGCATAAGTAGAAACAACATTGTAACTACCGATGAATATGGAGCCACCACTACTGCTACTCAAACCTTCAATGGGGACGGGGGCTTGCAACAAGTATTCTTCGGATTGGGCTACAATGTATTTAAAGGTTTGTCTGTTGGGGCCAACTTCTCCTATTTATATGGAGACATCAGCCATACCTCGTCCACAACCTTCAGTAACGCAAACGCATTCAGTAGCGCACGTACACATAAGATTGATGTAAGCGACTACAAACTGGATTTTGGTTTGCAATACACTCAACAACTGAAAGAAAAGCACGTATTGAATATAGGTGCCACATATTCTTACGGTCATGAGTTGAATAGTACCGGCTATGAATATATTGAAAAATATTCAAACAGTACATTAGCTACCCAAAGTGTAGATACCATTCAGAATGCATTTGCCATTCCACATACCTTTGGTTTGGGTGCTACCTATGTATACGACAACCGATTGACGGTAGGAGCAGACTATTCACTTCAGAAATGGGAAGACGCCAAGTTCTTTAATGAAAAGAACGCTTTCCAGAACCGTACAAAGATTTCGGTGGGAGCCGAATACTTGCCTAACCCTATCGGACGTAACTATTTGAGTCGTGTCCGTTATCGCGTAGGCGCATATTACTCAAGCCCATATGCCAAGATTGACGGCAAAGATGGTAACCGTGAATATGGAGTTAGCTTCGGTTTCGGATTTCCCCTTACCTCTTACCAAAGCCGTTCTATCTTGAACATATCAGGCCAATATGTAAAGGTAAGTCCTAAAGTAAAGGGATTGTTGGAAGAAAACTATTTGAGAATCAACATAAGTCTGACATTCAACGAACGTTGGTTCATGAAGTGGAAAGTAGACTAATAATAATAACTATATAAATTTATATACGATGAAAATGAAGATGACAACAGTGCTGTTCGCTTTCGCATTAAGCTCAACAGCAGTTTTCGCTCAAAAAGGAGTAGAAGACGGATCAAGATTCGGTCATGGTCAAGACAGTTTGAACTGCTTGCAGAACATCAGTATTTATACTGAGTACGTTAAGACAAACAACTTCAAGGATGCCTACAATCCATGGAAGGCTGTATTTACAGAAGCTCCATTAGCTCAGATGACAACTTATATTAATGGAGCCAAGATTCTTCGCGCCCTGATTGCTTCAGAAAAAGACGGTGCCAAGCAAAAGCAATACTTTGATGAATTGCTGAAAGTTCACGACCAACGTCTCCAATACTTGGACGGTTTGAACAACTTGGTAAAGAACAAGGTGACTAAAGGCGATATCATCTCGGCTAAGGCACATGACTTCTACAGCTTCATGGCTTTGAATCCGGACATCAACGCTGCTTATGCTCTCTTTAAGGAAGCTGTTGATTTGGAAAAGCAGAATTTGCCTTATTATGTAATGCAAGAATTTGCAGATGTATCTGGTCAGAAGGTAAAGAGCGATGCTAACCACAAAGAACAGTTCATCCAGGACTACATCACTATTGCCGGTTATGCAAGCGAAGCCCTCAAGGCTGCTACTAAGCCAAAAGCTCAGGAACAATACAAGATGGCTAAGGACAACATTGATGCTCACTTCATCAACAGTGGCGTAGCTACTTGTGACAACTTGCAAGAAATCTATGCTCCGAAAGTAGAACAGAACAAGACTAACCTTGAATACTTGAAGTCTGTCATTACAGTGATGCAGAAGTTGGGTTGCAAGGAATCTGAAGCTTACTTTGCTGCATCAGAATTTGCACACGCTATCGAACCGACAGCTGCAACAGCCTTTGGTTGTGGTGCTATGTATTACAAGAAGGGTGACATTGCCAAGAGTATTGAATACTTTGACAACGCCATCGAATTGGAACAAGATCCTATCCAAAAGGCTGAATATTGCTACACTGCAGCTCAAGTATTGTTCTCTGCTAAGCAATTGAGCAAGGCTAAGCAATATGCCCGTAAGTCTATCGAAAACAACGGTGAAAAGGGTGATCCATACATCCTCATCGCTCAAATGTATGCAACAAGCCCTAACTGGAGCGAAGAAGCAGCATTGAACAAGTGTACTTATTTTGCTGTAATCGACAAGTTGCAAAAAGCTAAGAGCGTAGATCCAAGTGTTACTGAAAAGGCCAACGAACTCATCAGCACTTATTCACGTTATACTCCGAAAGACGAAGACTTGTTCTTCATCGGTATCAAGAAAGGTGATGCTGTAACTATCGGTGGTTGGATTGGTGAAACCACTACAGTAAGATAATTATGTCCGCCCATAGAAGTACGAAGACATATATAACCTTTATAAATATAACAGCTGCATTTTATGCGGCTGTTATGTTTGTTTTATTTCCAGCCTGCTCCGGTAAAGACAAGAATCTGGCCGAAGCCATTACCGAGCGTGATTCACTCCCCAGTATGAGATCATTGGGAGTCACCACACTTATATCCGACTCGGGCATTACCCGCTACAAAATCATTACCGAAGAATGGACAGTTTTTGACAAGAAAAATCCACCTTATTGGGCTTTTGAAAAAGGAGTCTATCTGGAAAAGTTCGACAGTCTTTTCCGTATTGATGCCAGCATCAAGGCCGATACAGCTTATTACTACGAGAAAAAGAAATTATGGGAGCTGAGAAGTAATGTCAGCATCCGCAACCTGAAGGGCGACAAGTTCGATACCGAACTCTTGTTCTGGGATGAAAAGAAAGAAGAAATCTATTCCGATAAGTACATCCGCATTGAGCAAGAAGACAAGACCATTACCGGATATGGTTTTGAGTCAAACCAGGAACTCACCGAATACCAAATCCGGAACACTACCGGTATATTTACCGTAGAAGACAATAGTGTAACCACGAATACGACTCCTAAGGATAGTATTTCATCAGACAGCACCCAAGTCCAACCTCAAAGAATACAACCTATCCGGAAACGTTAAATTCTTATGAATATCTTCATACAAATCTTAATCACTATGGCTTTCTCCGCTTTCTTTTCAGGAATGGAGATTGCCTTTGTATCGTCCAACAAACTCCGTTTTGAAATGGACCGTAGCGAACGTAGTATCACTTCACGCATCCTGTCCATTTTCTTTCATAATCCGAACAACTTCATTTCTACCATGTTGGTTGGGAACAATATTGCTTTGGTTGTATACGGGATACTGATGGCCGAACTCATCGAACAACGTTTCTTAAGAAGTTTGATAGAAAACGATTTCTTGATAGTCCTTATACAAACCATCATCTCCACACTGATCATTCTGGTCACTGGAGAATTTATGCCCAAGACATTATTCAAGATTAACCCCAACTTTACCTTGAACTTGTTTGCTATTCCTGCATTCATTTGTTATGTGGTGCTCTACCCTATCAGTAAGTTTGCATCGGCATGCTCAGGAATCATCTTACGCATTATGGGAACGAAAGTCAACAAAGAGGATAGTGACAAGGCATTTACCAAAGTGGATTTGGATTATTTTATCCAAAGCAGTATTCAAGATTCGGGCGACAATCAGGAACTGGAAACCGAAGTACAAATTTTCCAGAACGCTTTGGACTTTTCAAGCATCAAGATACGCGACTGCATGGTACCTCGTACCGAGATTGTTGCAATCGAAGACAACGCCTCCATTGAAGAGTTGAAATCCCTGTTTATAGAGAGTGGTATCAGTAAGATACTTGTCTATAAAGAGAATATCGACAACATAGTAGGATACATCCACTCGTCTGAAATGTTCCGTAAACCATCCGATTGGACACAAAGTATCCGCCAACTGCCCATCGTACCCGAAACCATGAATGCCAACAAACTGATGCAGCTTTTTATGCAACAGAAAAGATCCATTGCGGTAGTAGTGGACGAATTTGGAGGTACAGCAGGTATTGTAGCCATGGAAGACCTGGTAGAACAAATCTTTGGAGAAATAGAAGACGAGCACGATACCCAATCATACGTAGCCAAATCCATCGGTAACAATGAATACGTATTGTCAGGACGATTGGATATTGAGAAGGCAAACGAACTGCTTTCACTCGATTTACCGGAAAGCGACGATTATCAAACCATCGGCGGCCTCATCCTTCATCAATACCAAAGTTTCCCAAAAATTTATGAAATCATCAGTTTTGACAAGTTTGAATTCAAGATATTGAAGGTTACAGCCACAAAAATTGAACTTGTAAAGCTGAAAGTGAAGGAATAATCGATATTTTTTTGAAATAAAGTAGATTGGATGATACATTTTTTGTATCTTCGTGCGCTAAAAATAAAGTTGAAAGAAATAATAAACAAAAAATAAGTAAATTAAATGGCAACATTACAGAAAATCAGAAGCAAAGGACCCCTGTTGGTCATTGTTATCGGTCTTGCCCTCTTTGCATTTATTGCAGGTGACGCTTGGAAAGCAATCCAACCACACCAAGGCAGACAAGATGTAGGTGAAATTAATGGTGAAACTCTTTCTGCTCAAGAATATCAGGAGCTGTTGGACGAATACACCGAAGTACTCAAATTATCTCAAGGTGTGAACGCTTTGAACGACGATCAGTTGACATACGCAAAGGATCAAGTATGGCAATCATACGTAAACAACAAGCTGATTGAAACAGAAGCAGAAAAGCTTGGCTTGTCTGTAAGCGACGCTGAAATTCAAGCTGTCATCGACGAAGGTTCTCACCCATTGTTGATGCAGACTCCGTTCCGCAACCCACAAACAGGTGCATTCGACAAGGACATGTTGAAAAAGTTCCTCGTTGACTATGCAAACTTGGGCAACAGCCAACTCCCGGCTCAATACGCTGAATATTATCAGCAAATGGGTGCATTCTGGAACTTTATCGAAAAGAACTTGAAGCAATCATTGTTGGCTGAAAAGTATCAGAACTTGTTGGCCAAGTCTTTGATTTCAAATCCCGTATCAGCTGAAGACGCTTTCGCTGCACGTACACAGCAAACAGATGTTCTTTTGGCTGCTATCCCTTATTCTTCAGTAACAGACTCTACTATCACTGTTTCAAACGAAGAAATCAAGGCTTTGTACAAAGAAAGAAAAGAATCTTACAAGCAGAATATCGAAACCCGTAACATCAAGTACATCGATGTAGTGGTTACTCCATCTGAACAAGACCGTGCTGATGTTTTGACAGAAGTAACAGAATATGCAAACCAAATGGCTGAAACTGAAGATATGGCTTCTTTCATCCGTTCTACAGGTTCTGTAGTTCCATTTGCAGGTATCGCTATCAACAAGGCTGCATATCCATCTGATATTGCTGTACGCATTGACTCTGTAAAAGTAGGTGAAGTATACGGTCCTTACTACAACCAAGCTGACGATTCTTATAACGCAATGCAATTGCTTGGCAAAGAATCACTCGCTGACTCTGTACAATACCGTCAGATTCAAGTGTACGCTGAAACTGCTGACAAGACAGTTGCTTTGGCCGACAGTATCTATAAGGCTTTGAAGGCTGGTGCAGATTTCGCAGAATTGGCTCAGAAGTATGGTCAGACAGGCGAAAGCGCATGGTTGACTGCATACAACTACGAAGGTGCTTCTCTCGACGCTGACAACTTGAAATACATCCAAACATTGTTGAAGAGCAACAAGAATGAATTGACTAACCTCCAAATTGGTCAAGTAAATGTAATCCTTCAAGTATTGGACAAGAAAGCAGTGAAGGAAAAATACCAAGTAGCTGTTATCAAGCGTCCGGTAGAATTCAGCAAGGAAACATACAACAAGGCATACAACGACTTTAGTCAGTTTGTAGCTCAAAACACTACACTCGACCAGTTGGTTGAAAACGCAGAAGAAAGCGGTTACCGTTTGTTGGATCGTGCTGACTTCCGCAGCAACGAACACATGGTAGGTGGCGTTAAGAACACTCGCGAAGCATTGAAGTGGGTATTCGAAGCCAGCGAAGGTGAAGTATCTCCTTTGTATGAATGCGGTGAAAACAACCACATGATGGTAATAGCTCTTGAAAAGATCAACCCGGTAGGTTACCGTAACATCAACACTGTAGCCGATATGTTGAGAATGGAAATCTTGAGAGACAAGAAGGCTGAAAAGATTTTGGCTTCTATGAACGGTGCAGGCATCGACCAAGTGAAGGCTATGGAAAATGCAGTAAGCGATACAGTTAAGCACATCACTTTCTCTGCTCCTGCTTATATCTCAGCTACTCGCGCCAGCGAACCTGTATTGGGTGCATTCGCCAGCAAGGCTGAATTGAACAAGGTTTCTGCTCCTATCAAGGGTAACAGTGCCGTTTACGTTCTGCAGACTATCAACAAGGAAAACAATGCAGAAGAATTCGACGCTAAGCAAGAAGAAAGCACATTGGCTACTATGGCCGGTCGCTATGCAAGCAGCTTCATCAATGACTTGTATGAAAAGGCTAACGTAAAAGACAGCCGCTACTTGTACTTCTAATAAGAAAAGATACATTCTAAAATATCAAAAGAGTGGATGTTGTTCAAACATCCACTCTTTTTTTACCCCATCATTAAAAAAAACGGACAAAGCTATTTGTATTTCATAAAAAATTACATATCTTGCGACACAAATTATAAAACGTGCCCCTATGAATAACACATCCATTCTTCGAAAGATGCAGTTCGTATTCTTAACTGCTATCTGTTTGTCTTTTTCTTTAACAGTATCCGCTCAAAGAATACAGCGAAAGAATTATTTAAGAGAAACCGATAAAGAGTTCTTCAAGACAGAAGAAGCCCGAAGGATAGGCGACCAAGTTCTCCTTTTCCAACGCACAACCGGAGGATGGCCCAAAAACACAGACATGGTCAGCCGACTCACTGATCAGGAACGGGAAAAAGTATTGAAAGACAAATCCAGACAAGACGACTCCACCATAGACAATGGAGCCACTACCATGCAGATGCTTTATTTGGCACGTCTCTATCAAGCCACAAAGGATAATGCATATCGTGAAGCTTTTCTGAAAGCACTCGACTATATTCTAAGCGGACAATATGAAAATGGAGGTTGGCCACAATTCTGGCCAATTAAGCATGGTTATCAAGTAGCCATTACTTTTAATGATGATGCCATTGTCAATATATTAGAGATGTTCGACGATATGAATCAATCTCTTCCCCCCTACGAAGGTAATTTGATAGACGATAATACAAGAACTAAAATCAGTAACGCCTTTAATAAGGGAATCGAATGTATCCTTGCCACTCAAATTCATGTAAAAGGCAAACCTACCGTATGGTGCCAACAACATGATAAAGATACCTATCAGGCCACTTCTGCACGCATTTACGAGTATCCATCTTATTGTACACAAGAAAGTGCTGCCATCATCCGTTTGTTAATGTCATTGCCCAACCCGGACAAACGAATAAAGAAAGCCATCCATGGCGCTATGAAATGGTTTGACACCTATAAACTGACCGGACTTCGCTTGGAACGTACCGGATGGAGAAAAGGAGAAGAACGGAATGCACGGTTAATAGAAGACCCCAATGCCAAACCCATCTGGGGACGCTTCTACGACTTCGAATATTGCGAACCTTATGTATGCGACCGTGATGGCATCCGTCGCCGACGGTTGGAGGAAATCGGACTTGAACGTCGTACCGGTTACAGTTGGTACAATAGCAGACCAGCCGAACTATATCCGCTTTACAATGAATGGGCCGACAAGTACGATCCCAAGAATAAAGTCAAAATCAGTCTGACAACAAAAGGAGCCAATGAAAACGGTACCATCGACATGTACCGCCGTCCTGAAATAGACCGTTCGGCATTCGATGTCATCGTAAAACCCGGTGAAAGTATTCAGGCTGCCATTGAGAAAGCACCGGAACAACCAACAGAGCCTTTCAAAATCTTGTTGCTGAAAGGTACATACAATCAAAAGGTTATCATCGACAAGCCTAACATTGTATTAGTGGGCGAAGATCGCGAACAGACTCAAATTATCTATGCCGAAACCATGAAGACACGCACCATCAAAGAATATAAAGGGAAAGAAGTAGGAAATGGCGTAATCGTCATTCAAGAAGGTGCTGACGATTGTGTCATCAGTGGTTTAACCGTTTACAATAATTATGGTACAACAATCGAAAATACCACCACCCATCAAATGGCTATCTTCGGACGAGCCACCCGCACCATCGTCATCAATAGCAATGTATGGGCAGATGGTAACGACGCCCTTTCCCTTTGGGCTAAAGAAGGCAATGGCATGTATTACCATGCCGATCTTTATCTACGCTGTCCAGGTGTAGATTTCCTCTGCCCCCGCGGTTGGTGTTATGTTACCCGTAGCCGTTTCTATGGTGATAGCCGTGCCATGATTTGGCACGATGGACGAGGCGACAAGAACAAGAAATTAGTTATTACGGACTCTTCGTTCGATGCCAAGTCACCTACTTTGTTAGGACGTTATCACCACGACTCCCAATTCTTCCTTGTGAACTGTACAATGTCGAAAAATGTGCTCGATGGCAATATCCACTACGCATATTCGGATAAAGTGCTCGATCCCTGTCCATGGGGACTCCGCACTTATTATCTAAACTGTACCCGTGAAGGCGGTCATAGCGGTTGGCTAAAAAACAACCTGAAAGAAGCCGATTCCACATTAGAATACTACAGCATTACCGCCCGTTGGACATTCGATGGCAAATGGGATCCAGAAAAGCGTATCCGTGATTTGTGGCATGTATTAGGATATTAAAACATAGTTTTTACATATAATAGATAAGTGAGTGTATCATAATAATTTTAGGCACGGATTACACAGATTAACACGGTCTTTAGTGTATGGTTTACATCAACTTTATTCGTGTAATCCGTGCTTAAAAAATAAGTGGATGCATATTTCGACACATCCACATTATCTATTATAAATGGTATAGTCTTTATCAAAAGAGCACCAACATGTACAAATTTATCGAATTACCCTCGCATAACCTTCCTTACGAGGTTTTGCCGGTGTTGGTTCTCCATCAAGATAGCCAAGGGACAAAGCTCCTACTCCTATCAATCCTTCGGGCAAACCCCATTGTTTCATCAGCTCCTTTCCTTCTTCGGTAGCAAACATTTCGCGCTCACGGTGTATCCAGCAACTACCCAATCCCAATGCATGGGCTGCAAGCATCATATTCTCGAGTACCAAGCTACCATCTTGCACTCCATTGGGCGCATCTGCAGGTACAAACACCAATACATACGTAGGGGCGTCGTAATAGGGATTAGAGATTACTCCCATTACTTCGGCATTCATTTGAGCCAGTTTCTCCAACAAAGCGGGTTGTTGTACGGCTACGATAAAGGGCGATTGCAAACCGCGTGAGGTGGGTGCAAACGTACCGGCTTCGAGCACGGCATTCAGTTGTTCATCGGTTATCTGTTGCGACTTATAGCTGCGACAACTCCGACGGGTACGGATGATTTCCAAAAAATTTGTTCCCATTGTTCATCATACAAAAAATGTCATCCTAAGCGAAACGAAAAATCTGAGAAGCGATAGTTGGTGCAACCAGATCCTTCGCGTTGCTCAGGATGACACAAAATTATTTAGTAGATTGGTTAGTTATTTTCCGGACGAAGTTTACGTACAGTTACAGCAGTCTGCCACATTTCGCTTTCGCGGAGAGCCTTCAATTCTTCTTCCAACTTTTCACGATAGTCGGGCTTAGAATTGCTGTCGATAGAAATTTGTGCTTCGTTACCACACTTCACGTTAGCATAAAGCTTTTCAACTACCGGCTTGATAGCATCGTGGAACGGGCCCATCCAGTCGAGTGCACCACGTTGAGCGGTAGTAGAGCAGTTGGCATACATCCAGTCCATACCGTTCTTAGCAAACAAAGGCATCAATGATTGAGTCAATTCTTCTACAGTTTCGTTGAATGCTTCAGATGGAGTGTGACCGTTTTCACGCAACACTTCATATTGAGCCAACAAGAGACCTTGGATAGCGCCCATCAATGAACCACGTTCGCCGGTAAGGTCGGAAGTAGCTTCGCGGATGAAAGTGGTTTCGAACAAATAACCTGAACCGATACCGATACCAAGAGCCAATGTTCTATCCATAGCCTTACCTGTTGCATCTTGATAGATAGCGTAAGAAGAGTTCAAGCCACGGCCTTCGAGGAACATGGTACGAAGAGAAGTACCCGAGCCCTTAGGAGCCACCATAATCACATCAATATCTGTTGGGGGAACCACACCTGTACGGTCATTCCAAGTAATAGCAAAGCCATGAGAGAAATAAAGCGCCTTGCCAGGAGTCAAATAAGGCTTGATAGTAGGCCATACCGACATCACCGCAGCATCACTCAACAAGCACATTACGATAGATGCCTTTTCGCAAGCTTCTTCAATACCGAAGAGTGTTTCACCCGGTACCCAACCGTCGGCTACAGCCTTTTCGTAAGTCTTGCCCGGACGTTGGCCTACAATTACGTTAAAGCCATTGTCACGAAGGTTCAATGATTGGCCAGGGCCTTGTACACCATAACCGATAACGGCAATGGTTTCATTCTTCAATACTTCACGTGCTTTTTCCAATGGAAATTCTTCGCGGGTCATTACATTTTCAATCACACCGCCAAAATTTAATTGTGCCATTTTCTACTTATTTTAAAATTAAAAACTATATTTCTTATTTAAATATCACTTTACTACGAACGACCACTTCCTGGTTGTTCTTCTTTACTTCTATATCGAATTCATTCTCTCCCACTTCTTCGCGAAAGAAACTCAAGGTATCACCATAATAGCTTTCAGCTACATAAGCCATTTCGAAACGCTTGATCTGCTTTTCCTTAAATGTTTCAATGGGGAAAAGGTCGAGAATATGTTCAATGTACTTAATACTGTTTACATGTCCGTTAATGTCGATATCGCTGTACTTGGTCAGATATTCTGCCATAGGAGCCTCTTGTGTAACCTTGATTCTACCGGGTTTGGCTATAGGGCATTCCTTGTCGCAAATATAATCAGTGATACTACCTCCATGTAAGGTCAACAAATCGGCCGGACGACGTGTCTGCATACTAATCATGGCCCAAACCGAACGGGCATAACCAATAGGCTTCCCCTCCTTGTTTAGAATGGCAAAGTTGCGGTCGGTAAACAAGCGGTATACATTTTCCACCCAAGTCTGTATACTGAAATCCTCGTATTGACGAGGCAGTTCGTCCAATTCAATAGCCAAACGCGAGAGCACCCATGTATATTGGTTTTCATTCAGTTCGGCAATACCGAAACCTCTATCTGCCGCATGGAATCCTGCACAATTCAACAGATGATTACCTAATACGCCCATGGTCAGTCTTCCTGTAAAATCTACATGGAAAGGTTCTGCTACAAAGGAATATGTTCCAACTTTAGCATCACTCATGACCTTCCTCCTTTTGTCTACGATATTTTTCTGCACGCATATCCAGATATTCATTCACCCGTTCAAAACAACTGGTGGTAATGGCTACACGACCCGAACGTACAAATTGAAGCACACAATTATAGGTTCGCAATTCTTCGTACAAGGCAGTAATCTCTTCGCTCATACCGTTTTTCTCTACAATGCAGAAAGTAGGGTTCACTTCTACAATGCGGGCACTATGACGACGTACTGTCTTTGAAGCCATCGGTTCACTTTGGAACTCGGGTGTAGAAAGTTTATAAAGTGCAATCTCATGTTGATAGATTTCATCATCGGTAAAATAATGTGCTTGCAACACATCAATCTTCCTTTCAATCTGCTTCACTACTTTCTCGATAGTTTCGGAATCAGTCCAAGCCGTAATGGTATACTTATGCACACCCGGGATAGATGAAGCCGACACATTCAAACTTTCAATGTTTATCTGTCGACGGGTAAATACAGCGGTAATCTGATTCAGCAAACCGGCAATATTTTCAGAGTGAACGATAAGGGTATATAATGTTTTCTCCATAATTATTCATTTAACATTCAAGAAGCATTTCATTAACGGTACCTCCCGGAGGTGTCATCGGCATCACATTTCCTTCTTCAATGACACATGCTTCGAGCAAGAACGGTCCATCGGTAGTCAACATCTCTTGGATAGCGTCCTGCAACTCTTCTCGCTTCATGACACGACGGGAAGGAATTTCATAGGCTTCGGCTATCTTCATATAATCGGGATTCAACATAGGAGTAAATGAATACCTACGACCGAAGAACATGGCTTGCCATTGACGAACATTTCCCAAATAATTATTGTTCATCAGAATCATCTTTACGGGAGCTTTCTGTTCCATAATGGTACCAAGTTCCTGCAAGTTCATCTGCAAGCCACCATCACCCATGAATACACAAACGGTCCTGTCAGGGCGTCCAAAAGTAGCGCCAATAGCAGCAGGAACCCCGAAGCCCATAGTACCTAATCCACCCGAAGTAACAATGCTACGGTTCTTGCTATATTTGAAATAACGAGCCGACATCATTTGGTTCTGACCCACATCGGTTACCAAGATGGCTTCATTATTCGAGGCTTCGCTTACAGCACGTACCACTTCGCCCATATTTAACGGACCTTCTTTCGGATAGACTTCTTTCTCGATAACACGAGCATATTCAGTCTGAGCATGTTCAGCGAAGCTGTCTATCCATTCGGTATGCTTGTTGTCTTTTATAGATCCAATCAGTTTGGTTAATGTTTTCTTGCAATCGCCCAAAACAGGGATATCCACCTTTACATTCTTATTGAATTCTGATGGGTCAATATCCAGATGTATAATCTTTGCTTGCTTGGCATAGGTGGCTAAATTACCGGTTACACGGTCGTCAAAACGCATACCTACAGCTATAAGCACATCACATTCGTTGGTCTTAACATTCGGTGCCAGGTTGCCATGCATACCCAACATACCTTTGTTCAATGGATGAGCAGTAGGAATAGCTGACAAACCTAATAACGTACAACCGCATGGGATATCCGCTTTTTCAAGAAAAGTACGGAGTTCTTCTTGTGCATTTCCCAATTCTACACCTTGACCAACCAATACAAAAGGACGCTCAGCCTTGTCAATCAATTCAGCAGCCTCCTTCACTTTTTCCTCATCAATGGTAGGATCCGGATCATAACTACGGATAAAATCCAATGTCATCGGTTCAAAATCCACCATCTCTGTTTGTGCATTCTTGGTAAAGTCGAGCACAACCGGTCCCGGACGTCCACTTTTTGCAATATAAAAAGCACGAGCAACTGCCCAAGCTACATCTTCCGCTCTACGTATTTGATAACTCCATTTGGTAATCGGTTGGGTAATACCCACTAAATCCACTTCCTGAAAAGCATCGGTACCCAACATGCTTACCGGTGTCTGACCTGCAATTACAACGATAGGAGTACTATCAATCATGGCATCGGCTACTCCCGTTATAGTATTGGTAGCTCCCGGTCCACTGGTTACCAAGCACACACCCACTTCACCCGATACCCGGGCAAAGCCCTGAGCTGCATGGGCCGCCCCTTGTTCGTGGCGTACCAAGATATGATTCAATCGGTCACGATGACCATATAATGCATCGAAAGTCGGCATGATGCTTCCACCGGGATAACCAAAAAGAGTCTTTACTCCTTGGTGTTCCAATGAACGCATCATCGCTTCCGCTCCTGTTATTCTTTCTTTACTCATAAATTTTAATCTATAATTCTCACTCCACCTTTATCAGCCGAACTTACCATGCTGGCATAAGCCTTCAAACTCTTGGAGACTACACGGTTTCTGGTTACCGGAGTCATAGGACGTGCTGCCAACTCTTCATCACTCAGTTTCACATTGATACTACGATTAGGAATATCAATTTCAATCATATCACCATCTACTATCTTACCTATATTACCACCAGCAGCAGCTTCGGGAGAAATATGTCCGATACTCAATCCCGATGTACCACCACTGAAACGTCCATCGGTGATAAGCGCACATTCCTTACCCAAATGTTTGGACTTGATATATGAAGTAGGATATAGCATCTCCTGCATACCCGGACCACCTTTTGGACCTTCGTGAGTAATAACTACCACATCACCACTTACGACCTTACCACCCAAGATACCATCACAAGCCGCTTCCTGTGAATCGAACACCTTAGCCGGTCCTGAGAACTTCCAGATACTTTCGTCTACACCGGCAGTCTTTACTACACAACCATCTTGTGCTATATTACCTTTCAGTACTGCCAAACCTCCATCTTTACTATAAGCATGTTCCAAATCACGGATACATCCATTGGTACGGTCGGTATCGAGTGCCTGATAATAAGCATTCTGAGAACCAAGCTTGATATTGAATTTATTACCGGGTGCACTGCTATAAATACGTTGGGCTTCACTATCAATATCTTCCTTGTTTATATTATATTTATCAATGGCTTCTGCTAAAGTTAATCCATCCACTCTTTTTACCTCTGTATTCAGCAAACCACCTTTGGAAAGTTCACCCAAAATATTCAGAATACCACCGGCACGATTTACATCTTGGATATGATACTTCTGTGTATTCGGTGCTACTTTACATAAACAAGGAACACGACGAGAAAGCATGTCAATATCGTCCATGGTAAAGTTTACACCCGCCTCATTAGCTATGGCCAACAGATGAAGAACCGTATTGGTAGAACCACCCATGGCAATGTCCAATGTCATGGCATTCAGAAACGCTTCGCGGGTAGCAATACTCTTTGGCAAAACACTTTCATCACCTTCTTCGTAATACTTATAGGCATTCTTTACAATTAAGGCTGCCGCATCTTTAAAGAGTTGGGCACGATTGGTATGAGTAGCCAGAATTGTTCCATTGCCTGGAAGTCCCAATCCGATAGCTTCATTCAAACAATTCATGGAATTGGCAGTAAACATACCCGAACAGCATCCGCATCCCGGACAAGCGTGATTTTCAATCTGAGCTACATCCTCATCACTTACACTCTCATCGGCACTCTTAATCATCGCATCAATCAAATCAAGGTGTTGGTTGTTCCATTCACCAGCTTCCATCGGTCCACCTGAGACAAAAACTGTCGGTATATTCAATCGCATGGATGCCATCAACATACCCGGAGTAATCTTATCGCAATTGCTGATACACACCATGGCATCGGCCTTGTGGGCATTGACCATATACTCCACACTGTCGGCTATAATGTCACGGCTGGGAAGCGAATAAAGCATACCATCGTGTCCCATAGCGATACCATCGTCAATGGCAATGGTATTAAATTCAGCAGCAAAGCAACCGAGTTTTTCTATCTCTTCCTTTACTTGCTGACCAATTTCATGTAGATGTGTATGTCCAGGTACAAATTGAGTAAACGAATTTACAATCGCAATGATAGGCTTTCCAATCATTTCGCGCTTCATGCCGTTGGCAACCCAAAGAGCACGTGCTCCTGCCATACGGCGACCTTGTGTACTAAATGCACTACGCAATGGATATTTCATATTCCTCTTGTTATTTAATTCAAAAGCCTCTCTCAACATGTGAGAAAGGCTTTGGATATCTGTTCAATTATATATGACTAATACATATAACCTTTCTCACCTCTTGATGTGACCACCACGACGCGAATAATGTGCAAGACTGATAGGTTAATGGATGTAGCCATATTCATACTTTGTTTTCTTTTTATTATTTACGGTTGCAAAGGTAAAGGGTTTTTCTTAACTAACAAACAAAACATCACTTTTTTTTCAAATAAATTATGATTCGTAAGAAAAAACAAGCAAAATCCAATCAGATTATCACAATTAGCACAAAATTCCCATTCTAATGACATTTGTATCAATAAGATGAACTATAATAGAAAAATTGAATATGGTTAACAATAATTGGCATAATCATGCAAGTTGTCGTTTACGGAAAGCTCGTCGGGGCTGACTGCCCAGCCCCTTGCCGCATGGCGTTCCCTCTGCAGATGAGTATT
>JAFUNS010000070.1 GCA_017472925.1 Bacteroides sp. | reverse complement strand
TGAAGTGAACCCCAAAGTTTGGACAAAAAACTTTGGGGTTTATTTTATGCGAAAGAAACACGATTATTCAGCATTGCTAAAATATATGCATATGCTTGAAGATGGCTATTCCATCAATTATATCCATACCAATTATGGTATTGATAAAACTCGATTATCCAAATTTTGGTTCTTATACCAGAAAGAGGGAACAAAAGTTCTTCATCGTCAGTCATACACTCACAGTAATGCGAATTTTAGGCATAAAGTTGTATTGGATATTGAAAACAATGGTATATCTTTGGTGCAAGCCTCGATAAAGTACGGAGTAAGTGCCAGCCGTTTGAGTGTATGGTTAAAGGCGTATCGCACTGGTGGCATCGAAACTCTATCAACAACCAAGAAACGAGGCAGACCACCAGGTATGGGAAGACCAAAGAAAGTACAGAAACCAGAAACAGAGCTTGAACGTTTGCGCAGGGAAGTACAGGAACTAAAGACGGAGGTTGCCCTGCTAAAAAAAGTGAAAGCCTTAGTCGAGGAGAGAGAAGCCCGTCTACGCGAGATTGGGCGGGGGCAATCCGAGAACTAAGGCAAAAAGGACACGATTTACTCTTTATGCTTAAACGCATAAAGATGGCACGCTCAACCTACTATTACAATGTAGCACACCTTGAGACTACGGATAAGTATCAGACGGTACGCAAGCGCATAAGCGAGATATTTGCACAGCACCATAAGCGCTATGGTTATCGTCGGGTATGTATCCAGCTACTCAGTGAAGGATACCTTATTAACCACAAGACTGTGCAGAAACTGATGCAGGAAATGCACCTTAAATCAGTTGTCCGCAAGGTTAAGTACCGCTCTTACAAGGGCGATGTAGGGCGCGTGGCACCCAACGTGCTGCAACGCGACTTTGCTACAGCAGCGCCCAACCGCAAATGGGCAACAGATGTAACGGAGTTCAAGATTGGAGATAAAAAGGCTTATCTCTCACCGATACTTGATATGTACAACGGCGAAATTGTATCCTATACAATCTCTGACAGCCCAGATTTGCGTATGGTAATGAATATGGTAAACAGTGCAATAAAGAAAGTAAAACCACAGGAAGGCCTTGTACTACATTCAGACCAAGGTTGGCATTATCAGCATATGCAATACCAATCGACACTCAAACGCAATGGTATTATACAGAGTATGTCACGTAAAGGTAACTGTCTTGACAATGCAATGATGGAGAACTTCTTTGGAATAATGAAATCCGAATTGCTATATTTGCAGGAGTTCAGGGATATGGATCACTTTAAACAGGAACTGAGGAAGTATATCCACTACTACAATAATGACAGAATTAAACTGAGACTAAAAGGAAAGAGTCCGGTGCAATACCGAACTCTTTACCAATAAAACTTTTTATTAATCCGTCCAACTTTTTGGGGTCAGATCATAATGGGTCTTCCCCAAAAAACAGATTCCTTGACTGTCACGTCTTCGGGCAGCTAATAGTCGTGCTTTCTCAGCTATATGGCGTACTTCAGATTTCATCAGTCCACCTATCGGGAACATGGTCCGAGAAAGTTGCAGTCCGTCAACTTGAGCCAAGAAATCAGTCTGGTCTTTAAGGGGATCAACTGCTGTCCCCAACCATATCTTTCCTTTATAATTAATTGTCTGAGCATAATGTCCTGTTGCGGTTGCATCAAAGAACCTCCCTACTTGACGTTCAAAACAACCGAACTTAATCAGACGGTTACACATCACATCGGAGTTAGGAGTAAAACCTTGACGCAGTTTTTCCATCATATAACCAACAACTTCTTCCCAGTACTGATGATGTAACTCCACTACCTCAAAAGGAAGTCCATAACGACGGGAAACACTTTTACATATCTCTATGTCCTCTTCCATGGAACAATCCATTGTTCCTGCTTCATCACTACTTATTTGGATATAAAATAAGGAGGGCTGATAACCCTGTTCGCAAAGCATATGCACTGCGACCGAACTATCTACTCCTCCAGAAAGCAATACTGCTATGTTCATCCTTTCAACAATCTTTTTTACATAATTCTACTAAATCTTCTCCAAAGCCTGTTCCAAATCAACCAGTAAATCGTCAATATGCTCAGTTCCTATGGAAAGACGGACAATTGACGGAGTAATGTGTTGTGCCGCTAATTCTTCCTGTGAGAGTTGAGAATGAGTGGTAGTATAGGGATGAATGACCAAACTCTTTACATCAGCTACATTGGCAAGAAGAGAAAAGATTTCAAGTGCATCAATGAATTTCCAGGCTTCTTCTTGACCACCTTTTATCTCAAAGGTGAAGATACTGGCTGCTCCGTTCGGGAAATATTGCTGATAAAGTGCATGATCGGGATGATTAGGTAATGACGGATGATTCACCTTAGCTATCTTTGGATGATTGTTCAGAAAACTGACTACCTTCAAGGCGTTCTTCACGTGACGTTCTACCCGGAGGGAAAGGGTTTCCAAACCTTGCAATAAGATGAAGGCATTGAACGGAGAAAGGGTAGCACCGGTATCACGAAGAATGACAGCTCGGATACGGGTAACAAAAGCGGCTGCGCCAGCAATATCGGCAAAGACGACACCATGATAGCTCGGGTCGGGTTTCGCCAAGGTCGGGAATTTGTCAGGATTGGATTTCCAGTTGAATGTTCCACCGTCCACAATTACACCACCTAAGGATGTGCCATGACCTCCAATGAACTTGGTAGCAGAATGTACTACAATATCAGCCCCGTGCTCTATCGGACGGAAGAGGAATGGAGTTGCGAAAGTGTTATCCACAATCACCGGAATACCATGGCTATGAGCTACTTCGGAAATACCTTCAAGGTTGGTTACATCTGAATTCGGATTACCGAGAGTCTCTACAAATACAGCTTTGGTATTGGATTGGATAGCACCTTCCAAAGCATTCAGATCGTTGACACGAACAATAGTATGAGTGATGCCTTGTGAGGCAAGGGTATGGGTAATGAGGTTGTATGAACCACCATACAGATTGTCTGCTGCTACAATATGGTCTCCTACCTGAAGGATATTTTGAAGCGCATATGTGATGGCTGCTGCTCCCGAAGCTACTGCCAGTCCAGCTACACCACTTTCCAATACTGCGATCCGTTCCTCTAAAACACTCTGTGTGGAGTTTGTCAATCTTCCATAGATATTTCCGGCGTCACGAAGCCCGAAGCGGTCGGCCGCATGTTGTGAATTACGGAATACGTACGAAGTGGTTTGATAAATAGGCACTGCGCGGGCATATGTTGCCGGATCTGGTTGTTCTTGACCTACATGTAGTTGCAATGTCTCAAAGTGAAGTTTTGTCCTTTTCATAAATTTATTATTTTAAAGTTTATGTTATGTCCTTTTATTCAATGCAAAGTTAAGAATGATGGTATTTTCTTTCAAGATTTGAGTAAAATACAGAAAATAATCCTAAATTTGCACAGTCAAACAGAATAAATCTACGGGAAAGCCTTTATTGTAAACCCGTCAACAGAAAATTATTCTTTTATGGAAACATTGGATAAAGTAGACTTGCAGATACTCCGGACACTGCAACAAAATGCTCGACTAACTACCAAAGAACTTGCTTCTCGTGTCAGTTTGTCCTCAACTCCAGTATTTGAACGGTTGAAACGATTGGAGAACAATGGTTATATCAAAAAATATATAGCTGTTCTTGATGCTGAGAAATTGAATCAAGGCTTTATCGTCTTCTGCAATGTAAAGATGAACCGATTGAGCCGTGAAATAGCGCGAGATTTTTCCCGAATCATTCAAAGTATCCCAGAAGTGACGGAATGTTACAATATCTCAGGCAGTTTTGACTATATGTTAAAGATTCATGCACCCAACATGAAATATTATCAAGAGTTCGTACTCAATGTATTGGGACCAATAGAGAATCTCGGCTCATTGGAGAGTACTTTTGTGATTGATGAAATTAAGCATGAATACGGTATAAATGTATAGTGGGGATATATCCCTGAATTTCCCCATTTTGCCAGTCAGATAGACATGAGGATATTCGTTGGTAGGGTTGTATAATATCATTCTGTGTCTCTGTTTTCTTTTAATTCTCACAACTGTTGCATTATCAGTTGCTGTTAGATTTAATTTTAGTCTGCATTTTCGGTATATCTCAACATAATTGAGAGTTAAGTGTTTACTGAATGAATTAAGGATCTTTAATTCATTTGTTTATTTTGAAAAGAAATAGAGTTTTGCCGGTATAATAAATGGGCATCGGTTCAATATGCACCGTTAGCATTTATAAGAATGAGCAAGAGTGCCATCAAAATCGTAGATTAATGCAACAATTGGTCTCTTTTTAGCCATATATTTAATTGGTTTATTTTCCTGAATGTAAAAGTATAAACTTTTTTAAAACATTATCGTAAAGTTTACTACTTTTGTATTATAAAATCTACAAAATGGCAATAAACTACTATAACGAAGGTATAGATATGCCCAAGATTGTAAAAAGTAAAATAACAGCTTGGGTAAAGGAGGTGTCGGCATTGTACGGAAAACGATGTGGCGAAATATCCTATATTTTTTGCGACGATGAGAAAATACTTGAGGTAAATCGTCAGTTTCTGCAACACGATTATTACACCGATATTATTACGTTTGATTACTCGGCAGGCTCAACCATTTCGGGCGATTTGTTTATAAGTTTAGATACAGTTCGTACCAATGCCGAGCAGTTTAGTCAGGAGTATGAACGCGAACTGCATCGCGTAATAATACACGGAATATTGCACCTCTGCGGTATAAATGATAAGGGAGAAGGAGAGCGTGAGATAATGGAAGCTGCAGAAAACCGAGCTCTTGCATTATATTTTAAAGATGTAAATTAATGCCTCTTTTGAGTTGATATTATTGAAATATATGAGTGAAATAAAAACTTGTGAATATTCTGCTGCTGATGAATTTTAAAATAATACCAAACGGAGAAGATTTAAAACACTCTCAATTAACCGATTATAATATTCGTTTCTTTGCACCAGGTTGTATAGAAAAAGGGTATAAGTGTTGCAATAAAACATTATTTTCATATATTGGAGGCTTTCCCTATTACGGAATGGATATAACATTAGATTCTGCTCCCAACCCGTTAATAGATAAATTTGACCTCTACATTTATGATGATAGTTTCAAATGCGTACAAATGATTGAAAATGCAATAGAGCGACAGAATGAAAAATTATCATTCATTCCACCCCATGGAGTGCCATACGGGACAACTCATTTTATATTAACACATAACAAGGTGCCGTATATACATTTGCAGTGCAGTCGTGCTAAAAGAATGGGAACGTTAAAAGCCGAATATATAACCCCGAAGTCGTTTTATTGGTATTTAAGTATATGTAAAACTTTTAGCTTATATGGTTGTAAAACAATCAAAAACAATATATACAAGATAATAAGTAACCCTGAAAAAACATCTCCCAAAACCTTGTGTATAATTGATGATTATAAAGGCTACTATGGATTTTATAATATAGCCTCTCAAATAATAGATGATTTATATGATGGTTATGAAGGAATCTATTTGACAGATGAGCAATATGAGGACGAAGAGGAGAATAAAATAAACGGTAACTCATCAAAACCCTATCTGTTCGTCTGGGACTTAAAACGGACAGACCAAAAGCATTGGACGCATAGGGTAGAATATATTAAAAAGAATTTTGATGATAATACAACTCTGATAATATATGGCTCAAGCCAAGATGTAAACACTCTCTTTGAAAAGTTTAAAGAACTCTTAAAATTGATACCCGCAAAAAATCGTTGGAGTACCGAACCATATAGCATTATTGAAAAGGTATATTGCGAAATAAGCAGACAATCAGATGAGGCTATAATGCCCAATTACGAGAATTTTGAGTACCTATACAAATATTATAGCTCAATTAAGGAATAAGTTCTCTTAATGTAGAGTGAATTTGTCCGAGGATTGGAGAGCATAGTGCCCTATGCGATGGAGGTAAGTCAGCTATAAATAGGATTGTGAAATAGTAAGCCAAATTAGGGATAATACGCGATAAATAGTTGTTACTTATATTGGTTTTATTGGTCCAATTAAGCATATATGATAAAGAGGTTGTATCAAAAGTCTATAAGACTGAAGTGAACCCCAAAGTTTGGACAAAAAACTTTGGGGTTTATTTTATGCGAAAGAAACACGATTATTCAGCATTGCTAAAATATATGCATATGCTTGAAGATGGCTATTCCATCAATTATATCCATACCAATTATGGT
>JAFUNS010000047.1 GCA_017472925.1 Bacteroides sp. | reverse complement strand
TGAGCCAGGATCAAACTCTTCATTGTAAAAATATCATGTCTCCATATTGCTATGGAAGTTTTAATCTGCTCAAGAACCAGAATCTATCTTTAACCTATATTCATTAAGTTATTGACGGTTTCTTTATTTACTTATACATATATATTATATAAGCCTGTACTACTTTGTTGTTTATTGTAAATCTTTCAAAGAACGCTTCTTTAAAACGGCTTTCTTTCGGAAAGCGGATGCAAAGGTAGGGAGTTTTTAAATACCAACCAAACATTCTACAAACTTTTTTTGAGAAAAATGCAACCTTTTATTTTAAGTGTAACACAAACACTTGATAATCAAACTGTGTTGAAGAACATATTTTTGAAGAAAAATATTTTAAGAGGATTGAGGTGAACGGATTCTATATACCTTATTAATAAATGAATCGATTAAAAGCCTTTATCAGCTATTAGGGAAAAGGTGCAATACGTTACGAATAGTTTCGACTGTGTTACGTTTTTACATTTTTTTTGATTTAATACATTCTGATTAAATTATTTTCTATAACTTTGCAGAACACCTTAGAAAAAACGTAAAGACTATGAAAAAAAACATACTCATACTTCTAATTTTAATCCCGATTGTTTGCTACGGACAATCTCATCGATTATTCACAACCGACCAACATTTATCCAGTAGTCTTATCAACAGTATCTACGAAGATTCAAAAGGTATGATATGGATAGCCACCGAAGACGGGCTCAACCGCTACGATGGTTCCAAAGTTTCTATCTACAAACATAATACTGACAATGAAAATTCGTTGGCACATAATTATGTTTGCGCTATTTTTGAAGACAGCCACGGGAATTTGTTTATTGGTTCTTATGGAGGTCTTCAACTATATAACTACGCAGAAGACAATTTCAGCCCCATAGCCACTTTAGATGGCAAACCTTTCCATTACAATGTATCCAGTTTCGTAGAAAGGCAAGATGGAGAACTTTGGGTATTGGGTGACTATCTTTCTACTGTAACCATAAATGACAAACGACAACCTATTATAAAAAAGATAGATGTTGATATCCCCATAGAATCTTCATCCTATATGATTGAAGACGATGACAATAACATTTGGATTAGCCGTGGAGAAGGTGTATATCAGATTCTGACCATAAACGGAGAACTCCGTTGCAAGGCGCATAAATTAGACGCTTCCGTTTGTCTTTGCAAAGATATCAATGGGAACATTTACGCCGGATCATTACACAAGGGACTTCATATATTTGACCCCATAAACGAGACATTTGCCAACATTCCTTACATTGGTAACCAAACCTTGCCCGTAAAGCATTTATTCCCCATCAATGCAGAAGAAATTCTCTTAAGTACCGACGGGAAAGGTGTAAAGATATACAACACCCGCACAAAAGCATATTCTGATTACGTTTTTGACAAAAGCAACTTCGACTCGAACACCCTCAAAGTTCATTTTGCCATGAGAGACCGAGATGAGAATCTATGGTTTGCTCTCTATCAGAAAGGTGTAGCCATGATACCGAAAGCATCCAACGGCTTTGGATATATAGGTTATAAATCAATTAAGGACAATATCATCGGTACATGTTGTATTACCTCATTATACCGAGGCGAAAAAGGTACTTTATGGGTGGGTACCGACAACGATGGTATCTACGGGCTTACCCCCGACAACCAACTACAAGTTCATTATGCTCCATCAGAAACTCCTAATTCTGTTGCAGCCATCATCATGACAGTGCACGAAGACTCCGAAGGCAATCTGTGGTATGGTTCATTTATCGATGGAATGGGAAGAATCGACACCCGTAACGGCAACCGTATCATTCACGAAACGCTCACCGACAAGGAGGGAAGAAAGATTCAACGAGTCTATGATTTCGAAGAAGACAGCAACAAACGTTTGTGGATTGCTACACAAGGAAGTGGCTTATATTATTATGACCTGAAAAAGAAACAAGTGTTTTATGACCAGAGCTGCAACATAGGCCTCAACCAATGGATTAGTTGTCTCCATCATAGCAAAACACAGAATCTGCTTTATATAGGAACATACGGCGGCCTTTACACGTTAGATTTAAACAATTTTCAAGTCAATCATGTATTGTCCAGACGAATTGTACTGAACATCTATGAAGATGCAGAAGGACACATTTGGACCGGCGGCTCTGACGGGCTAACCATTTGGAATCCGCAAACGGAAGAATCAACGACTTACGCTACCGAAGACGGATTACCCAGCAATACCGTCTATGCCATTCAAGGCGATGAAAACGGGTATTTATGGATAAGTACCAACAATGGATTATCCCAATTTGATCCGACGAACAAGACTTTCAACAATTTCTACGTTGGAGACGGATTGCAAGGCAATGAATTCTCAAAGAACTCCAGTCATAAAGACATGGACGGCACCCTTTGGTTTGGAGGTATCAATGGAATCACCCACTTTAATCCTAAAAACATTACAGTTTCAAACAAGCCTTGGGATATCCGTATAACCGACTTTTTTCTTCAAGACCGTCCTGTTAGAAAAGGGACACTTTCTGGAGGCAAGTCCATTATAGACTGTCCTGTGTACGAAGCCACTGAATTTCATTTAGCTCATGACGACAATACCTTTGGCATTGAATTCGCACCGATTGACCATGATGCTCCCGAACGTCTAAATTATGTATATTCCATTAATAATGGAGATTGGAGCCATCTGCCTAACGGCATCAATCGATATCCGTTCTATAACTTGTCTGCCGGCACTTATCTATTCAAAGTTAAGTCCGAAGTCAATGGTATTTACTCTGATGAAAAGGCAATTACCATCTACATTGCTCCTGCCTGGTGGGCATCTACATGGGCAAAATTAGCCTATACCCTGATTGCTTTAGCCATCATAGGAGTAATTGTCATTCAGGCACAAAACCGTTATCGTTCCAAACAACAGATGTTGGAACACATGCATGCCGAAGAAATCAAAGAAGCCAAGCTACAATTCTTTATCAACATCTCACACGAGATACGTACTCCTATCTCCTTCATCATCAACCCACTACAAAAATTGATGTCAACGGATCATGACAAAGAACGGAGCAAGCTATATTATAGCATGTACCGTAATTCTGAACGCATCCTCCGACTTATCAATCAGTTAATGGATCTTCGTAAAATCGACAAGGGCAAAATGCAACTATCCTTCCAAGAAACGGAAATGATAGAATTCATCAACGATTTATGCGATACAATGACCGAACAGGCCAACAAAAAGAAGATACATTTCCAGTTCCTTCATGCAGACATTGACAAGTTGAATCTGTGGATAGATCCCAACTATTTCGATAAAATTATTCTGAATATTCTATCGAATGCCTTTAAATTTACCCCCGAATACGGAGAAATCAGCATCCGGTTGAATACCATTCAAGATAATAGCATTAAGGGACCATTAAGCCAATGTGCAGAAATAACCGTAACTGATACCGGTTCTGGTATACCCGAAGAAGATATGGGACATATTTTCAAACGCTTTTACCAAGCAGACAATGCGACTAAGGGTAGCAAGGGAACAGGTATCGGGCTCCACCTTACCCATTCTCTGGTAGAGCTTCACCATGGCGAAATATCTTGCAAGAACAACACTCCTGCTCCTGGATGCCAATTCATTGTGAGAATACCTTTGGGCAATCGTCATTTAACCCAAGAAGACTTGTGTTTTGAAAAGACACCTGTCAAGCCTAATGAACAGGAAAATTTCTTCGACACCTCTTACATGGAAGAAGAACAAAATTCAGAAGAAAAGAGCAAGAATATCAAGCACCATATTCTGGTTGTGGAAGACAACGAAGAAATACGACGTTACATATCGTTGGAACTATCCTCCAAATACCATGTCAGAGAATGTAGCAATGGTAAAGAGGCCATGGAAGAAATATTCAAGAAAGCTCCCGATTTGGTGGTGAGCGATTGGATGATGCCCGAAATGGACGGTCTTACTCTTTGTCGGAAACTGAAGAGCAACATCAATTTGAACCATATACCCGTTATCTTACTGACAGCCAAGGCGCAAGAAGAAGACAACATAGAAGCTTTGGAAAAGGGAGCGGATGCATACCTTACCAAACCATTCAACAGCAAGATTCTGGAAAAGACCATCAGTAACCTTATTCTTTCTAGAGAAAAGCTGAAGAATACCTATAGCGGACATCAGGAACATAACGACAAGTTGGAAAAGATTGAAGTTGAATCGCCCGATGAAAAGTTGATGAGCCGAATCATGAAGGTAATCAACAACCACATGAGTGATCCCAACCTGACGGTAGAAATGATTGCATCCGAAGTAGGAACCAGCCGAGTACACTTGAACAGAAAGTTGAAAGAACTGACCAATCAAACCGCCAGAGAATTCATCAAGAACTGCCGTTTGAAACAAGCTGCAGAACTTTTAAGTGAAAAGAAACAAAGCATAACCGAGGTGGCTGAACTGACTGGTTTTACCAACCCAAACAATTTCTCAACTGCTTTCAAGGATTTGTTTGGAGTGTCACCCTCAGCTTATAAAGAACATTTAGACAGTCAACAAGAGCATGAAAATTAGTATTCCTAAACCGTTAGACCTATTCGTTGCATGGATGTTTACATTCATTGCCATATCTTCCTTCTTTTATATAATGGGGACATATAATTTCTGTTACCTGGAACAATGGCATACGTTTGTGTACGACTCCTCATACATCACACATACATTGAAGCAACCGGGTGGATTTGCCCAATTAATGGCAGGCTTTCTTATTCAGTTCTTCCATGCTCCCATAGCAGGCATTTTGATTACCGCCTTTCTGTTGAGTGCCATCTTCCTGTTAATGGCTCGCATTCTAAAGCGTTGGACGGGAGACAACCGGTTATGGCCTTCTGCCCTACTTCCTGTTATTGCGCTGGCCTTTATGCATTTCAATACCAATTACCTCTATGAGGGTACCCTTGCTTTTCTTCTCATGTTGGTTGGACTTACATTCCACCTTCGTATCCGGAACACCATCTCACGTTTCATTTACTCTTTGTGCTATACCGTTTTTCTTTTTGCAACAGCCGGTTCTATCGCAACCCTCTACGTTATTTTACTGATTATTATGGAGGTTTTTATTTCTCCTAAAAAATCCGTTGTATATCTTTTCTTGATTTTAGTAGTATACCTCTTGGCTCAATATGCCTTATGGGAAGGATGGTTTGGTGAATGGAAACACACCCTATTGGCCGATGCCTATTTCACCCGCAGACTACCAGCCGGTTCGGCCATACATCTTCCATGGGGAATATCCATCGGATTATTCCTTGTTGGTGGACTTTTCCGTTATTTGCCCAACAAACCCAATCTCAACCGAATATGGTTAATCACACAAGGTATAGTAGTAGGCATCTTTCTCTATCAAGGAGCGCCCCAATACATTTCAAAAGACAATGAAACATTCAAGGAACTGACATGCCTCATAGACAACGGGCAATGGGATGCAATTATTGACCGATGTAAGGATATTCCTATGACCAACTTGCTTCACCAGAATTGCTTGAATTTGGCTTTTGCCGAAAAAGATTGTTTGCTACAAGAATTGAAACATTATCCCAATATCGGCATACAAAGTCTATTCATTAGTGGCAACAAAACACCATATATATCTGCATTGCTAAACGACATTTATTTTTCGATGGGACATATTTCATTCTCTCAACGATATGCCTTTGAAGCCAATGAGAGCATGGGTGGCTTTTCGCCCAAGTTGCTGAAGAGATTGGTACAGACAAGCCTCGTCTATGGCCATTACGAACTTGCCATGAAATACATACAGATATTGGAGAAAACCTTATTCTATCAAGAATGGGCAAAAGCACAACGGGCTTTCCTTCACAACGATTCCTTGTTGGAAGCAGACCCTATCCTTGGGGCTAAAAGAAAATGTATTTTCCCTGACAACCGTTTTGCCGGTAACATGGGATTGGATAAGGATCTGGAAGAAATCCTCAAGCAGAATCCTTCCCATCATGCAACAGAACAATATCTGAAGGCCATCCAAAAATTTATCGGAACGAATATACCAAGACCATGAAAAAAACTACCATATTAACAAGTATATGCGCCCTGTTTACCGCATGTTCATCCAATATACAAGTAGAGCAAACCCTTTCCACTCATCCTGCCATAACCCCCGATTATATCGGAGTAACGGTACCTGTCAACATCGCTCCGCTTCATTTTGGTGTACCCGATAGTTGCAAGGTTACCCAGTTGAATGCTATCTTCCGTTCGAGCAACAAACAAGTGACCGTTAGAGGCTCGCACCAAATCGCCCCATCGGCTTCGGAATGGAAAGAATTAATGCAAGAGGCAGATGATTCCATCCAAGTGTGTATCCAAGTGGAAAAGGAAGGCAAATGGAAGGAATATGCTCCATTTCCTATATATGTGAAAAAGGACAAGATAGACTCTCATCTGGCCTACCGCCTGATAGAGCCGGGGTATGAAATATGGAACGAAATGGGCATCTACCAACGATGTCTGGAGAACTTTGACGAAAGCGCCATCCTTACCAACAAGATGACGGGGTATGGCTGTATGAATTGCCATTCCTTCCACCAATATAATCCTGACAAGATGATGCTGCACCTTCGGGTAGATTATGGAGGCACTTACCTTATCGATCAAGGAAATATAGAAAAATTGAATACCAAAACACCCCAGACACAATACGCATTGGTGTATCCATCGTGGCACACCTCGGGTGATTACATTGCCTTTTCAGTGAACAACACCAAGCAAATGTTCCATACCACCGACCCTAACCGGATAGAAGTGATGGACTTCGCCTCGAATGTAGTGGTGTACGATGTAAAGAGACACGAAATCTTTACAGCCCCACAGTTGTTCTCCCCCACTTCTTTCGAAACATTCCCCAACTTCTCACCCGACGGGAAGACTTTATACTTTTGTTCGGCCGACAGCGTAGCCATGCCAAATGATTATAAACAAGTGAAATACAGCCTATGCTCCATTGCATATGATGCCGAGAGCCGCACTTTTGGTACCCAAGTGGATACTCTATTCCATGCACAGAAAGAGAACAAGAGTGTATCATTTCCACGCGTTTCACCCGATGGCAAATACCTGATGTTTACCCTTTCATCGTATGGGAACTTCTCCATCTGGCATAAAGAAGCCGACCTCTATCTGGCAGATATACAAAGCCGTGAGATTCGTCCTATGCAAACCTTGAATAGTGCCGACGTGGAAAGTTATCATTCCTGGAGTAGCAATGGCCGTTGGGTAGTTTTCAGCAGTCGCCGGGAGAACGGACTATACACACAGCCTTTCATTGCTTACATAGACGAGAATGGGCAAGCTCACAAACCCTTCCTTTTACCTCAAAAGGATATCCAATACTATGACAAGCTGATGAAATCCTTCAATGTACCAGAATTTGTATCGGGTAAGGTACAGACAGACGGCTATAGCATCAGTCGCACAGCCAAGACCAGTGCCGGTATAGATGTAACCTTCCATAAAAATTAAAAAAGAAAAAAGTCTTAAATCTGCCTTCACATCCTTCACAGCGCTGTAATCCCTTAATTATCAACAAGTAGCTGTGAAGGAAGTGCATGATTTATATCTTTCACATCCTTCACACTTGAAGCATAAATCTGTTTTTTTCCAAGTAAGGATTAGTAAAACGACGGTTTATTCATGATAAAACGACGTATTTCGAAGTGTAAAACACCGCTTTATAACCCTATAGTCAACAAGATGTAAAACCTGTGAAAGATGTGAAAGAGCGTGAAAGAAGACATCCTTCACAACTGTTCACTGGATATCAATCATTTAGAATAATGTGACAGATGTGAAGGACGTTTTTGAACCTTTTATAAAAATCGGAGCCACCCCTAATCACTTAGAGATGGCCCCACACACTTTAAATTACCTATAAAAAAAACGCTAAGCTTATATTTTAAAAGTTTTCTCTTTCAAAATTATTTTTGTCCTGCATAAGCCGGGTTCTGATCACAAAGCGGATTCTTGTTCAATTCGTCTTCTGGGATAGGCATATCCATCTTCAAGCCGTTGTAATCATAGTCACGGTTAGTCCAAGGAATGTTCTTAAGAGCTTCACCTTCACCCCAAACCTTCTTAGGATAGTTAGTCTTCACGTGGTCTTCCATATAGTTAGAGCGTTGCATATCCGGACGGAGACACCATTCGCAGTTGAATTCCTTACGACGTTCTTCGTTAACAGCAACCTTCCAAACTGGAGATGAGAAGCCCTTCTTATCATGCAATGCAGTATAATAAGTCTTGGCATCAACCACTTCGTCTACATAACTACCGAATGGGATAGGATATTCAGTAAGCTGAACAGCGTTAGCATTACCCATACCGTTGATAAATGTAGCAAAGCCATTATAGAATGGTAAGAACTTAGCTGTCAATTCTGCTTCATGACCATCTTCTAACTTACCGAATGCACGTTGACGAAGAGCATTGATTTGCTTCCAACCTTCTGTTTCATCACCTAAGATAAAGCAACATTCAGCATAGTCCAACATTACGTTCGGGAGACGTTTCCAATAGATAGGAGCAGAACTCCACATACCACCACCCCAAGAGTTATATTGAGCAGAAGCAGTACGCCAGAATTTAGAACTCCAAATAGAAGGTGCATATTCACCGTTATAGAAGTGGAATTGATCTGTTTCAGTTTCAACTGTACCATTACCTAAGCTTTCTTGCAAATAAGGATGCTTACCATATACAGATTCTACATACCAACCTTCGTATTGAGGATCGTAAGCAGGATCATTCGGATTAATCTGAGGAACAGCACCAGTTACAGCCGAACCTTCACGACGCTTGTCACCTACTTCATAAGATGACCACCATTCCCATGACAAGAAGAGTGAACCCCAACCGCCATTACCTTCAGGACATGCTACATACCACTTCAAGTTGATGTTAGAAGTCAAGTCGCCCCAGCTGCTCCAGTTGCCACCTTCGTCCAATTGTTCAACCCAGATAGCTTCCTTACCCCATGCAGAAGCAGGGTCCCAGTTAGTAGTAAATGAACGGTTCAATTCATAAGTACCGCTATCCAAGATTTGCTTCAAAGCAGTCTTAGCTTGTTCGTAGCATTGCTTGGCAGTAGCTTCATCTTTACCCATACCATTGTCACCGTCTGTCAAACGATAAGCTTTCCACATGTAAGCATCAGCCAAATAAGCCAAAGCCATACCCTTGGTAGCACGACCATATTGTCCATCCAATGGTTCCCAATCAAGTAATTCGGCAGCAGCCTTGAAGTCTTCGATTACAAAGTCCCACATTTCAGCATAAGTTTCTGCACGAGCTTTCTGAGGAGTATTAGAGAAGTTTTCACCTGTAGCCAACATTGGTACACGACCGAATGTAGAACCCAACCAATGATAGAAGAAACCACGGAGTGCGCGACCTTCACCTTCCAACTTAGCCTTAACAGGAGCACTTACTTTTTCAGAAGCTTCCAAACCTGTCAAATAATCATTAGCACGACAGATAGCTGCATATACATGCTTCCAACCGTTAAGCAATTCACCACTTGACGCATTCCAGTTCTGTACGTTCCAGTCCTTATCCCAACCGGTAGCCTGTGTATCGATAGTTGGGTGAGAACCTGTAAAGAGGTTTGGTTTGAAACCCCAGTCACCGTCATAAGAACCATTGGGGTACATCATATCATACACACCATTCAAACCAGTCTTGGCATTGGCATCATTTTCATACATGGCTGCCATTTCAATGACATTGTATTGGGTTACATTCAGGAACTCGTCATTGTCACATGATGTGAAGCCGAGAGCCATGGCGCTGCAAACCAACGTTCCAAATATATATTTTGCTTTCATATATGTAATCTTATTTATTTATAATTCAATTAAACGAATCTCCTTTGGATTAGAATGTAACATTCAAACCAGCCATGAATGTACGTGGCATTGGGTAACGACCTGTATCCAAACCAGTGTAAAGAACTGAACCTTGACCAACTTCAGGATCACCATACTTCTTGTAACCAGAGAGGAGTAACAAGTTCTGAACGCCCAAATATACGCGAGCCTTCTGGATAGAAAGTTTCTTAGAAATTTCCTTAGGAAGAGTATAACCTACTTGCAAGTTGCTGATACGGAAGAAGTCACCGTTCTTCACCCATGCATCACTGGCACGACGGTTAGAGTTCAAGTCAAGCAATGAAGCACGTGGCAATGAGCCCTTACCATTACGGAATACTTCATCGTAAGATTCCTTCAACATATTTACAGTTGTCTGGTCATCAGAAGCAAACATAGTGCTCAAACGCATAGCAGAGTAAGAGAAGATTTCTTGACCAAATACACCGTTCATAGCCATACTGAAGTCCCAATCCTTATAAGTAGCACCTACAGTAATACCATAGTTCAATGCTGGGAAACCGTTACCCAAGATTACTCTATCGTTACCATCGATAACCTTATCACCATTCACATCCTTATAACGGAAATCACCTACACTTGCACCTGAACCGTAGCTATCAGAAACAATATTCTTTTGATATTCTGCCAATTCAGCTTCATTCTTAATGATACCGTCAGTCAAGAAACCGTAGAATGAACCTACTGCTTCGCCTTCCATACAGATAGAGTGGTCGCCCCATTTGAAACCGTTCGGGTCACCTACTGCCTGTACGTTAGAACCGTCGAGTGTACCGGCACCGTTAGCCGAACATGTGCTATAGATAGGATCACCCATCTTCTTAACCTTGTTGCTCAAAGTAGAACCGTTCAAAGATACATTGAAACCGAAGTCTTTGTTCACTTGCTTGTGATAGTTCACTGTAAATTCAAAACCCTTATTTTCAATTTCACCGTAGTTAGTATAGATAGAAGTGAAACCAGCTGTCGGACGAATTTGTTGAGTCAACAACAAGTCCTTAGTGTTCTTAATAAAGTATTCCAAAGTAACATCCCAATTTTCGAGGAAGCTGAAATCAACACCGAAGTTCAACATTTCATTGGTTTCCCACTTCAAGTTTGTGTCCACCAAACCAGCATACCAACCAGTCAAACGATCGCGGTTACCACCGAAAGCACCGGCATGACCACCTGCTGGATAGAAGTTATAAGCAGCATCACCACTCAATGCAGCAACAGCACGACCGGTCATGTTACCAGAGTTACCAGTTTGACCCCAACCCACGCGGAGCTTCAAGTTGTCAATATATTCAATATCCTTCATGAAACCTTCTTCGCTGATACGCCATGCAGCTGCTGCTGATGGGAATGTACCCCAACGATTACCAGTACCGAAGTTAGAAGAACCGTCGCGACGGATAGTACCTGTCAAGATATAGCGGTCCATCAACACGTAAGATGCACGAGCAAAGTAAGAGATGCTACGAACTTCAGCATTGTAAGCACCACCTGATTGCTTAGAACTTGGGTTTTGAGTCAAGCCCATATCACGGTTGTTTACAGATGGGAAGTCCTTAACGCTAGCGTTCAACCATTCGCCCCAAGACTTGCTTACTTCATTACCGACCATCAAGTTCAAGCTGTGGAGGTCATTTTGGAAGTTATAAGTCAAATAAGTCTGAATACCGAGGCTGTTATAAACACTCTGGTTCATAGAGAAGTTATAAATCTGGTCAGTCTTAGTTTGGAATTCTTCAATTTCAGTCAACTTACCACCAATGTAGTTATAACGCTTGTGACCACCAGTAAAGTCTGAACTGTGGTTGCCAGAGTAAGTATAAGAACCTTGAGTCTTGATGTTCAATTTGTGGTTCTTAGTATCCAAGAATGTCAAATCTATATAACCTGTAGTTTGGATACGATGGCTTGCATTACGGTTGCGTTCACCGTTTTCCATCTGAGAAGCATACGGGTTATTGAAGATAGAAGTATTACCTTCCCAACCATCTGATGTATCCAAGAAACCAGTACCATAAGTACCGTCAGGATTTTCCAAGTTTACATGAATAAGTTCACCGTTGATGCTATTACCTACCAAGTAGTCCAAAGTCGGAGTCATGAAGGCGAAGTCACGGAGAGATGACATGTTACCGTTGTTACCCAAAGCCATGTTAGAACCGTGGCTTGAAGAACGTACATAGTTGATATCACCACCAATTTCCAAGAACTTATTGATCTTAGAATTTACATTGGCACGCATAGTGAAACGGTTATAGTTGGTATTTACAACCAAACCTTCAACGTCCATATAACCTGCAGACAAGCTGTATTGAGTTTTGTCATTACCACCGTTCAAAGAAATACCATATTGTTGACGGAGAGCCGGACGAGTCATTTCCTTTTGCCAATTGATATATTGACGCTTGCCATCAAATTTTTGGTCCCAAATCTGGTTGTAAAGACCGTTACCATCGTTTGCGCGAGCTTCACGGATACTTGCAGCATATTCATCGATACCCAAAGTGTTCAAAGTATAAGGAAGAGTTTGGAGACCGAAGTCGGCTGTAATATTAATTTGAGAAGCGCCCTTCTTACCATGCTTAGTAGTAATCATTACCACACCGTTAGCACCGGCAGAACCGTAGATAGCAGTTGCAGAAGCATCCTTCAAGATTTCGATACGTTCGATATCCGATGGGTTAACGAAGTTTGCGTTAGTACCTACCTGTACACCATCCACTACATAAAGAGGAGAAGCATCACCATTGATGGTTCCGACACCACGAATACGGATAGCTGCGTTAGCATCAGGAGCACCGTCTTGTTGAGTTACCATCACACCGGCAGCTGCACCTTGCAAAGCCTGACCGATATTCTGAGGTACTCGGCGCATAACAGCTTCTTGATTAACTGTTGTCACAGCACCAGAGATATCACTCTTCTTCATGGTACCGTAACCTACTACTACCACTTCTTCCAAAGTTCTTGCGTCTTCTTCCAAAGTTACATTAATTTGCTTTCTACCATTTACAGTCACATACTGTGTTCTGTAACCAATAAAAGAGAAAGACAATTTTGCGTTTGAAGGAACATTGAGTTGATAGTTACCATCAAAGTCGGTAATAATACCATTGGTTGTTCCTACCTGCAAAACGTTCACCCCAATCAGAGGTTCACCGTTTACATCTTTTACATTACCCTTTACTGTAATGTTCTGTGCATTTGCACAAAGAGGCATCATCATAGCAAATAATAATAGCCCCAGCCATTTGGAAAAATTAATGTTTCTCATACATATAATATAAATTAGGTATTAAATAATATGTTTCTTGTTTTTCATTTGCAACGAACCGATTGAGATTCCTTGCCGGCTTAGCATTCATTTTACGTTTTCATAGTTCCTTTGGTTTTCATTAACAATTATCATACTTTTTCACAGCTGCAAATATATTTTATAATATCCGAATGGTTTAAAACCAATGAAACATGAATCTTTACCAAAGCAACAAACTCTCTACATATGATACATTTTTCTCTAAAAACGCATATTTCCCCTATTACAAGTACTTAAAACAATGATTTTCCCCATTCAAAGAAACAACATCAAATTATGGAATGTATAAAAATTAAGCAGGCACTAATCAAAAAATGATAGCCTTTGGACTATTTTTATATTCAAAAATTAAGCACGGATTACACGGATTAATGCGACTTTTAGTGAATAAGACACTAAAACGTCCCGTTTAATCCGTATAATCCGTGCCTAAAAAGAGGAACGAATTATCTTTCCTTGTTATTTCCCTTTATGACGATTGGCTCGCTTCTTACGGATATCCGCTTTCATCTTAGCTGCACCCGATCCGTGAAGTCCTGTGATATACGTTTTCTTTTTAGCCTTGGTCTTTACTTTATCTTCCTTTTGATTACTTGAAGAACTTCCTTTCTTAAAGACCACTCCTTGCGTTAAAATCTTTTCTATATCCATAAAATTCCCCATTAAAATTCAAAAACAGACACTTCCGTAGCCGAAGCATATTCTTTTAACAATTCCACCATATAGTCAGCAGCTTCTTGCAAACCATCCTTACCGCTGTATCCATTGATGATAGTCAACAGATGAGTGGTTTCCAATCCCAACTTTGTTCGTTCGTGATCACTGGTTGGAGTACCTATACCACCTTCTGCATCCCTATACACCGGCATACCTTCAATATTAAGAGTACCTCTGCCAATACCTTCATAAGGTTCGCCAGCCTTTCCTATGCCTAACTCCAACGAAGAACCTACTATCTTATCTGCATCAAACCCACCAATAGAATATCCAAAGCGAATGGATACAAGGTTTATCAGATCCACCAACGTATCAATTTGGTAAAGCGGAATTCCCCGAAGAATACGTCGACACAACGCTTCCCCCGAAGGACGATAACGGCTCGGATCCTTACCACACTTCTTATATGCTTCACGGGTAGCCCGGATAGTAACCATATCCTTAATGGAATCGATTGTATACATTTCCCGATAACGAATGGTAAATTCATCAATCTTTTTCCATAACGCTTCGCTATAAGGGGTATTCTCTACCGTAGCCAGCACAGCAATTCCCGCAAACGAAGGACAGGCTTCCCTGATTTCTTTCGATACTTCTATTTTCATAATTCCTCTTTATTTATGCAACATAATGCCTGACAAGATACGTCCCGACCGAATTCCCATCCTACGTGCTGAGAAAAAAGACTCATAAGACCGATATGTACAAATTCCCGCCACTTCAATATGTTCTTCTTTTACCCCCAAGCCCAACAGCTGCAACCGGTTGGCTTCCCATAAATCTATATGCCATTTGGCATATTTCCTGGCAATAAACGACATATCAAAGCCAGCTTCTTCGAAAGCTTGGTAAACTTCATCGCCCACTTCGAACGATTCCAACGAAATACCAGGGCCAATGCATGCAATTATATCCTTTTCATCGGTACGGTAGATATCTTTCATTACATGTATCGTTTTCTCTACAATACGTCCTACAGTACCTCGCCAACCGGCATGAATGGCCGCGACCACCTGCTTCTCCTTATCATATAGCATAACAGGAATACAATCGGCCGTAGATACACAAAGGCAAAAACCTGGCAAACGGGTTACTACCGCATCCACCTCCTCCAAATGGAGCATATCATCCGAAGAAGTGATGACTTTTACATTCGTACTATGTGTCTGACGGGGAATAACCAAGGCGGTTGGACGTGGAGATAATAAAGAACAAAGCAAATCCTTGTTCAGAGCAACATGCTCTGCCTGATCTCCACAATAATGTGTACAATTGAAAGAAGCATAGTTTCCCTCACTATATCCTCCGTAACGGGTAGTAGAGAAACAAGAAATGTTGGAATACGACTTCATTTGTCCGTATTCCAACATTCGCTTATCTGAAGTCAGTTCTTTCATTCTTCGTTATCTTCGTCGTCCCAATCCTCTTCTTCGTACTCGTATTCAAAGTCATCCTCAAAATCATCGTCCTCGTACTCAAAAGTGAATTCTTCGTCTTCACCCATATCCTTCAACTCCTGCTGAAGCTTGATTACATCCTTAGCACGATGTACAATGGATTCGGTACTTGCACCACCCAATTTATTACTTTCTTTATTCAGTTCTTCCCAAAGAATATCCTTCAATTGCTGGATACCCATACCTGTGATGGAAGATATAAAGATATGCGGTACATTTTCCGGCAATCCGGGTTCCAGCATCTCTATCAATTCTTCATCGAGCATATCACTCTTGGTTATAGCCAACACACGCTGCTTATCGAGCATCTCAGGATTGAATCGTGCCAATTCGTTCAACAGAATATCATATTCCTTACGAATATCGTCCGTATCCCCCGGCACCATAAAAAGCAACAATGAATTGCGTTCAATATGGCGTAAGAAACGGAGTCCCAATCCTTTTCCTTCACTGGCACCTTCGATAATACCTGGAATATCTGCCATTACGAAGGAGGTACCTTCACGATGTGAGACAATACCCAAATTAGGCTCCAACGTAGTAAAAGGGTAGTTGGCAATCTTAGGACGGGCAGCCGAAACCGACGAGAGCAAAGTAGACTTCCCTGCATTGGGGAATCCAACCAAACCAACATCGGCCAACATCTTCAATTCAAGAATTACAGTAAGCTCTTGCATAGGTTCGCCCGGTTGTGCAAAACGAGGCGCCTGACGAGTAGCTGTACGGAAATGCCAGTTACCTAAACCTCCGCGACCTCCTTTCAGAAGCACTACTTCCTGGCCATGTTCGGTAATATCGCACAAATATTCCCCTGTTTCTGCATTATAAGCCACTGTTCCACAAGGCACTTCGATAATCTTATCCTCTCCATCCTTGCCGAAACTCTTATTCTTAGAGCCATTGCCTCCATGAGTAGCAAACGCATGACGGTCATATCTCAAATGGAGCAAAGTCCAATAGTTACGGTTACCACGTAAGATAACATGGCCTCCTCTACCGCCATCACCGCCATCAGGGCCTCCATTAGGCGTATATTTGGCACGATGCATATGCACAGAGCCTCTTCCGCCCTTTCCTGAGCGGCAATAAATCTTCACATAGTCAACAAAATTAGATTCAGCCATTAGTCCTTCAATTTATTCTATTAAATCTTATTAATCACTTCTGATATTTCAGCAAAAATATCTTCCATAGTACCCACTCCCTGGATATGTTGGTATTTACCTTCATTCTTATACCAATCAATCAATGGAGAAGTCTGTGAATGATAAACTACCAAACGCTTCTTGATGGTTTCTTCATTATCATCGGCACGACCTGATTCTTGACCACGCTTAATCAAGCGAGTCATCAATTCTTCTTCAGGCACATCCAAATCAAGCATTACAGATACTTCTTGGCTACGTTCTGCCAACATTTTCTTCAATGCTTCAGCTTGCGCAATGGTTCTTGGGAAGCCATCGAATATTACTCCCTTACTTTCCTTGAAGCTATCCAAAGTACTTGCCAAAATATCAATAATCAATTCGTCAGGCAACAATTGGCCTTGGTCAATATAACCTTTAGCAGTCCTTCCCAATTCTGTTCCTGCCTTGATTTCTGCACGAAGCACATCACCTGTCGAGATGTGATTGATGCCATACATTTCTACAATACGTGCACTTTGAGTACCTTTGCCTGAACCTGGTGCACCAAAAATAACAATGTTCAACATTTCTTTCTAATTTCTTTAGTTGTATAAATTGGTGCAAAAATAATAATTTCTTCTAAGTATCCCGCATTTCCCACCCCCTCTTTTTACAAATAGTGCTATCTTTGTACCCAAATTAGCTTGACATATATGAAAATTCTATCGAGTAACCAACTGAAGGAACTGGACAAATACACCATGGAGCAAGAACCCATTGCCTCCATCGACTTAATGGAACGGGCTGCCCAAGCATTGACCGAGGCCATTATCCGCCGTTGGGATACTTCTCATCCTATAGTTGTCTTTGCCGGCCCCGGCAATAATGGGGGCGATGCACTTGCCGTAGCACGCATGCTTTCACAAAAGAGCTACCACGTAGAAGTTTTCCTATTCAATACTAAGGGGAGACTTTCGGAAGAATGCCAAACAAACTTGCATCGTTTAAAGACATGTGGTTCTATCTATTTTACAGAAATAAGTACCCAATTCGATCCACCCATCCTTACAGAAAACCATGTCGTCATTGATGGTTTATTCGGCACCGGATTGAACAAACCACTGAACGGAGGCTTTGCAGCTGTAGTAAAATACATCAACGCTTCCAAAGCAACTGTAGTTGCCATTGACATCCCTTCCGGATTGATGGGAGAAGACAATACTTACAACATTCGTCCGCACATTGTCCGGGCCGATGTTACTTTAAGCATACAACTACCCAAACTTTCCTTCTTCTTCCCCGAGAACGAAGAGATAGTGGGAGAATGGGAATTATTGGATATCGGGCTGAAGCAATCTTTTATCCAAGCAGCCGAAAGTCCTTATTCTATATTAGAAGAAGAACAAATCCGCTCATTAATCAAGCCGCGAAAACGATTTGCACATAAAGGCAGTTTCGGTCATGGACTCCTGATAGCCGGATCTTATGGTATGGCAGGAGCTTCCATTTTATCGGCTAAGGCCTGTTTACGATCAGGAATTGGGCTATTGACCGTCCATGTTCCCATTTACAATCACGACCTGCTTCAAACTACTGTGCCCGAAGCTATCGTACAAACAGACATCCATGAACGATATTTTGCTGAACCTGTAGACTTAAGTAAATACAAAGCTCTTGCCATTGGTCCGGGATTAGGGCAAGAAGAAGACACCGCCCTTGCCATGATGGAACAGATACAAGCCAGCAACATACCTGTGGTACTTGACGCTGATGCCATCAATATACTGAGTAGTCATCGCAACTGGTTAAGCCGACTACCGAAACAAAGCATTCTAACTCCTCATTTAGGGGAACTGGAACGACTGACCGGGAAATGCATGGACACTTATGAGCGTTTGACCAAAGTAAAGGAACTGGCTGCTTACCTACATAGTTATATCATTGTCAAAGGCGCCTGGACAATTATCGTTAACCCCGATGGCCGTTGCTTCTTAAATCCTACCGGAAATCCGGGAATGGCAACAGCAGGAAGCGGTGATGTACTCACTGGCATTCTGTTAGCTCTTTTAGCGCAAGGATACAGCCAAGAAGAAGCCTGTCAATTAGGTGTATATGTTCATGGTTTGGCCGGTGATATAGCCGCTGAAACAATGTCGCAAATAGGCATGACTTCTGGAGATATCATAGCAGCATTGCCACAAGCTTGGAAGAAAATTTCCTGAAGCCTATAAAATATAAGAAAGAATCGCTATATTTGCCTGTCACATAAAAGAAAAGATAGAATAATGTTAAAACAAGGAATCATTGCTATTAGTTTGTTGACTGCATGGAATCTCCATGCACAAGATGTAACGCCATACACTCCTGGTGCTACGCCGGAAGGTATTGTTTATTATCTTCCCAAAACAGAATTAGAAATAAAGGTTACCGCTACCAAAACCACTTATACTCCTGGAGAATTTTGTCAATATGCCGACCGATATCTGCGTTTGCAAAATGTGGCTCCTAAACCACAAGTGCAATGGAATCTTCAATCCATTGAAGTGACTCCTAAAGGCGTCCCAAACCCAGAAAGGGCCTATTCCATCAAATTAAAAGATAAATCAGTTGCTTCAGAAGTGCAACTGACCAAAGAAGGAATTATCCGAGCCATTAATACAAATGTGCCAGAAGATGTTATCCCTCAAAAAGCAGCGGTCAAGAAAACAGAGCGTGTGAATCCGCGCAATTTTATGACCGAAGAAATTTTGATGGCAGGTTCAAGCATCAAAATGGCCGAATTGGTAGCAAAAGAAATCTATAACATTCGGGAGAGCAAGAACAGCCTCACCCGTGGACAGGCCGACTATATGCCAAAGGATGGTGATGCACTCCAAATTATGCTGGACAACTTAAACGCTCAGGAAAAGGCTTTAACAGAAATGTTTGCCGGTTTCACCGAAGTAACCGAAAAGACATTTACTTTCACTATAAGCCCGGATAAAGATATTAAGAACAAAGTTATCTGCCGTATTTCCAGCAAATTAGGCATTTTGAATGCAGATAATTTAGCCGGTGAACCGGTTTACATTTCCATCATTTCTCAAAACACTCTTCCACCAGCCGATGAGGAAGGTATGAAGAAGAAACAATTGAACGGAGTTATCTATAACATTCCAGGAAAAGCTCTTGTAACTATAAAAGATAACCATAAGGTGTATTACGAACACGAAATTTCTTTTGCCCAATTAGGAGAAACCGAAGTGTTAGTCAACAGTTTATTCAATAAAAAAGTAAATACTCGTGTCATTTTTGATCCTATCACAGGGGGAATCGTTAAAATAGACAAGGATTAAAATAAAAGATGGACAATATAAGTGGGTGTATCAAAATACGCATCCACTTATTTTTAGGCACGGATTTTTTCGGACGAAGTCCTCAACAACACGTCACGGATTAGCACGGTCTCTAGTGTATGTTTTACATCAAATTTATCCGTGCAATCCGTGTAATCCGTGCCTAAATTATATTATGACACACTCTCTTTTTATATCATATTATTTCTTGATATTCGGTTCTTCCAAACCATACTTCTTTTTCTTGTCTTCAGCCTTCAACCAAATTCCTAAGAGGAAGGCAAATACGCCTAAGCTGGCAAATATCAACATCGGTACCTTATAATCATACTGACCTCCAGCCTCTACACCAGGATTGGCCCACACCAAAGCTTTACCAATAATAATAGGGAATGCCCACAAACCAATGTTCTGAATCCAGAAAATAACTGAATAAGCCGAACCCAAATAACGGTTTTCCACCAACTTAGGAACAGAAGGCCACAAAGCAGCAGGTACCAATGAGAAAGATACACCCAAAAGGATAATAGCTGCGTATGCCACTACATAACTGGAAGTGTCACCGCTCAATGGATAAATAGCAAAGATCAAATGGCATGCACTCATCAGCAAGGCTCCTGAAATCAACATTGTAGCACCTTTACCTTTATTATCAAGGAACCATCCTAACAATGGAGTAAGTATCATGGCACCAACTGGGAACCAAGAGAACAATGCCGAAGCATCTTCGGTTGACATATCCAAACGATTTTCCAACATACTGGTAGCAAACTTTTGGAATGGGAAGATAGCCGAATAATAAAGAACGCAAAGACCTGCTACAATCAAGAAAGTCTTACTGGTAAAGAGCTTACCCAAATCGCTCACTTTGAATGGATCTTCCGGTTCGCCTGCGGCAGCTGCACCCAATTGGGCATCGAGCTTTTTATCCATTATCGAATAGACGATAAACGAAATCAGACCTACACAAAGCAAACCGCAAACAACTGCTACCGGACGAACAGCATCGGGAGTACCTAAATTTGCTACATAAGGAGACAAACGAAATACAGCAAACACACCCAATCGGGCAATTGCCATTTCAAGTCCCATAGCCAATGCCATTTCCTTACCAGTAAACCATTTTACAATAGCTTTAGATACAGTGATACCGGCCATTTCCACGCCACAACCAAAGATAGCAAAACCAGCCGAAGCCAATTTAGCATTAGCAGGGAAAGAAGTCCAGAAAGAATTCAAGAAGTCATAAAGTGCATTTCCCTCTACAAAATACGAGCTGATGGCATAAAGCTTAATAGCGCCACCAATCAACATAACAGATCCTGAGAGGATAGCGGTGAAACGTACTCCCATCTTATCGAGGATAATACCTGCGAATATCAGGAAGAATACAAACACATTCAAGAAATATTCAGAACTTGCAAAAGTTCCATACGTGTCGGCACTCCAATCAATCTGTGTTTCCAACATAGTTTGCAGTGGAGACAATACATCGACAAACATGTAGGCAAAGAACATAGCCGATGCCACCAACACCAATGCCGTCCATCTCATGAACGGCGAGTCATTCAGTTTTTTTTGAACCAATTCTTTCATTTTTTGATTATTTAGTTAATAATTATTCAACATGATTGCACAAAGATACATTTTTTTCGGGATATGTTTCTATATCTGATAAAAAGTTCTAAATTTGCAGCAGAAAGGATAAATATCATTTTGAATTCCTTTCCCGCGATTCTACTAACAGAATAACAAGAAAGTACCTAAATGCATATTATTTTACAATTATAAATTTAAAATCAAATGATTATGAGAAAGAACAAAATGACTTTGGTATGCGCCGTATTGGCCGGAAGTATGCTTTTCACTTCATGTATCGGTTCATTCAAATTGTGGAATAACCTGAAAGACTGGAACCAAGGAGTAAGCAATAAGTTTGTAAACGAGCTGTTGTTCATCGCCCTCCATATCGTCCCTGTTTATGAAATCGCTTATTTGGCAGACGTCCTTGTACTGAACAGCATTGAATTCTGGTCGGGCTCAAATCCTGTTGCCTCTAACGAAACCAAAGAAATAAAAGGTGAAAACGGTGATTATTTGGTACAGAGCAACGAAAATGGTTATACCATTACTAACAAAGCCGACAACCAATCAATGGATTTGGTATATAATGAAGAAACCAAGACTTGGAATGCCGTTACCGCTACAGAAAACATCGAATTGGTGAAGATGAACGATAATGGAACCGTTTCCATCAACATGCAAAATGGTACTTCTATGACTGTTATACCCGATATGCAAGGAGTTGCAGCTGCACGTGCTGCTATCGGTAGTACTACTTTCTTCGCTGCAAGATAATAACAATCACTGTTATATTAAAAAAGGCTGCTTCTTTTAGGAAGCAGCCTTTTCATTTATGATATAATCATTAACCCAACTTGTTGTCTGAACCAAGTACGTTTACAATCTTGTGAATGTACATCTTCTTCATGTTGTCACGAGCAGGTTTGAGGTACTGACGTGGGTCGAAGTGAGATGGGTTTTCAGCCAAGTGCTTGCGAATAGCAGCAGTCATAGCCAAACGAGAGTCTGAGTCGATGTTGATTTTGCAAACAGCCGACTTAGAAGCTTGACGGAGTTGGTCTTCAGGAATACCGATAGCGGCCTTCAAAGCACCACCATACTTGTTGATAGTTTCAACTTCCTCTTGAGGAACTGAAGAAGAACCGTGAAGTACGATAGGGAATCCAGGAAGCTTTTCTTCGATTTCGGCAAGGATATCGAATGCCAATGGAGGTGGAACCAATACGCCGTTTACCAATGTGCATTGTTCGGGAGTGAACTTGTGAGCACCGTGAGAAGTACCGATAGAGATAGCCAATGAATCGCAACCTGTACGAGTTGCGAAGTCGATTACCTCTTCTGGCTTAGTATAGTGAGATTCTGCAGCAGAAACTTCATCTTCAACACCGGCCAATACACCGAGTTCAGCTTCAACAGTTACGTCGAATTGGTGAGCGTAGTCAACTACCTTCTTGGTAAGTGCAACGTTTTCTTCGTAAGGAAGGTGTGAACCGTCGATCATCACAGAAGAGAAACCATTATCGATACATTCTTTACAGATTTCAAAAGAATCACCATGGTCAAGGTGAAGAACGATTTCAGGGTTTTCGCAGCCAAGTTCCTTAGCATACTCTACAGCACCCTTAGCAAGGTTACGGAGGATAGTACCGTTAGCATAGTTGCGGGCACCCTTAGAAACTTGCATGATAACTGGAGACTTTGTTTCAACGGCAGCTTGTACAATTGCTTGCATTTGCTCCATTGTGTTAAAGTTGAAAGCAGGAATAGCATAGCCACCCTTAACTGCCTTAGCAAACATATCTCTTGTGTTTACCAAACCTAATTCTTTGTAATTTACCATTGTACTATATTTATTTAATTGTTAGTAATTTCAAATCCACTGCAAAATTAAGCAATAATGCCAAATTAAAGGCAAAAACCATCTAAAAATATCTTATCATTCCATTCGTTTTCTGTCAAAATCTTCTTCTTAGACTCTTAAAGGTGTCGCTTTGTAATGTCCACTTTGCAAAGATTTCTATTATGATACAAGCCTATTAACGAATGGAGACAAACAAGCAGTTCTAAAAAAACAAGGAAAAAGAAAAAAAGTTTGAGTTTCTCTTCTCTGTTTCAAATAAATGCTCTATCTTTGCAGTCCAAAATGTGACCATTACACATTATTGTTACCAAAAAAGCAATAATAACAATAAAAAACATACTCAAATGAAAAAAGGAATTCATCCAGAAAATTACCGTCCGGTAGTATTCAAGGACATGTCTAACGGCGATATGTTCTTGTCACGTTCTACTTGCAACACTAAGGATACTATCGAATTCGAAGGCGAAACTTATCCATTGGTTAAGTTGGAAATCTCTAACACTTCTCACCCGTTCTATACTGGTAAGTCTAAGTTGGTGGATACGGCTGGTCGTGTTGATAAGTTCATGAGCCGTTACGGTAACCGCATGAAGAAGTAATTTTGAAACCTTTCCGGTTTTCATAATAAAGGGCTGCATCATTTGATGCGGCCCTTTATTATTATTCAAATCGTCCTTCAACCCACTGCATAATCAAAGGTTCTTTACGCAACAGAGGGATTAGTTTCTCGCAATCATCTTTATGCAAAGTCAAAGGAGTAGTATATTCCCAAGTCAAGGATGTATCATCAGCCGAGAGTGTAGCTTTCATCAAACTGATATCAGCCTTTGCTCTTAATTCCTGTACATCATCAGTTAACGAATCCAAGGGTAAATAAAAAGCATCCTCAACTGGATATTTCAAGAAGTCAGACGCATCAAGTTCATTCCATTTTGTATCAAAGAAGCGGATATCACTATCACAAGCCGAAGCACAAACCGTCTTAACCATACAAATTACACGAACGGAATCTTTCAAAGGGAGGAGTTTCAATTCCAAAGTACTCACATCGGAGAGTTGCATCTGTAAATAATCGGATGTCAAGACCTTCAGTTCCGCCGAACGGTCGAAACGGTTTTTTACCACTGCTTTCATACCGCTATCCAAGAAATCCACACAGTCTTCCTTATTCACTTTAGTAAGCAAAGGTTCGATGGAATCGGGTAAATTGACGAATATCGTCTTCATTTCTTGCGCTGAAGCCGACATCGTACATATCCATAAAATAAGAATTGTCAGTATTTGTTTCATCTTCTTTTTCCTGTTAGAATGTCCAAAGGTACATATTTGTTTTGACAACACAAAATAATTGAGGGTGGACGCAGATTCACATCTACACCCACCCTTCATGTAACTTTAGTTAAACTATAATAAGATTAGGATTTTCTTTCAATTAGTACCACGCTGTTGCTTGGTTTCCAACATAAGTTTTAAATTCATTATACTTATTTTTAATATTTTCACGCTCAGCAGGCCATTCAAAATTAGTATCAACACATATCATTTGAGGAGCACTACCAACTTCTGTATTCAGCTGATAAACACCAACCTTTTGATTATCCACCGTCAGTTTAATACCATTAAGATTCCAAACATCTGGAATTCTAAAAATAACTTTTTCTTTAGACTCACCTAGTCCTGTATTTACAATTGTCTTAACAGGGACACCAAAAGCTTCATGAACTTCAATGTCATTAATGAACAACGGCAAGGTTCCACCAGCAGCTTGCAAAATAACAACAGCCCCCCCCCCATTAAAAGCAACATCAAACACGACATCATTAAAATCAAAATCATCCGAATCACCTAAATCTTCTGCTATAATTCTATAAGACTTTTGATATTCACCAGGTACAATTTTTACAATCCAATCATTATAATAGCCATCAGCCATAATACCTTTTTCTGGAAATTCAAAATCAAACCCAACATAATATTCACCATTAATACATTGAATTGTAAATTTATCATCTACCCAACTAGACATTCCTGAGTTTTGATAACTAAAATAAGCAGAACCATTATTTATCATATACATAGCTGTAGTATTAGATCTATCAAATTTACCACCATTGAAACTATGAATATGATTACCATTAGCCCCTAATGAATTCATATATATACTATTATCCAAACTACTTACCTGCTGCACCCAGAAGTCAGACCAATTTACAGACAACGAATTCGGATTCTTATGAGTAGCAAACCATTCCGATACCATAGTAATTTCAGATTGACTCAATGCATCAGGTAATATCACATCACTAAAATTTATAGGATTATCTGCCGCCCCCGGTTCAGACACACGTGAACCTAAGACATCACCAAACCCCCAAGTATGATTAGGGTCGATTTTACCAAATTCTTTAACAAATGCTTTGGCATACTCATTTGCTTTCATTAAAGCAGCCGCATTGGGATCATACAAATCTTCGTGGTCATTACCACATGATGAGAACATAGCAGCACCCATCAACAAAAGTCCTAAAAGTTTCTTCATTTTCATTATCTTATTTTTTATTATTTGCATTAATTCAACGGCAACAAAGTTAGGTCTTTAAAAAACGTTCATCAAATAATAATGAAATAAATTTCTCTAACTTTGAAAGATTGATAAAAACACCCATAAAATGATAAGAATACCCACATTCTTATTTTTCAAGTTAAAAACGTTAGTTAACATTTTACACCCTTAAATATAACAAACAATTGTACACAATTAATTTGCAATTGCATTCAAGAACATTGATCAAAGTCATTCTTCAAAAAAGGCTATTTGATACCACCTTCCCGACCAATATATCAGTTTCCTAATCTATAGAATCGAACATGCAGGAGAGGTAGTGGAAGGACAGGAAGAAAGCAACGAGTTATCATGTACAAAACATCGTTTTACACATTACAAAACGATGAGTAACGATGTGAAAAACAAAATACAAAGATTATTAACAATTTGCATAGAGAATTTAGGTAGAATAACCTAAAAATACCCAGGCCAACATTTTGTCAGATTGTTGGTCAATATAAATAAAAAAGTTGGTCAAGTTCTTTCGAAACCCAACCAACATAAAATCTGATAAAACCTAGGAGTCAATATTAGTATAAAAAATCCTCAATTGATGTTAAGCACCAATGACCTTTATAGTCATAACCACTACCCCAATCTCCAAAAAGAGGATAAGCTTCATTTATTCTAATTGTTTCTGTTGGCCATCTCCATGGCGAAGGCACACAAATCATTTGAGGAGCCACGCCTACACTTGGCCCAATTTTCGAATTCTCAAATTGCCCATCACCGTTCATTACCTTGAGATAAAAACCTCCCATATTATCAGACATTGCAAAACCCGACGGAACCTCTATTTTGACAGTTTTACCTTTAAAGCCATTACGACCATTCCATTCATAATCTACACCAGTATTAATCATCAAAGTAATATCATCAAATCCAAACATTTCATGAATTTCGCCAACAACATTAGCGCCATTACATATGTAAGCCGCAAGAGTACCCCCTCCAGCCAATGCTGTTACATAAGCTTCCGTATCACCATTTGCATAACTCACTTCAAAAACAACATCATTAAAATCATAATCGCCAATCGACCCCAAATCTTCACAAGCGACAATCCAGGTTTGAGTTTCATCTTTTTGCTCTGGAACATTATTTGTTGGAATATTACCACCTCCTGTACAATCAGATTCCTTCAATTCATTACCTGTATATACGGGGAATATAGCAAAATCTGCCTCACCGACCTTAGTCCACTTAGACGTTGTCTCTAATCCTATACGATCTGCATCATTCTCAAATTCTCCCACTTCAACATAAATTGAACCTGTAACCTTCGTATTAGCATTATTCACTCCAAGCCATAAAGCCGACACCAAAGCCGAGGACCCAGAAGCACCTTTATAATCTATAAATGAACCTGAACCATTCATATCCAAATGTTTGGAGCGGAGTAAAGAATTTTCACGTAAAATAACATGATTTACATAAATTTCATTACATTCAACAGCAGTATTTGCATTCTGATTTAGATAGAGTACCTGAATTTTCTCATCAGAACGTAACAAGCAAGCATTATTTATAGTACCCTGATTACCATTACCTTCGATTATATTTACATCTATTTTTCCCCAGTTAGTCAACACACAATCATTATTCTGCAATGAAATTTTATCACCCATTAATATTCCATTATGATCTATATAAGTTTTTCCACTATTCTGCAATATACAACGAATTCCCTCCATTGTTCCTGCATTATAAATCAAAGAAGTGGATGCGTTATTATTGAATGTAATAGCCGTACTAGTAGTTTTATCAACAATTTTACCTCCAGGCATTACGATAATTCGTCCAAAATCGCCCATATTTATATAGGAATAGAGTTCAAGAACTCCCCCACTTGCAACAATAATATCAACATATCTTAGCTTTGCTTCTTGATTAGGGTTATTCTTCCAATAACTCCAAGTAACGCCATCAGCCACAACAACTTTAAAATCACCAACACTCAATCCACTATCAACCCATTTATTATTACCTACATCTGTATACCCCCAAAGTTCAAGAAACAATTGATTTTCGAAATCAGTATCCAATACCAACGAATGTAATGGATGACCAGTTCCATAAGTCAATCTTTCAATATCACAAATATTATTCATATTATTGAAACCTTGACTAATTCTATATCCGTCAGTTATAAGTTTATTTACGTCTTCAGCAGTATAAGGACAATCCATTGTTGGGAAATCACTTATTTCTGTCGCACGACTAAGCGCTAACGCATCGAGTCCAAATTCAACATTTATTTTACCTTCTTTTGCTAATACAGACTCTACCAAACGACGACCATAAGAATTCACACGAACCACATAGAAATTTTCTTGCCCTACAAGTGCATCAAAAGCAATTGATGTTTCTGCGAATCCTTCTGCATCAGTAGTAACTTTGGTTCTTGCCAATAATTTTGCTCCCGCATCACATAAAGGATTTGCCGTATAAATTTTGAATGTATACTCTGATAAAGCATCTTCTTTAATGGAAATATTAGCCGTAACCTGTTTAGCCATATTGAAATTCTGGTTAGGATCTATCTCTCCAAAATGTAATTTCCACTGATTTTCGTACTGTTCGCGTACCCATGTCGGGTCATACATATTATCGTGACTATTGTCACAAGCAAACAAACTCAAAACCAGACCGACTGCAAAAAAGAAATTCCTCTTCATATTTAAAATGTTATGTATTATCATGATACTATATAGGATTTTGCAAAAATAAGGAATAATAAGATATGTTGTACCTTATTATCCCTCATTTTTAGGGTATTAAATGTTATTTTTGAAGGACTTTTTCTATTCTGTCCTATTTTTCGCGGGCTGTACGACTACTCCAAATCAAATATGCGCCCAACAAAATGAGTGGCAAACTAAGCAACTGACCGATGTTCAATGTCATACCCACTTCTTCGGACACTTGCGGGTTCTTCATGAATTCCAAGGCAAAACGAGTTCCGAAGAAAATAAGCAAGCTGACACCGGTTATCAATCCCACGTACTTTTGCAAATGGAATTTGGTATACATTACATACGAAGTAACACCTGCCACCAAACAATAAAGCATTTCGTATATTTGTGTAGGATGACAAGGCAAACCGGCATATAATTGGTTCCACTCACGAGAACGGACAAATTCAAACCCCCAAGGCATGGTGGTAGGATAACCAAAGATTTCGGAATTCATCAGATTACCAAAACGGATACAAAAACAGAGTAAGGCTACACTGGGGATGATACGGTCGAACAACCACCATACACTCTGTTTGGTTATCTTACGAGAGAAGAGCCAAGCAGCTAATATAGCGCCCAAGGTACCACCATGACTGGCCAATCCACCTTCCCAAATCTTCAAGATTTCAACCGGATTGGAAGTATAATAATCCCATTGATAGAACAAGCAATGTCCTAAACGGGCACCTACTATCACGCCAACCATACTATAGACAAACAATCGGTCTGTCCATTCTTCCGGACGGTTCTCTTTCTTGAATATCCATTCAGCATATTTATAGGCCAAGAGAAAACCTATCCCCCACATCAAACCATACCAACGTATTTCACGTCCTCCAATCTCGAATATCGTGGGGTCAACATCCCATACTATACTTGCCAACATATAATTCCATTTTAATTTGACGATACAAAGGAAACAAAAAAAGTAAATGTATGCAAATTATATGTATCCAATTAAAATTTATCCTATACCAAGTGTGCAATTAATTCTTCACGGTCTCCGCAAAGCAAATCAATGACAGGCACTTCAATCATCGTATAACATCCCGGTTGTTGTTTCATGGAAGCACGGGCACAACAAACCATCACCTGAGCTGTTAAAGCGGGATTATTGATTTTCATATTGAATTCGAACATTTGGTTGTGAGTAATGCCCGATACACCCTTACGCACCAAATTCACTCCATGACCTACATCGTTCAAATCGTCTACACAAGGAACTTGCTTTACATGGGTTTCATCGTTTACAAAATAAGGATCAGATTTAACTGCAGCCTCAACCGTTTTGAAATCAGCTCCTTCTTCCAATTCCACATACACCATACGGCGATGGATACCTGTACCCGTTGGGATAGTCATAGATAAAGCATCCTTTACTCCATCAATGGCACGAACTGCTACCGAATGTCCCATGCTACGACCAGGACCAAAATTGGTATAAGTTACACCTTTAGGAGCAATAGCTTCGAGCAAAGCACGTACCACCGAATCACTACCCGGATCCCATCCTGCTGATATAATAGCTACAGCATTCCCTGCTTTTCCCGATTCATCCAACGAACGGCGCAATGAAGTAATTTGTGTATGAATATCAAAACTATCTACCGTATTGATACCCATGGCGAGTATTTCCTTGGCATGCTCTTCTACCTTACGGGTAGGTGTTGCCAAAATAGCCACATCCACATCTTTCAATTCCTTGATACTTTTTACGACCTCATAGTCAGCCAATTCGGCCGGTTTGTTTTCGGCACCACTGCGACGTACAATACCTGCTATTTCAAAATCGGGAGCCGCTTGAAGTGCTTCGACAACCGACTTACCAATATTACCGTATCCTACTACGGCAGCTCTAATTTTTTCCATCCTTTTATCGTTTTTCGTTACTATTATCTTTTATTACGGCACAAAAATAAGCATTTTGCTTTAGAAAAACCCACATTCGGACCTAATAATTTCAAAATAATCTTCAAGAACTTACTTTTTATAAGATAGAAATGCTATTTTTGCATAAAAATAACATTCATAAGAATTCTGACATGATAGAATATTTAAAAGGAGAATTGGCCGAATCTACGCCTACTATGGCAGTAGTCGATTGCAATGGAATAGGTTACGGAGTGAATATCTCACTAAACACCTATACAGCCATTCAAGGCAAGAATACGGTGAAATTATATATATATGAAGGTATACGCGAAGACGCCTATGTCTTATATGGTTTTTCCACCAAACAAGAACGTGAATTATTCCTTTTGCTCATTTCCGTTCCTGGAATTGGAGGAAATACGGCACGAATGATTCTATCAGCCCTATCGCCATCGGAATTATGCAATGTAATCAGTTCAGGAAACGACAAGTTACTAAAAACCGTGAAAGGCATCGGCTTAAAAACGGCTCAACGTATTATTGTAGACTTGAAAGACAAGATAGCTGGCGTTGATATCAATCAGACAGGTGGAGAAGTACTATTCGCTTCAGCTACCCATTCCGAAGTACACGAGGAGGCGGTTGCAGCACTCACCATGTTGGGATTCCCACAAGCGCCTTCACAAAAAGTAGTATCATCCATCCTGAAAGAAGAGCCTACTCTACCTGTAGAAAAGGTTATCAAGTTGGCTTTAAAACGACTATAAAGCATTCATTACATGCAGGAATAGCCTTATTCCTGCATTTTTCTTGTTACAAACTGAATCTTCAAGTTGGCCTCTTTCTGCTCTTTACGGATTTGTTCCATTGCTGAAAGAATACGCGCCAATTCTGTCAATTCGGCAAAAGCTTTGCGGTCATTGGGTTGCATGGTCGTTTTATAAGTGCGATCGCCCAAGAATGACAAATGGATATTCTTATCTTTATTTGAAGCCACAAAACCAATCACACCCCCGTCTTCACCCATTTTGTAATCAGCCTTTTCAATAGGACGACCTAAATCCGTACTTTCATAACTATCTTTAGTTGGAGGAGTCTCGGCAAACAATTCGCCTACGCTAACCTTTACCGCTGTATGATGAATGCTCCCTCCGGCACAATAAATAGAGGTCATTGACATTTCCCCCAATTCATTGACTTGTGCACGCAAGAAAGAGCGACCTAAATTCTTTTCTACCACTTGAGTCGGATAAAACCAATTGCCAATCTCTTGATAAGCAGTATCTTTCTCCAAAACAAATTTTCCCTTAATGGAATCCAACTGATGTTGTTTCACCAACATCATACTATCCAGATACACCAAACTCTTTTGTTGCTCTTTCAAATCCACTTGTTGCATCAGCTTGATACCTTGCTTGCGAGCTTCGAAAGCTTTCGGATACAATACCTTTATACTATCTATCTGCAATTTGGCCTCACTAAAGTTCTCTTGAGCCAAAGCAACTTCAGCTTTCTGCAAATGCAGTTGGGCTTTTTTCTCACCTCCATCACCGCAACTTGACATAAACAAGGCAGCACAAATGGCTATTCCAACTATCTTTTTCATACATTTTACTTTTTAGTCAGGGCAAATGTACAAAAAAGTTGTATTTTTGCACACCTATTCTTAAGAATATATGGAATTGAAAGAACATTTTAACGATAAAATATTTCATTTGATATCCCAAACTGCCGACGAATTGGGTTTGGAGTGCTATGTAGTAGGCGGTTATGTACGCGATATTTTTTTGAACCGTCCATCGAAAGACATTGACGTAGTGGTAGTAGGGAGCGGTATAGAAATGGCTCAAGCTTTTGGACAGAAGTTAGGTAAAAAAGCACATGTATCAGTCTTTCGTAATTTTGGGACCGCTCAAGTAAAATACCGCGATACCGAAGTTGAATTCGTTGGTGCCCGAAAAGAGTCATATAGTCACGATAGCCGTAAACCCATTGTAGAAGACGGCACATTGGAAGACGACCAAAACCGGCGCGATTTTACCATCAACGCTATGGCGGTATGCCTCAACCAAGCACGTTATGGAGAATTAGTGGATCCATTCAACGGTTTGGATGACTTGAAGGAGCGTACTATACGTACACCATTAGACCCTGATATCACTTTCAGCGATGACCCGCTTCGAATGATGCGATGCATCCGTTTTGCCACCCAACTGAATTTTTACATCGACGATGTAACGTTTGAAGCATTGGAAAGAAACAAAGAACGCATCAACATCATTTCTCGTGAGCGCATAGCCGATGAGCTGAATAAGATTATCCTCTCTCCGATTCCTTCCAAAGGATTTGTAGAATTGGATCGTTGCGGACTCCTCCCGCTCATCTTCCCTGAGATGAGTGCTTTACAAGGAGTAGAAGTTAGGAACGGACGCGCACATAAGGACAATTTCTACCATACTCTTGAAGTGTTGGACAATATTGCCAAACACACCGACAATCTTTGGTTACGATGGGCTACTTTGTTGCATGATATCGGTAAACCACGCACCAAGCGTTGGGAGCCCAAAGTTGGCTGGACCTTCCACAACCATAACTATATCGGCGAAAAAATGATACCGGACATTTTCCGTAAGATGAAACTGCCCATGAACGAGAAGATGAAATACGTACAAAAGTTGGTTGGTCTACACATGCGTCCCATCGTGATAGCGGATGAAGAAGTGACCGATTCGGCCGTACGTCGTCTACTCTTCGAAGCTGGTGATGACATAGATGATTTAATGTTGCTTTGTGAAGCCGATATCACCTCTAAGAACGAAGTTAAGAAACAACGTTTCCTTGACAATTTCAAACTGGTTCGACAAAAGCTGAAGGATTTGGAAGAAAAGGACCGTATCCGCAACTTTCAACCTCCTGTTGATGGAGCTGAGATTATGCAAGTATTCGGATTGGAACCATGCAGGGAAGTAGGCAGTTTGAAAAGTGCCATCAAAGATGCTATTTTGGATGGAGTGATTCCCAATGAACACGATGCAGCCTTTCATTTTATGATTGAACGCGCCAAGAAAATGGGACTTACCCCCAAAGAGTAGCTCTCATGCTACAGAAAATCCGCCATTTCATGACATAAGTCAAGAAAAAGCGTACTTTTTACACTTTATTTATTTTACTCCTTGCAGATTTCAAAAGAAGTCGTACCTTTGTATTGGAATTAGTTTTCAAAAGGTATTTAAATAATTTGTTTTTAAGGTTTTAAGTAAAAAGGATAACACACAAACTAAAACAAAAAAAGAACCCCGTTTTGGTGGGGGTTCTTCAAAGGTGAGCGGGTTCAGTGATGAACTTTTGCTCTTTTTTTTATCCTTAAAACAGGAATCTCAATACATCATTGAAATTTGCCCATATCAGCAAAGCAAACAACAAAATCATACCAGTCATCTGTGCATATTCCATAAACTTGTCACTCGGTTTGCGACGAGCAATAATTTCATAAAGCAGGAACAATACATGTCCTCCATCCAATGCCGGTATAGGCAGAATATTCATAAATGCCAGAATAATAGACAAAAAAGCTGTCATTTCCCAAAAACGATGCCAGTCCCACACTTCAGGGAAGATACTTCCTATCGTTCCAAAACCACCTACGCTCTTGGCGCCTTCCTTCGTAAATACATATTTCAAATCGTTCACATATCCTTTCAAGGTGTTTACTCCTAAAGTAATACCTGCCGGGAAAGATTCAAAGAAACCATATTTCAGATTAGTTTGCTTATAATCTAAAAGTGCAGATTTAACTACACCCACTTGGAACAAAGAATCGGTAGTCAATGCCAATGTATCACGCACGCCTCCTCGCGAATAAACCAACGTTAAGTCAGCTTGCGTTTTGCCTTCTTCTTGAGCAATCGATTTTAAACTGGCCATTGCATCAAGGAAGACATTCCAAGAACTGACACGCTTCCCATTTACGGTCAACAGAGTATCTCCCGCTTGTATTCCAGCGTTAGCCATAGGCATTCCCGCTACAACAGAATCCACCACATTCGGAATCAAAGGAGCAACAAATGCCGGGTCATCCTTGGCGATATCCAACAAACTGATTTCGGGCATAAACACTTCCACTTCCTGACCGTCACGATTAACCATCACTGAACGAGCTTCTGTCACTATACGAAGCATATCCATATTAAAACGTTCCAGTGGTTGACCATCTGCACTCAACAAAATATCACCATCGCAAAAGCCAATCTTTTCGGCACGTTCATTAAATTCCATACCATGAGTCATGTCCTTCAATGCCACGTAAGAATCTCCCCAAGTAAACAATATCATGGAATAAATGAACAAGGCCAACAAGAAGTTCATCAATACGCCACCTACCATAATAAGCAAGCGTTGCCAAGCCGGCTTTGCTCTGAACTCCCACTCTTCTACAGGATGGTTCAAATCTTCCGAATTCTGTGTTTCATCCACCATACCTGCTATTTGCACATAGCCACCTAATGGCACCCAACCGACACCATATTCTGTCTCGCTATTCTTGGGCTTAAACTTAAACAAAGAGAACCAAGGGTTAAAGAACAAATAAAATTTGGTTACGCGTACCTTAAAAAGTTTTGCAAAGAAAAAATGTCCCCCCTCGTGAATAATAACCAGCAACGACAGGCTCATTATCAATTGGAGAGCGCGAATTAAAAATGTTTCCATCTAAAATCTATATCTATTTAGTTAATCTATTCATTTTATTAGGCTCTGGGCTACACGACGTGCTTCGGCATCGGTTGCCACATAATCTTCATACGATGGTGTCTGGATAAACGTCACCTTACCCATAGTTTGTTCTATCACCTCACTCATCTGCAAGAAGGAAATACGATCATGCAAAAAGGCCGACACCACCACTTCATTAGCAGCATTGACAATACAAGCCATATTACCACCCCGATTCAACGCTTCGTAAGCCAAAGCCAGACAACGGAAACGGTCCGTATCAGGTTGTTCGAAGGTCAACGCTTTCATCTGTGAAAAATCCAATCTGTCAAACGATGCCTTGATACGTTGTGGATACGAAAAGGCATATTGAATAGGCAAACGCATATCGGGCACTCCCAATTGAGCCTTCACTGCGCCATCCTCGTATTGCACCATGGAATGAATAACCGACTGTGGGTGTACTACAACCTCAATCTGATCGGGACGCACACCAAATAACCACTTGGCCTCAATCACTTCAAAACCCTTATTCATCATCGTAGCCGAATCGATGGTTATTTTAGCTCCCATATCCCAATTGGGGTGCTTCAAAGCCTGTTCCTTGGTTACGTATTGCAACTGTTCTTTAGTAAATGTACGGAAAGGTCCGCCCGAGGCGGTAAGTATAACCTTTTCCAACGGATTATTCATTTCCAAGCATTGGAAGATAGCCGAATGTTCTGAATCTACCGGCAGAATAGGAGTGTGATACTGCTGGGCCAAAGCGTTAATCAACTCACCAGCCACCACCAAAGTTTCCTTGTTGGCCAATGCGATTGCTTTTCCTGCCTTGATTGCATTCATAGTAGGGCGCAAACCGGCATATCCCACCATAGACGCTAACACCACATCAATGGGCTTGGCTTCTACTATCTCGCAAAGAGCGTCGGCACCTGCATATACCTGGATAGGTAAATCGGCCAACAACTGCTTTAATTGCGCATATTTGGATTCGTTGGCTATCACTACAGCAGCAGGCATGAATTTTCTTGCTTGTTCTGCCAACAACTCTACCTGATTATTAGCAGTTAAAGCATAGGCTTCGTATAAATCGGGATGCTCTTCTATAACCTGTAAGGCTTGAGTTCCGATAGAACCTGTAGATCCCAATATAGCTATTTGTTTCTTTTTCATCACTTAGAATACAATGTATTTAGAAGGGTCGAGTGCACGACCTTTGTTCCACAATTCAAAATGCAAATGAGGACCCGTAGTCTTTTCACCTGTATTTCCCACCAAAGCTATGGCCTCACCTGCTTTTACGGTATCTCCTTCTTTCTTCAGCAATGATCCGCAATGCTTATAGACTGATACCATATTCTGACCATGTTGCACTTGGATTACATAACCTGTCTCAGCTGTATAAGTAGAAAGAATCACCGTTCCATCGAGTGTTGCCAACACGCTTTCATTAGGAGTAGCGGCAATGTCTACGCCAAAATGTTTTTTATTGGCATCAAATTCCGACGAAATCATACCTCGTGTAGGACGATGAAAGATGATTCCCGATGTCAGATTATAGTCTGTTGCCGTTAGGTTATAGCGTTCCTTTTCTTCGTATTGCTTACGAAACTCTTCCTCTTGACGGGTGCGTTCCATCAATTCTTCCGAACGGGCAACCGTAAGCGAGTCGATGGAGTGTATCGTATCCGCTCGAACCTCTCCACGAAAGATATCTTGGATATTCATTATATAGAGGCTCTGTCTGTTCAAGGCTTCTTGAAGTGAATCGGCACGCAAAGCATTGGTCACCACTTGTTCACGCACTTCACTATTCATATAACCTGGCAAATAATTACGTAACGGGGTAAAGGCTATGATGGTAGCAGCTACCAAGAAGATAACCGTTACAGAAGCAAGTAGCACCGACGCCCCATTCAATTTGGACACATGAATACCAACCACCTCTTCCAACGTATTCTCATTGGTTATGGTAAGTTTGTATTTGAACTTGAAGTTCTTCCAAAATGCTTTCCGTTTATTCTTCATTCTGCTTCCTCTCCGTTAGTATTAGTCCAATAATCCTTCAGGCATATCCACCGTAACCACTCTCTTTTTCTTTTCAATCTTGACGATGAATTCTTCGTGAGCCGGCAAAAGTATTTCCTCTCCATCCTCACGTTCAATAGCAAAAAGTACATTCATCGTGCTATCGTCAACGGCTACAATTTCGCCCAAGCGCCCATGATGAATATCATTCACCTCGAAGCCTACAAAATAATTCCAAGTAGGAATATCGTCCGAGTCATCTGCTTCGGCAAACTTTTGGGGGAAATAGACTTCCACATTTGTAAACTTACGGGCTTGTTCAGCGGTATCCACACGTTCCAATTTCACCAAAGCTGTAGTATCCGAACGGAAACGATATTCTTCCATAAAGAAGGGAACGAAGATTCCGTCCAACAAACAGATGAGATATTCGCCATCTACCCGATCGAAAATATCGTCGGTGAAGGTAAACGAGATTTCTCCTTTTACCCCATGAGGCTTGTTGAACATGCCAATCTTAAAAACTTCGTCTTTCCTAATCATAATCAGATACGGGTTATTCTTGCACCCAAGGCATTCAAACGATGTTCTATGTTTTGATAGCCACGGTCAATCTGTTCGATATTGTGAATACGACTACTTCCTTCAGCGCTCATTGCGGCAATCAGCAAAGCAATACCGGCACGAATATCAGGCGAAGTCATATTACCGCCTCTAAGATGGAAGTTATGGTCGTGACCGATTACCACGGCACGATGCGGGTCGCACAGGATAATCTGAGCACCCATATCAATCAGTTTATCAACAAAGAACAAGCGACTTTCGAACATTTTCTGATGAATCAATACGCTTCCTTTGGCTTGCGTAGCCACCACCAGCATCACACTGAGCAAGTCGGGTGTCAATCCTGGCCATGGTGCATCAGCAATGGTCATGATAGAACCATCCATGAAGGATTCAATCTGATAGTGTTCTTGTTCAGGAATGAAGAGGTCATCTCCTCTTTGCTCCATCTGGATACCCAAACGTCGGAAACTATCGGGTATAATACCCAAATTTTCGTATGACACGTTCTTGATGGTTATCTCGCTTTGCGTCATAGCCGCCATACCAATGAAACTACCCACTTCAATCATATCAGGCAATACGGTATGTGTACATCCTCCCAAACTATCCACGCCTTCAATGGTGAGCAAGTTTGATGCAATGCCCGAGATACGTGCTCCCATAGCATTCAACATCTTGCAAAGTTGTTGCAGATAGGGTTCACAAGCTGCATTATAGATAGTTGTCTTTCCTTTAGCAAGTACAGATGCCATCACGATGTTTGCCGTACCTGTTACCGAAGCCTCATCCAACAGCATATAGGTTCCCTTTAATTGGGTAGCCTTGATTTGGTATACTCCCCGTAAAGCATCGTATTCAAAATCGGCGCCCAATTTCTGAATGCCCAAGAAATGGGTATCCAAACGACGACGACCAATCTTATCGCCTCCAGGTTTCGAAATCAGAGCCTTCCCAAAACGGGCCACCAACGGACCTACCAACATTACAGAACCACGTAGGCTGGAACATCTCTTCAAGAATTCATCACTTTCCAAATAGTTCAAATCCACCGAATCCGCTTGGAAGGTATAGGTAGAAAGTCCTGTTTTGGAGACTTTAACCCCCATTTCGCGTAACAATTGTATCAGATTGTTCACATCAAGAATATCGGGAATATTATGGACGGTCACTTCTTCCGAAGTAAGCAATGTGGCACAAAGAATTTGTAGCACCTCGTTCTTGGCACCTTGTGGAGTGATTTCTCCATGCAGTTTATGTCCGCCTTCTATGACAAATGAAGCCATGGTATAGGGTTTAAAGGATTAATATCTTCTACGTTGGTTATTCTGACGACGCTGATTGTTCTGACGGCGCTGATTGTTGTTATTGTTGTTAAACAAATTCCGTTGCTCGTTCAAATGTAAATCCTCAGCAGTTAAGTTCAACTTACCTTCGGCATATTCACACATATCATCGGCTATCTTCTGGTCTTCTACCCCATCCTTGTTCCAACTGACAAAACTCTTCTTCATCTGCAAGGCAAGCAAACGAATCAAACGCTTCTTTAGTTGTTCGTCTTCAATCACGGCAGCTTTCTTCACTAAATCGGCTACAAATCGTCCGTAGTGGCGATAGCGGATTTTTCCCTGCGGATATTGTATCCGTTCAGGACGCATAACGAACTCTTCGGGTTTCACCACTTCAAAGGGATAATCAATATCAAGCTTGAAATCGGACATAATAGCCAAATGATCCCACAGCTTGTGCTTAAAGTCGGGCACATCACGCAAATGCGGGAACATGTTTCCCATAATCTTGATAATGGTGTTTGCACAACGCTGACGCTCGGCACGGTCTTCAATAGTCAACGCATGGTCAACCATATTCTGTACGCTTCGTCCGTATTCGGGAAGCTGCATCTTTTTTCGCTGGGTATTATATTCCATTCTTTATTTTTGTATGCTTGTTTCTTCAAATTAGTTTTTTAGGCACAGATGCCACAAATTCCTTCAAATAGAAAGGTTCAAAATAAGCCACATCCTTGAAATTCTTTTGGCTCATGGCTTTCTCTGCCAATGGGAACATCCATCGGGCCAACGGACGGATATTGTCTATAAAATGAGCATTGGGATGAGTTATCTTTTCACGACATTTAGCGGCTCCGTTACCAAAGAAATAAACGGGGTGTTCCTCCAAAAAGTTCAGATACGATTGCTCATCTACAATATCGGCAGCTATCTCACGCTTCACGTTCAAGGCTCTGTCATACAAGGCTGCATATACTTCCATACGGCGGGCATCAATCATAGGACAAAGCAAAGCATCTTCGGGCAATTCCTGTTGCAAGAGTACGGGTACACACATCACCTCCAAGGTAGGAATACCAATCAGAGGAAGATTGCGACCGTAGCAAATACCCTTCGCCATCGATACACCAATACGCAAACCGGTATATGAGCCGGGACCACAACTTACGGCCACCGCATCAAGAGGCATAGCGTGACTATCTACGAACGACAACGCCTCATCCACAAACACACCTAATTGCACGGCATGTTGGGGACCTTGAAAATCTTCTCTTTTGAATTCTGCCAATCCGTCTTCGCTAACGGCTACCGAACAAACCTCCGTAGAGGTCTCTATATGCAAAATACACGACATAAATGCAATCTTTCTATAATATGGTGCAAAGATACACTTTTTATTGAAAAACATCGCTATTTTTCGAGTTTCCTTAGGAGAATGTATAGCCAAAAAACAACTGACTCTTCTGACTTACTGACTACACTTTAGTACAACTCATCGTTTTACAAAGAAGAAAGCGTCGTTTTCCGAGTGAGAAAACGACGCTTTCCTATTTATAACTGAATATAGTATTACTTGGTATACAAATCGATGGTATTCTGAATTTCACGACAACAAACGGGACAATACACGTCGATGCGGTGGAACCAGTTCATCATACAATTAGGCCATGGGCGATAAACGCCTTCCGACAAGTATCCGCCTCCTTCGTACACACCAAGTTTCCAAGGCTTCTTCGGGTCAAAGTCTGCCGATTCAGGGTTCTGTGGATTCAATTCCCAATTGGTTTCCTTTACCGGAGTAGGTACAGGAGCATTGCCCAACAATTCCTTCCAATCCTTCGATTCAAGGTTAGTCAGGGTAGTGATGTTCTGTTCCCAAGGTTCTACATTGGGGAAGTAAAGGTCGCTCATTTCCGATCCACCCACATATTCATCGGCAAGACCAACGAACGAGTGGCCGAATTCATGGCTATAAGTCTTACGGGTAGAAGCGCCAGGAATATCTGCCGCACTGATTCCATAGAAGTTATAGATACCGCCACCACCATATTTCTGAGAGTTGGTGAGGATATAAATCATTTCATAAGGCACATTAGCTGCTACATCGAGAATGGATTGATAATCTTCAATCATCTGATAGCGTTCAGAGTCAAAAGTATAATAATGAGTCTTCAATGCGGTATTGCGCCACAAATATTCACCAGGGATGGAGATGCCCGATTCGGCACTTGGCGCCCATACGGCACGGATATTGAATTTATCCTTATTTACTGAGTATGGATAGTAGCTGAAGAATCCTTCGGCAAAAATCTTACAAGCATCAACAAACTTTTGTTTTTCGGCTTCAGTATAGCCTTCTGAAATAAGAACAATGTCCACTCGCTTAGCCGGATTACCGGTATAGTGAACGTCAATAGTATTCAAATTGGGCTTAGCCTTACGTACGAAGTAGCTGTCCACATCAATTTCATAAGCAAACTTCTTGTGATACTTGCCGGTAGAATTTTCGCGGGTATAGAATTCTACAATGACATCGTTCTTGGGATAAGGGAAAGTAACTCCTTCGGGCATCGCCTTACTGGTAGTCTTAGCCTCTGGAGTGGCTTGCCATTCGTTGAAAAGCGTACTATATCCACGAGAATAGATAACCTTTCCGCTGGCTTTATCAAGCACTTTGAAGATATGGTTACCCATGGTACGTTCGTCAACCAGATAGTTCTTGTTACCGGCCCAATAGGGTTCTTCAATTACCTCGTCAACAAAGAAATGTTCAGACTTGGCATCACCAGCGTGATAATAATCCAAACGCATGGTTTTCGGGGTAAAATAATCGTCAAAATTCACTTGGGCGTTCATCGGAAGAATACCCACAAGGGCCATAAGACCCGCCACAATACTTTGCTTTTTCATGCTATATTTATTAAGTTTTTACTTTTTGCGGTCAGATAGGTTCGCAAATATACAAAAATCCTACCTACGAATGAAAAAAAACACTACTTTTGCAAAAATATTTAATGAATATGATACAATCAATGACCGGATACGGAAAAGCAACCGTACCATTCGGAGAGAAGAAAATTCACGTAGAAATAAAATCGCTGAACAGCAAAGCGATGGACTTGTCGGTACGCATCGCGCCATTATACCGCGAGAAAGAAATGGAAATACGCAACCTCATTTCGCAATCGTTGGAGCGCGGGAAGGTGGACTTCAGCCTTTGGGTAGAAAAAGAAGCGACCGAAGCAGCTACGCCCATTAATGCTGCACTGATGAACAATTACTACGAACAATTCAAGGCTATCAACGAAACCACACAAATTCCTTTACCCAGCGACTTGTTTGCCACTTTGCTACGTATGCCAGATGTACTGACTAAAGTAGACGTACAAGAACTTGCAGACGAGGAATGGGCCGTTGTGCGCAAAGGCATTGAAGAAGCTATTGCACAATTGGTAGATTTCCGTAAACAAGAAGGACAGGCACTCGCCAAGAAATTCAATGAAAAGATTGACAATATTGAAGCTTTGATGAAAGCCATCGAACCTTACGAAAGCGAACGGGTTACCAAGATTCGCGAACGTATCACCGATGCGCTTGAAAAGACTATCAGTGTGGATTATGACAAGAACCGACTTGAGCAAGAACTGATTTATTACATCGAAAAGCTTGACATCAACGAGGAAAAGCAACGTTTGGCCAACCATTTGAATTATTTCCGCGAAACCATGAACAATGGACATGGACAAGGCAAAAAGTTAGGATTCATTGCTCAAGAAATGGGTCGCGAAATCAATACAACGGGTAGCAAATCCAATCATGCCGAAATGCAGAACATTGTAGTACGCATGAAAGATGAATTGGAACAAATCAAGGAACAAGTTTTGAACGTAATGTAATTGTCATGAAAGGAAAACTGATTATATTCTCCGCCCCATCAGGCTCAGGTAAATCCACTATCATCAACTACTTGTTGACACAAGGCTTGAATTTGGCATTCTCCATTTCAGCTACCAGTCGTGCTCCACGTGGTAAAGAACAACATGGTGTGGAATACTATTTCCTCAGCCCCGAAGAATTCAAGCAACGTATAGCCAACAATGAATTCCTGGAATACGAAGAAGTATACGAGAACCGTTTCTACGGAACTTTGAAAGCCCCCATCGAAAAACAATTGGCCGACGGTTATAATGTAGTATTCGATGTGGATGTAGTGGGTGGATGTAATATCAAGAAATATTATGGCGAACGTGCCTTGTCGGTCTTTATCCAACCACCCAGTGTTGAAGAACTCCGCAAACGTCTGATTGGCCGAGGTACAGACTCCATGGAAGTAATAGAAAGCCGCATTGCCAAAGCCGAATTCGAATTAAGTTTTGCCGACAAGTTCGATGTGGTAATCGTTAACGATGATTTGGACAAAGCCAAAGCTGATACGCTGAATATCCTTCAGAAATTTTTGAATTCGTAACTCCAAGTGCATTATGAACATTACAAAAGAACAAAAGAGAGCCCGATTTATGATGCATGTATGTGTTATCATTGGTTTTCTTGCCGCCCTATTAACGATTTGGTCGCTTTTCGATAAAGTATACTATATAGCAGCTTTTGGTGTATTCCTTATAGCTTGCCAATATTACAATTACAAGCAATGGCAGAAGAAAGCATGAAAAGGATCGGGCTTTTCGGAGGTTCATTCAACCCTATCCATATCGGCCACTTGGCACTTGCCAACTATTTGTGTGAGTTCAGCCACTTGGATGAAGTATGGTTCATGGTTTCTCCCCAAAATCCCCTAAAAAGAAACGCCCAATTGTGGGATGACGATTTGCGCTTGGAATTGGCTCGTCTCGCGACCGAAGACTACCCTAAGTTTAAGGTATGTGACATCGAATTTCAATTGCCACGTCCCTCGTTTACCATTCATACACTCAATGCATTGAAAGAAACTTATCCAAACCATGAGTTTACTTTGATTATAGGGGCTGATAATTGGGCTTTGTTCCCACGTTGGCGATCGGCAGATGAAATTATAGCCCGCCATAAAGTATTGGTGTATCCACGTCCTGGATATGAAGTGGATAAAGACGAACTTCCCCCTTCTATCACCCTTGTTGAGACTCCTTTACTCGAAGTAAGTTCCACCTTTATCCGCGAAAGTTTGGAAGCCGGAAAGGATGTACGCTACTTTGTTCATCCCAAAGTTTGGGAAAGAATAATCAAACTTCAAAAAAGTTTGATTTAATATGGGATTCTAAAAAAATATAGTTACTTTAGCGCAATTTATTAACCTTTATAATAAAAGTATCATGGGATATAAGATTGAACAAATTGAAGGCATTGGTGCAGTATATGCTGAAAAATTGCAAGCTGCTGGCGTAAAGACTACTGAAGATTTATTGGAAAAGTGTGCAGCCAAGAAAGGCCGCGTAGCATTGGCTGAAGAAACTGGTATCAGCGAAAAGTTGATTTTGAAGTGGACTAACCATGCAGACCTCTTCCGCATCAATGGTATTGCTGGTCAGTTTGCCGAATTGTTGGAAGCTTCAGGTGTTGACACTGTGAAGGAATTCCGTCATCGTGTTCCTGCTAACCTTCACGCTAAGGTTACAGAAGTGAATGCTGAAAAGAATCTTTGCAACCGCGTTCCTTCATTATCAGAATTGGAAAAGATGATTGCACAAGCCAAGGAATTGGAACCAGTTATCACTTATTAATATCCAAACAAAACACTTGTCCATTTGTTATCCAATCAAAACGATACAAATGGACAAGTTCAAATTTACACTCATGGTCGCCATGTCGGCCCTTTGCATTTCGGCTTCTGCAGGATATACCCCTACCCTTGTACAAGATTCCCTAAAAAGACTTTATCCGCAAATAGAAACCGTTGGTTGGTCAACCGACGATTATTTCTATGTGGCCTCTTTTCAAGACAAGGGTTTCAATACAAAAATATGGTTTGATACTCACGGCCATTGGGTAATGAAACAAACCGATTGGCAAACCATGGATCAAGTACCTATGCCTGTTTACCATACGTTTACATTCGGATCCTACTCAACCGACCAAGTAGACGATGTTACTTTGGTAGAGTTTCCTAACGATCCGTCACAGATAGTAATCCTCATTTCTCCCCCCAATTCACTCACACAATATCAACTTTTCTATTCACCAGAAGGCGAGTTGATCAATGCCCGCAATGCAACCAACTTGAACGACATCTTGGGGATAGCTACATTTTTATAACAGTTAAACGTCGTTTTAACGAAAGAGAAATGTTATCTTTGCAAGAAATAAACGACTCATGGAAACCGTAAAGACTAATTCAATAAAGGCTTGGGTGTTGGCAGCACGCCCCAAGACATTGGCAGCTGCAGCCACTCCTGTATTGTTGGGATGCTCGCTTGCCGCCTCCGACGGATGGCTACAATTCATTCCTGCCCTCCTTTGCTTTCTCTTTGCATTTACGATGCAAATAGACGCCAATTTCATCAATGACTTTTTTGATTTCTTAAAGGGAAGTGATCGTGAAGACCGTTTAGGCCCCGAACGGGCATGTGCACAAGGATGGATTACACTCAATGCCATGAAACATGGTATTGCTTCGGCCACTATCCTTTCATGTATCTGGGGAGTATTAATTTTATTCTTTAGTGGCTTGGAGATGATTCCCGTAGGTTTACTTTGTATCCTTTTTGCATTTCTCTATACGGCAGGGCCATATCCGTTAGCTTATCATGGTTGGGGAGATGTATTGGTCATTGTCTTTTTCGGTTTCGTCCCCGTGGGGTGTACTTATTATACCATGTGTCATGACTGGACATGGAGTGTCACTATAGCTTGTTTGGCCAGTGGCCTTGTATCCGATTTACTTTTAATGCTGAACAATTATCGCGACCGTGAACAAGACAAAATCAGCGGGAAGAGAACCTTAGTAGTTCGCTTTGGCGCCAAAGCCGGTCGATGGATGTACTTTGCATTAGGTCTGATTGCTTGTCTGCTTTGCCTTTTGTTTGTGATTACCGGTCAATTATGGGCAGCCATTCTTCCACAACTGTTTTTGTTTCCGCACCTCAACACCTGGCAACACATGGTAAAAATCAACAAAGGCAAAGAGTTGAACAAAGTGCTTGGCGAAACCGCCCGTAACATCGCCCTCTTTGGAGTATTGCTAAGTTTGGGATTGATTCTTTCGTAATACCATTTTATACAATCAATAGCCTCTATAACTCAAAGGGAAAAAGACATTTGCTAATGTATCAAATTCTATCTTCAAATCTTTATGGTTTTCTCTATCTGAGAAACCATAAGAAACCAAAATAATCTTTTCAAAATTATTTTCATGTTCAAAAACCTTAATACTATTTACATCAAGACTTTCCACGATTTTTTCAAAAGTCGTATCAAACAACAGAAATATACCATATTCATAGGGATTTTTTGAACAGAAATTGTCACTGGTCATAAACATCAGTTTCTTCAAATCTGCCATCATATTATTGCCATCAACACTTTTATTCCGCTTAATCTCACAAACAATTTTATGTTTCAAAGTGCCTTGACCGGAATGTAGCACCATATCAGGATATATGCTCGTTTTATCTCCCATATATTTTTTCCAAGCATTATCTTCATCATATCTTTTATATCCTTCCATACAATGCGTGCCACTCTTCCCTATTTCAGCATTTAATACGTATTCTTCATCGTATTCCAACAAATTGGCCCATTGACGATATAGTTCATAGGCAAATACACGTTCTACATGTTCTATATATTTTTCTTTATCTGAATCATTATCGTCAGGTTCATTATTATAAACGAGATATTTTTCTTTTACGTTGTCCAATGCTATGAAAAACATAGCCAAGTATTTATCATATTCCATAAATTTATTTATTGAGAAAAGAAGTGCCACAAGTTTCCTCGTAGCACTCCCTTATTGTTATTGCTAATTATAATTTATCCCAACGGGATTTCTTCTTCTTCTTCACCTTCATCACCGCCTTCGGGAGTAACACCTATGCCAGTATCTTCCTTTTCATCGGTACCCATCTTGATGCGGATAGTATTCATGACATTGCGTTTTACTTGAATGGTCTTTGTCCAAGTATCACTGATTAGGCCACCTTCTCTATCCCATGTAACGGTTAGAATCAAAGGCTCCGTATAATCATTTGCTGCATATTGCCAGGCATCGTATACATTCGCCATTGAGTAAACCTCTCCTTCCGACTCATAGTCGCTTGTCAAACCTGATTTGTTGATAAAGGTGTTATAATCATTCTTACAGGTTACAGATACGGTTCCTTCTTGCAGGTTCGTTACTTTCAGTTTTATACCGAATGACACTCGCTTCAATTCCATGTTTACGACTCCGTTTACACTGGGAGTATAATTTGAAAGCCTTCCATAATAGCGATTAATTTCTCTACAGTATCTTCCATAATTGCCAATACCAGCAGAATTTGTATCCAAATCTTCAAAATGATACCAACTATATTCAAAAAATCCCAAATCAGACAAAGCTCCATAACATCTAAAAGGCCAAGTATAATAAGAATCTAACACATCCTTTCCATCTTTTATAGCCGTACATTCAAAACTATATATTCCATCAGCCAGCAAATTAATGGTAATATCATTCGTGTTGTCAAACATACCGTACGCAAAGTAGTCTCCACCCCTATACACTTGTATTCCGTAAAGATCACGCGATTCCGTTTCAGCTCTCGACAAAGGAGATTCCTCCGTCTGAATTAAATCACCCCCCAACGAGATTTTCACAGGGACGATTTCTGCGCTTTCTTCTGATAAAGAAGGGATTTCCTCTTGGCTGCAACCTACCATAGACAGCAGTAGAGCAGTCCATATTGTCATAATAAAATATTTCATAAAGCACATTTTAAGGTTATTCTTCATCAGGAGTAACAGGGACATCCAATTCTCCTTCTCCATTAATCTCGTAATCGAAATAATACTCTTCTCCAAATTCTTCTTCCAAGACATTGAAAGTACCCGAAGAATAGTCGGGAGTAACATTCACGGTAATGGTAGTCATGACATTCCGTTTGAAGGTAATGGTTTTAGAATTACTCAAATCCCAATAATCTCCACGGTTACTATTATAGTTCAAAGTAACTGTAGCAGTATAGTTGGATTCATTCTTCCAACAATCATACACATCTGTGTAAGAGTAAAGGGTTCCTTCTTTTTCTTCGTATTCCTTTGTAGTATTTACACTCCATAGTTGTTCACTACCAATTTTACAAGTCACCGTTACAGTTCCATCCAAATCCCCATTAATCACCAGACGAGAGCCAAAATAGGTTTTCTTCAATGGAATATTTACAGAGCCATTAGCCACCGGTGTATAATCAGACACTTCCCCATAATAACGTTGAATACAGGGACGAGTTACACTGGAAGACGTACCATCATCATTCATCAAGACAGCCTTTCCCGTTCCCAAGCCACTCAAATATGTACCTGGATTAATGATAAATTCATTGCCCAATAAAGTTGTACTGTTGGCACCCGTTTGAAAAGGAGCTTGAAATTTAGAAGATGCATAATAAAGTACGTTCTTTCCATTCTTTACAGCAGAGCAAACGAATTTATAGACGTAACCAGTATATAAGGTAATGGTCATCTTGCTTGGATCATCAAACAAGCCATACGCATAAATATCATCTTGTACACCGTCTTTTTCCTTATCGAAATATACATTGATACCATAAATGGTACTACCGACTGCACGGCTTTCTGTTCCATCGCCCATTCCCAATGAAATGGTATAGCTTTCCGGTTCTTGTACCGGTTCCAGCTCCGGAACATTCTCTACATTGCTACACCCTATATATAATAAGGTAAAGAGCAAAGCTGTCACTAATTTCAAGTTCTTCATAACATTTCGGTTTTACATTTCTTCATCGGATGTTTCAAATTCTCCTCCTATACCAATGGACGGAGCGCTGTCTTTGGTCAAAGATGTAAAACGCAAATTATACATCATTTGTGCCACATAAGCCTTACTTGGTGAGAAAGTACCCGAATAAATGTACCCGTTAGCACTTTTCAACTTTAAGGTAATTGTTTTCCCTGCCAAATCAAACGGAACGGTTATCAGGAACAATGTTGTCTGATAATTGTCGGAAGGTGTAGTGAAGTCCTTCAATGACAAAGTAATGGTTTTGGAACTTTCGACTGCAGTCAACTCAGCGGGAGTCTTTGTCAAATCAAGTTTTACTTTGGAGGCAAAAGCCTTCTCATCCACCGACAAGGTTAATGACGAATACGTCCCCGCATTAGGCACTGTAACATACATTCTGAGAATACAGCCCAAATGAACAAAGCTGAAGTTCAAATTATCACCATCAGCCTCAGCATTATCAGCAGACATCAAATCATAAGCCCCCAAATGTTCCGTAGAATTATCACCTGTCTGTTCCTGACCAACATAGCTAAAGAGAATATTAGCTCTATCCGTAAAATAGTTTTGCCTACTGAACGGATAATACGAAGCATACTTTTGGGAAGTTTTTAGGCCCCAGCTCCCCCCTGTAATAAAAGCTACCTTTGTGCCAGTGCCCGAAGCCATAGCAAAAGGCAATTGGTCACCTTTTTCCGGGAAAATGCCTATCGTATCATTCGAAGCCCAAGAAAATCCTTTGGAAGGATCGATATTGGTTCGGCTCGAAACATCAGACTCATCAATTACAAAATCCTTTGCTGATACAATCAATTGGCGAACATCACCATTCAAAGCGTGTTCATCCAAGTCATTAGACGAACAAGCGGACAGCAATAATGCCAATCCCATTATTGCCCCGCTTCCAATCCTGCACTTTTTCATAATCCTATTTCAATCAACCTTCAGAATTACCAAAGTCAGAACCCTCCGCCGTATCACCGGATTCAGCAAAACCACGTTCTACTTCCACTTCGATAATCTCCACTGCAGGAGCAACATAAAATACGTTCTTTGTTTCCATAATTCTTCTTTTGTTTTATTGATTACTTTTTGCAAAAGTATGGAAAACATACGTTAATTAAGGAATCAAATGTGGCCGCATTGGCTACACTTCTGTAGCCGCATCCTCCACACGGACATATTCATCGCTATAGTAAAGAAAGAGATTTATATGCAGAATATGAGAGACGCGAAGCAACAATTCGGCATCGAGACTACGCTTCTTGAAGATTTTATACACATTGGTTCGGTCACAATACAGTTTTTCCGCCAACCAGGTTACACTACGTTCCTGACTGCGAAGTTCTTCTTCTATTATCTTGCCGATGTGTATCATGATATAAAAAAGGCGGAACCATTCGAGACTTATTTTATCCTGAGGAACCGCCAAGTACCTTGTGTACAAATAAGCACAAATAGTTCACGCCCAGCAAGGACGTGAACCTTCATCTGCTTATTCTCGTACACATCAAATTGGCGGTTTTCAGGATAGAGAATAAGAGCAAAAGCTCAATATCTTCAATAAGTAATAAATGGAAACGCTATTCCAAATGTTTATTTTTATACAATTTACAATTCTGTTTTTAAGATGTAACTGCAAATGTAGCCATTAATTAAATAGGAACAATAATTTTGCTGCTATTTTTCAATCAACACTGTTGCATAAGCCGAGATACCTTCTTCACGGCCTGTGAATCCAAGCTTTTCCGTAGTGGTAGCCTTAATGGATACATCATCAATATCCACTTGCATCAAATGAGCAAGCACCTCCTGCATTTCGGGAATTCGGGCTTTCAATTTAGGGCGTTCAGCACACACCGTTGCATCCACATTACCGACGCGATAACCTTTTGTCGCTATCAAGTCAACCGTTTTGGCCAATAGAATCTTACTATCTATATTCTTGTATTCCCCTGCATTATCAGGAAAATGATAACCTATATCGCGCATATTGGCAGCGCCCAACAATGCATCACAAATGGCATGAATCAACACATCGGCATCCGAATGGCCTAACAAGCCCAACTCATGCTCAAATTTAATACCCCCTAACCATAAATCACGTTCGGGAACCAATTGATGCACATCGAAACCAAAACCTACTCTAATCTTCATCTTACGTAAAAATCCAAAAGTTTTTCGCCTTCCAAATATCCTTCCAAATGCTGGCCAATGCTGACAGGTCCAACTCCTACCGGAGTACCAGTATACAACAAATCACCTATCTTCAAAGTGTAGAACTGACTCACGTATGCAATGATTTCATCAATCTTGAAAATCATGTCACGAGTATTCCCCTGTTGAACCTTATTACCATCGATATCCAAGTGGAATTCCAAATTCTGCACATCCTTAAAACGGTCTACAGATACAAAATCTCCAATAACAGCCGAGTTATCGAACCCCTTGCAAAGTTCCCAAGGCTTTCCCTCTGCACGGAATTTGCGCTGCAAGTCACGAGCTGTAAAATCAATACCAACCGTCACCGCATCATAGTAACGATGAGCAAAACGAGGAGCTATATTTTTTCCCAACCGACAGATACGGACAACCAATTCCGTTTCATAATCGACTTGCTTAGAAAAATCGGGTATAAAAAATGGTTTACCATCTTTCAATAAAGCTGAATCGGGCTTTAAAAAGATGACCGGTTCTTTGGGTAAATTTTCGTTAGCATGAAGTTCGTGACAATGAGCCACATAATTCATGCCTACTGCTATAATCTTCATATTATTTCTGATTAAAGTTCAAGCGATTGAACATCACCGCCAAATGGGCATAAAGCGATGTATTCTGCACAACAATATCTTCAGGGACACGAATACGGAAAGGGGTAAAGTTCCATACAGCCTTAATACCTCCAGCTACCATCTTGTCTGTTATTTCTTGGGCAATACTGATGGGTACCGTCAATACGCCTATGTTGACAGACGCTTCTTTCATCTTGGCTTCGAATTCGTCGGAATGATAAATAGGGATACCATTAATTTCTGTTCCCACCAATTCGGGATTGATATCGAATGCCCCCACAATTTCCAGCCCGAATTGCTGCAAACCTGTATCACGGAGCAAAGCGCCACCCAAACTACCTACCCCAAACAAGAAAGCCTTATGCATATCGGTAAATCCCAAAAAACTTTCAAGAACTTCGATAAGTGAATTAATTTCATAACCCACTCTGGTACGCCCTGAAATCTTTACATACGACAAGTCCTTCGCCACTTGCGAAGCATCAATATTGATTTGTCTGGATATTTGCGTAGACGAAACATACGTTTCTCCTTTATCACGCATCAGCTTGGCGTTGGAGAGGTACCAAGGAAGTCGGCGCAAGGTAGGTTCCGGCACCTTATCCGAAAGTGTATGCATACGTATGTCCATCTCTATTTTACTTATTAGATTTATATCTCCGCAAAATTACACTTTTATTTGCAACGAACCTCATAGGAGAGTAAAAAATGTCGTATATTTGAGCACACATTAAAAATTATTCACATGAAAAGCAATGATTGGAAAGATCGGTTGAATGTTGTTTATTCTACCAATCCAGATTTCAACTACGAATGTATAGAGGAAGAACAAGCTGAAACACTTCCCAAAAATCAGCAGAAGCTTCGCGTCGGTATAGAGAAAAAAGGACGAGGAGGTAAAACGGTTACTATCATCAAAGGCTTTATAGGTTCTGAAGACGATTTGAAGGATTTGAGTAAATGGTTAAAGACAAAATGTGGCGTAGGAGGCTCAGCCAAAGAGGGTGAAATCATTATCCAAGGCGACTTCAAACAGCGTATCATCGAACTACTGAAAGTAGAAGGTTACACTCAAACGAAATAAATAAGAAGGTGTATCATAAATGTATTTTAGGCACGGATTACACGGATAAATTAAATGTAAACATACACTAAAGGCCGTGTTAATCCGTGCAATCCGTGCCAAAAAAAATAGTGGATGCGCATTTCGGCACACCCACTTTTCATTATACTCTTGCTAAAATTATTCAGCACGCAAAGTAAAGCGCTTGAAATCAACGATCTTCAATTCAGGATCAGCTTCCTTCAACACTTCTCTTACAGTCTTCTTGCCATCCATGATATCTTCTTGGTTGAGCAAGCAAACTTCCTTCAAGAACTTAGCCAAACGACCCTTAGCGATGTTTTGAATCATAGCTTCTGGCAAGTTTGCAGCCTTCTGTTCAGAAACAGTAGCAATGATTTCCTTAGCCTTCACTACATCTTCTTCAGTAATCCAGCCTTTAGCCTTATTACTTTCCATGTGGTCTTCGCTATCTACATGTGCAGGGTTGATGCCAGCCTTTTTCAAAGCAGCTTCAACAGCCTTCTGTACTTGTTCAGCCTTAGTCTTTTCAATAGCAACATTGATTTCTGTTTGCTTAACTGATTCAGGAACACCGTCTTCATCAACAGCAATCGGATTCATAGCAGCAATTTGCATAGCAATCTGCTTAGCCAATTGAGTATCTACATCCTTGTTGAAAGCTGCAATTGTACAAAGGCCATTCTTACCTTGGTGGTTATACACTACTGTTGCAGCACCTTCTACGAAGCAATAGCCATCCAATTCCATCTTTTCGCCTGTGATACCGCTACGGTCAGTAACTGCATCTTGTACAGTACCGTTACCCATAGGCAATGCCTTCACTTCTTCCAAGTCCTTACACTTGTTAGCTACAGCAGCATCCAAAATATCTTGAGTCAACTTCACGAAATCAGCGTTGTTAGCAACGAAGTCTGTTTCGCACTTCAAAGCAATGATAGCAGCATATTCGCCAGTTGTCTTAGCCAATACACAACCTTCTGAAGCATCACGATCCGAGCGCTTAGCAGCAACAGCTTGACCCTTCTTGCGGATAATTTCCATTGCCTTTTCGATGTCACCGTTAGCTTCATTCAAAGCGTTCTTACAGTCCATCATACCAGCTCCACTCATTTTACGGAGCTTGGTGATTTCAGCCATAGTTACAGCCATAATTTCTCTATATTTAATAAGTTAATAATAGTCTTTAAAACAAAAGTAGTCAAAGTAATCAGTAGTTAAGTAGTCAGAAGAATTTGACCACTCTTTTGTAGTAAGCCTGAACCTACTACTTAACTACTTACTACTTGACTACCTATTATATTAAGCTTCTTCTTCGTCCTTCATGAATGCAGCAGCCTTAGATGCGTTGATAGCATCTTCTTCTGACTTATCCATGCGAGCCTTAGAAGTTCTCTTCTTACCAGCCTTAGGAGCATTTTCGCCAGCAGCTTCCATGTCTACCTTTTCAGCTTTTCTTTCTTCCAAACCTTCTGCCATAGCAGCGCAGCAAGCATCCAAGATAACTTCGATTGACTTAGTAGCGTCATCATTAGCTGGGATTACGAAATCTACGTTTGAAGGATCAGAGTTTGTATCAACGATAGCAAATACAGGAATACCCAAACGGTTAGCTTCGCGGATAGCAATGTTTTCTTTCAACACGTCTACTACGAACAATGCTGAAGGAAGACGAGTCAAGTCAGCGATTGAACCAAGGTTCTTTTCCAACTTAGCACGTTGACGAGAAATCTGAAGAACTTCTCTCTTAGAAAGGTTTGAATAAGTACCATCGCTTGTCAACTTATCGATAGTAGCCATCTTCTTAACAGCCTTACGGATTGTTGGGAAGTTAGTCAACATACCACCTGGCCAACGTTCGATAACATAAGGCATGTTTACAGATGCAGCTTTCTCAGCTACCACCTGCTTAGCTTGTTTTTTAGTAGCAACAAACAGGACTTTCTTTCCTGATTTAGCAATTTGCTTCAGAGCTTCAGCAGCTTCATCTACCTTAGCAACTGTCTTGTGGAGGTCAATGATATGGATACCATTGCGTTCCATGAAAATATAAGGAGCCATTGCAGGGTTCCACTTTCTCTTAAGGTGTCCGAAGTGGCAACCGGCTTCCAATAATGTATCAAAATTTGTTCTTGACATTTCTTTAAATCTTTAAATCGTTTACTTTCTTTTTTGTTTTTCTCAACCAACCATCGGGTAGTCTGCCAATAAAAAGAATCCCGCTGGTTTAGATACTAAACGCTTTTTAACCAGTTCGTAGTAAAACCGGATATTAACGTTTACTGAACTGGAATCTACGACGTGCTTTTGGACGACCCGGTTTCTTACGTTCTACAGAACGTGCATCACGAGTCATGAAGCCTTCTGCACGAAGAGTCTTCTTGTCATCAGCATTAATCTTAACCAATGCGCGAGCGATAGCCAAACGGAGTGCTTGAGACTGACCAGTAAAGCCACCACCACAAAGATTAACTTTGATGTCATATTTTTCAGCAACTTCCAACTTGTTCAGAGGTTGCTTAACTACATACTGAAGAATAGTTGATGGAAAGTACTCTGCAAGGTCTCTCTTGTTAATAGTAATCTTTCCTGTACCTTCGCTTACGAATACGCGGGCAATTGCGCGTTTACGTCTGCCTAATGCATTAATTACTTCCATTCTATATTATTTAAGTGTATTAATATCAATTGTTTTCGGGCATTGAGCTTCGTGCTTATGTTCGCTACCAGCGTATACATAAAGGTTGCCCAATAACTTAGCTCCCAAGCGGTTCTTAGGAAGCATACCTTTCACTACCTTCTTCAACAGTCTTTCTTCACCGTTTACTTTCTTCATCATTTCAGCCGGAGTAGTAGCTCTCTGACCACCAGGATAACCTGTATAGTGCAGATAAACCTTGTCATTCCACTTATTACCGGTAAATTTCACTTTGTCTGCATTGATGATAATAACGTTATCACCGCAGTCAACATGAGGGGTAAAGCTTGGTTTGTACTTTCCTCTCAACAGTTTCGCAACTTTTGAACCGAGACGGCCTACGACCTGATCGGTTGCATCAACAACAACCCATTCTTTCTGAGCTGTTACCTTGTTTGCAGAAATGGTCTTGTAACTTAAAGTATCCACTCTTAAATCTTTTTAAATTGTTAACTACTAAAAAACAGTTTTCTCCTCATGCGCCAACCGTTCCCGGACAAAGAATGATTAACACACTCAGAATTAATCTTTTATAAACTTTTGATAATAATCGGCTTGCAAAGGTACGACTTTTCTTTGAACTGACAAAACAATTGTAGTATTTTTTATTCTATCCGCCTAAGCGTCACGTAATAACAACTACCTATTATATATTAAAGGTGGGCATGCAAAACATGCCCACCTTTAATATTGTCTATTCTTACTATCTTACCAAATCCTTTGGATATGCAGCCGGCATCTTCACCCGTTTCCAGGTTTCATAATACCAGGAATCAATGTCATTACCTTCCTTATCCTTCTTTACAAAATACTTCACAATCATCACCTCGCCACCCTTCATTTCAAATTCAAGGACATTGTCCACACCTACCAATTGCGGAAGATGAAGATTCTTTTCCACATGTTCTGTAAATGAATTAGGAGCCGTCTGTTTGTAAGTACCCGAACCAATAATAATGGCACCCCGATTGGGTATCATCACCATATTCGTAAACTTTCCGTCATCCGAAAGGATTTTGAATGAGTTGCTCGGCTTCAACTCACCAGGTATCTCCGGATTCCCCGACACATAGAAGCACATCTGCCAAATACCATTCAGATTCGCCGATGCAAATCCACTTTCCACCTGAGCCATCGCTCTACTTCCAAACAGCATACATACAGCCGCAAGGATAAACAAATAACGCCGTTTCATAGTAATATGTATTAAATTAACGAACTTTCGAAAGTGAATATACAAAAATAGGAAAAGGTTTTTAAAAATCAAATATTTTAAGGCAAAGAAACTGTATCATCCTATAATTTAGGTACGGATTACACGGATTAGCACGGTTTTCAGTGTATTTTCAACAACTTCACTCGTGCAATCCGCATAATCCGTACCCAAAAAAAGTGGATGTTATTTCAACAACATCCACTTTTGTATTTCTTTGATTCTATTAGAATTCGGCATTACGAGGCGTACGTGGGAATGGAATCACATCGCGGATATTAGCCATACCGGTAACGAACAATAACAAACGTTCAAAACCAAGACCAAAACCTGCATGCGGACATGAACCATACTTACGGGTATCCAAATACCACCACATATCCTTCATCGGAATATTCAATTCCTGAATACGGTTCATCAACTTGTCATAGCTTTCTTCACGAACACTACCTCCAATGATTTCACCGATTTGAGGGAAAAGAACATCAGTACCTTGAACTGTCTTGCCATCTTCGTTTTGCTTCATATAGAAAGCCTTGATTTCCTTCGGATAGTCGGTCATAATAACCGGTTTCTGGAAATGTTCTTCCACCAAATAGCGTTCATGTTCGCTGGCAAGGTCGCATCCCCAATATACTGGGAATTCAAACTTCTTACCTTTAGCCACAGCTTCTTCCAATATCTTGATACCTTCTGTATAAGGCAAACGTACAAATTCTGTATTTACCACCTTTTGCAGACGTTCAATCAAGCCTTTGTCTATCATCTTATTCAAGAATTCCAAATCATCCTTGCAATGGTCAAGCGCCCATTGTACACAATACTTAATGAACTCTTCTTCCAAATCCATCAAGTCGTGCAAATCTGCAAAAGCAACTTCAGGTTCTACCATCCAGAACTCAGCCAAGTGGCGTGGAGTATTGGAGTTTTCGGCACGGAAAGTAGGACCAAATGTATAGATAGCCCCCAAAGCAGTAGCAGCCAATTCACCTTCCAACTGTCCTGATACGGTCAAGCTGGCTTGCTTGCCAAAGAAATCATCATCATAAATAATGCTTCCATTTTCATCCTTCTTCAAATCATAAAGATTCTTGGTAGTAACCTGGAACATTTGTCCGGCTCCTTCACAATCCGATGCTGTAATAATCGGTGTGTGGAAATAGAAGAATCCATGATCGTGGAAGAACTGATGGATAGCTATAGCCATGTTATGACGGATACGGAATACGGCACCGAAAGTATTGGTACGGGGACGCAAGTGGGCTATTTCACGAAGGAATTCCATGGAACATCCCTTCTTCTGCAATGGATATGTATTATCACATCCACCCAACACTTCAATTTCACGAGCCTGAATTTCACCGGCTTGTCCTGAACCGATAGATTCCACCAACTCACCGTTTACACTGATACATGCACCGGTAGTAATTTGCTTGATTACTTCTTCTTCAAAATTAGCCAAATCTACGACTACCTGTACATTATTTATTGTAGATCCGTCATTCAGTGCAATGAAATTAACTTGCTTGCTGCCACGACGAGTGCGCACCCAGCCTTTTACGTTAACCATAGCACCCCAATCACGGCGTTGCAAAAGGTCAACTATTTTTGTTCTACGAATCTTTTCCATTTCTATCTTCATCTTAAATTATTATTCAAATGAACCCATGCGGAGCATGTTCACTTCCAATTCTGTCAAATAACGCCAGTCACCACGCTTCAAGCCTTTCTTTGTCAAACCGGCAAAGTATACACGGTCAAGTTTGCTCACCTTATAACCGAGCGATTCGAATATACGACGTACAATACGGTTCTTACCCGAGTGGATTTCAATGCCTACCTGCTTCTTGTCTGTTTCTGAAGCATAGCTGATAGCATCTGCATGAATTTCGCCATCATCAAGGGTGATACCGGCTGCAATCTGATCCAAATCGGCCTTAGTCACGTTCTTGTCGCAATATACGTGGTAAATCTTCTTCTTCAAGAACTTCGGATGAGTCAACTTCGAAGCCAAATCGCCGTCATTGGTCAACAACAATACACCGGTTGTATTTCTATCCAAACGACCTACCGGATAGATGCGTTCCTTACATGCATCCTTAACATAATCCATCACAGTCTTACGAGCTTGTGGGTCATCAGAAGTAGTCACACAATCCTTTGGCTTATTGAGCAACACATATACCTTGCGTTCAATATTTACCGGTTGGTCATGGAACTTCACTTCATCAGTACGCTTGATCTTTGTACCCAATTCGGTTACCACTTCACCGTTTACAGTTACAACACCTGCTGTAATGAATTCATCCGCTTCACGACGAGAGCAGATACCGGCATTAGCCAAGAACTTGTTCAAACGGATCGGTTCGTTAGGATCAGTCAAAACATCCTTGTATTCAATCTGCTTCTTGTGGCTGTATTTAGCGTTAGGATTGTATCCATTTGTACGCGGACGTTGTGGGCGGGCAGGGCGCTGTGGGCGTTGGTCACCATAACCGCCTTGGTTAAAGCTGTTGGTACGAGGACGGAACGGACGTTGTTCACCACCTTCGGCATTGAAGCGAGGACGTTGAGGACGTTGTTCGCCATAGCCACCTTGGTTATAGCTGTTGGTACGAGGACGGTAAGAACGCTGTTCACCACCTTCGCTATTGAAGCGAGGGCGTTGAGGACGTTGTTCACCATAACCCCCTTGGTTATAGCTGTTGGTACGAGGACGATATGAACGTTGCTCGCCGCCTTCACTATTGAAACGGGGACGTTGAGAACGTTGTTCACCATAACCACCCTGATAAGAAGAACGATACACACGTTCACCTCCTTGATTATAATTATTGGTACGAGGACGATACGGACGAGATTCGCCATCGTTATTGTATCGATTGTAATTGGTATACTCTCTGTTGTAATTTCTATTGTAACCACCTTCACGGTTTTCGTTGGCAGAGCCTTCAAATCTGCCTTCATTTTCGTTCATCATAATCTTATCTGTTTTTAATTATTACATAGGGCCCTCTCGGGCATTCATTTTCTCTTTTATTACATTCCCGTATAGTTATGCGGAGTAATCACGCGCAATTCTTTCTTGATGTCTTCGCTCACTTCCAATGTTTCAATGAACTCTTTGATGGAGGTTTCAGTGATAGCCTGATTGGTACGTGTCAACGCTTTCAAGGCTTCGTATGGATGTGGATAAGCTTCACGACGAAGGATGGTCTGGATAGCTTCGGCCACTACACTCCAGCAATTGTCCAAATCTTCGTAGATAGCCTTTTCGTTGAGCAACAACTTACGCAATCCCTTCAAAGAACTCTGGATGGCAATAACGATATGACCAAACGGAACACCCGCATTACGCAATACGGTAGAGTCGGTCAAGTCGCGTTGCAAACGGGATACCGGCAACTTGCTTGACAAATGTTCCAAAATAGCATTGGCCACACCCAAGTTTCCTTCAGCATTTTCAAAGTCGATGGGGTTCACCTTGTGAGGCATAGCGCTTGAGCCTACTTCACCGGCTTTAATCTTTTGCTTGAAGTATTCCATCGAGATGTATTGCCAGAAGTCGCGGTTCATGTCAATCATAATGGTATTGATACGCTTCATGGCATCGAAGATGGCACCCAAATTGTCGTAGTTGGAAATCTGAGTGGTATACTCTTCTCTTTCCAAGCCCAACTTTTCAGCAACGAACTTATTGCCGAATGCCTTCCAGTCGTATTCCGGATAAGCTACATGGTGAGCGTTGTAATTACCGGTTGCGCCACCAAACTTAGCAGTGATAGGACAAGCCTTGAGAGCAGCCAACTGACGGTTCAAACGATAAACGAATACCATCACTTCTTTACCCAAACGAGTAGGAGAAGCCGGCTGACCGTGTGTCTTGGCCAACATCGGGATGTTTGCCCATTCTTCTGCGTATGCCTGCAATTGGGCAATCAACTCTTCGATAAGCGGATAATACACCTGTTCCAACGCTTCCTTAATAGACAAGGGAATAGAAGTATTGTTGATATCTTGTGAAGTCAAGCCGAAATGGATGAATTCCTTGTATTCTTCCAATCCGCCCAACTTGTCGAATTCTTCCTTGATAAAATATTCCACAGCCTTCACGTCGTGGTTGGTCACGCTTTCAATTTCCTTAATACGTTGTGCATCGGCTTCAGTAAAATTCTGATAGATGGCACGCAAGGATTCAAAACGGGCATGATCCAATGTCTTCAGCTGAGGCAAAGGAAGTTCACACAGAGTAATAAAGTATTCAATTTCTACCTGCACACGATATTTGATGAGTGCAAATTCCGAAAAGTAAGAGGCCAAGGCTCCCGCCTTCCCTCTATAGCGGCCGTCAATCGGAGATATGGCCGTAAGCAAATCGAGCTCCATAAATGTATTCTTTCTATCTTGATAATTATCAGGGTGCAAAAATAATGCTTTTTATTGATTTAACGCACGAATGAATGATAAAGTTTTTTAATGCAATGAAAATCACTTCACAAAGCCTTTCTTGGCCCACTTCATGCTATTCCACCGACGCACGAAGATAACACCGCGGATGTTCTCGTCGAGCAGGAAGGCAAACCACATGCCTACCAGTCCCCATCCCCAATGCAAGCCAAACAAATAACCACAACCTACGGCTACACCCCATTGCATCACCACACCCACATAGAAAGGATAATTCACATCGCCCGTTGCACGAAGGGCATTGGTAGCATAGATATTGATGGCCTTTCCTATTTCAAGAATGATGTCTACATAAAGCACCATGACCCCCATGTGAATAATCTCCGGATTGTCGGTCAGCCAACCAAACATCGTCTTGCCCATCAAAGCCCAGATGCACGATAGAGTTACAGATACCAGCACCGACAAACGCATGACGTATTTGCCCAACAAATAGGCGCCCCGAATACGCTTCTTGCCCACCAGGTGTCCGATGCTGATGGCTCCCCCTTGCGCCATGGCAATGGTAAACAAGTAGACAAACATCACCACATTCACCACATACATACGGGCGGCAAGCGCTTCGTTGCCCAACAAATTGATGAAATACGTAAGCACCACTTGGGAAAGGCTGTACGACATGTTCTCGCCTGCCGAGGGAACACCAATCTTCAATAAGTTTTTCAGTTCTATCCAGGGGAAAGGACGAAAATACTTCAACGGGAAACGGGAAATATGTTTGCGGAAAAGTATTACGAAAAGAATCACCATCGACACGCCACGGGCAAAAGCAGTAGAGATAGCGGCACCCTCCACACCCAGAGCAGGCATACCGAACTTACCGAATATCAGCGTATAGTTACCGATAATGTTCAACACATTGACCACCACGACCACCATCATGGGATAAATGGCCTTGTCGGCACTTTTCAACGAGGCTGAAATGGTAAGCGAAATGGCTTGGAAGAAAGCAAAAGCCCCCACAATCTCCATATAGTTCACCCCATAGGTCATCAACTCTGCCCGCAAACCCATCATGTGAAGCAGCCAGGGAGCGCCGAAATAAAGTACCGCACTCACGCCCAAACCTATCAGTATATTGAGCAACAACGACACACCCACCACCTGCACCATCTTCTGAGGCAATTTGGCACCGAGGTATTGCGAGCAAAGCACCGATGTACCCATATTGATGATTTCGAAGATAAGGAAGGCGAACATCACCAATTGGTTCACCACCCCTACAGCTGCTACAGCTTCGTCGGAGTATTGGCTGAGCATTACGGTATCTACCGCACCCAGCATCATGATGAGAAGCGTCTCTATAAAGATGGGGGCTACCAGTTTGCGAAGCCCTACCTTGATTCCGTTCTTCCGCTTGTTAAGGTTCATTCTTTGTACTTTTTAAACAGCGTGCAAAATTACAAATATTCCCTCACATAGCGGTTTGACATAAGTCAAGAAAACGGACAAGGAACAACATACCGCATTCGTTTACACAAAACGTCGTTTTACGAAATGTAAAACGACGTTTTCTTAGTCCTATCCCGATGTTTTCTTCATCGACATACTAAACAACATTATTACTTTCCAAGCACTTGTTTTAATTGTTCCAACAATTTTTCCGGTTGATTGGGTGAAGCGGCATCAGATACAACTATATCCCCATCTTTATCTACAATTAGGAAACGTGGAATGGAAAGTATTCCTCGTTCATTTCCCAACTCCTGATAGACAGCTTGCGCCAACTCTTTTCCGGCCAACAAATGGTGTCCTTTCAAGTTATAATAAGGAATCGATTTCTTCCATACCTTCTCGGCTTGTGGGCGGTCAATAGACAAATAAAGATAAGCTACCTCCAAATCCTTAGCCTTTTCCTTAAAGGCAGGTACATATTGAAACATTTCTTTGCAAGGGCCACACCAAGTAGCCCAGACATCTACATAAACCACTTTTCCTTTCAAAGACTTCCAAGCATCCTTCAAAGTGGTCATTGTAGAATCATACGGGATGAGGGGATAAAGGCTTTCGTCCAATTCGGTTTTATGAAATCGAATAGTTTCCTCCATTCCAGGCTCAAGCACAGACAAATAAGGGCTTTCGGGATAATTCTGTTTGAACTCCTCATACAAATCTATATAGGTTTCTGTATGAGCTTGTTGCATTATATCATCATAAATGAAAGCAGCCAATACCTTTTCAAGCGCCTTTCCCTCAAACCAATCCTTGCACCGGTCGAACATAAATCGATTAGGATCTTTCACCTCACTACCATCCCCATTTTCCAATATAGCGTACTTCATTGGAGGCAATTGTCTGGCCAATCTGGAAAGCCCACGATACGTCAACATAGCTTCTTCGCTCCAAGACATATCTGCCACTTGTTTGAATACAGCTTTCCATTCATCAGTCTTGTCTTGAATGGCATACATGGTGATATAGGCAACAATTGTCCGGGAAATATAATCAAGATGAGCCATTTGTTCTTTTACAAAAGCAGTTGGAAGACCGGATTTTCGAATTACTTCAGCAGCTTTGTTGTAATGCACGCCATACATACTTTTTAATTCATCGGGTGTTTTAACCGACTTCAATTCATGACGAGTATATAATATTTTATCGCAATACTGCATATAATCATCCACTGCCTGAAGACACTCGTTATAAGTTTTATTGCTTCCAGACAAAAACATTGTATCTTTCGTAACAGTCAACGTATCCTTACTGCCTGGCGTCAGATAAATAGTATGAGGGCTTTGTAAGATATTCAAGGCTACTATTTTCGGATCGGTCAATTCCACTTGATAAGTCAGATAACCTTTAGCATCCGCCGAATCCTTTTGTCCTAAAGAATAAGCATACAATTCTTCTTTTCCCGCTCCCCAATATACAATCTCGGCATTGGGCTCTGTTTTTACTACCAAAGTAGCAATTTCCGGTGCATTACATCCGGCAAGGATCAAACTTGCCAACAATAGACTTTTCTTCATAATTACTCGTCTTTCAAGATCACTTCTATTGGTTCAGTAACTTCCAATTGCAACTTGGCATCCGGCCCTGTAGGCATATAAATCAACCGGCGGCATTCTTTGGAAGAAATCTGATTACGGACAAAACGGTTCCCCTTGATATATTCCGTATCTATATCGAAGGAATCGGTATTTACCTGCCAATTGCGGACTCTATCGCTATTGACATAAAGATGATCGGCCCGTCCTTTATTCAAATGAATATAGGATGTATTTTCTATTACCAACGTATCAAAATTACAATGATTCACTTCAACATTAGTCGAAAAGTTTACCGTAAACTTGGGTCGGTTCAATTGTAACAAGTTGGCACGATGGATATTCAAATCCACATTCAACAAGGATACATCCTTCGGCAGCAACAAACTAACAGGAGAAGTTACTACTCTCAAAAAGTGTCTTTCATCCAATCCTTCCGGCCATTGGTTGCAAGGAGTAGAAATACCTATCACTAACGTATCCCCTTGAAGTTCCGTGCGGATATAAGGTTCCAAATCAGAGGCTATCTTCAATGCCGGAGCCGAATCTTCCGTTCCCACCAACTGAAAATCATTCTCCAATACAAAATTATGATAGCTCTCCACAATACCAGGTTTCACTTCCACGTCATGCATACCTTCTTTCTTAACCATCACATATTTACAGGCAGGTAGCGAAAGAACCTTCTCCTCCCCCTTGAGTATAATCAACGAAGATACGCGCTCATCACCTTGGGTGGACCAAAAAGCAACTCCCCCAACAATCAGGCACACGGTAGCCACCAGCATGCCCATCATTATATATGTAGTCTTTTTCATAATCACTTCTTATTTTTGAGTCTTGATATATTCACTATACATTTTCTTCAAATCTTCAGGCGACAATCCTAAGGTATAGATTTGTCTGAAGAAATATTCCGCTTCTTCTTTCATAAAAACTTCCTTTCTATAATTCCGAATCATTTCAATGGCACCCGTAGATACAAAGTATCCAATACCACGTTTGTTATAAATCACTCCTTGCGATTGCAAGTGTTCAAAAGAACGCATCACGGTGTTGGCATTCACTTCCACCATAGCCGCATATTCTCGTACCGAAGGGATACGGGCATCTTCTTTATAATTGCCCAAAAGTATCTCATCGCATATACGGTCGGCTATCTGAAGATAAATTCCTTTACTATCCTTAAAATTCATACGTCAAACTATTTAATGGTTACCAACGGTTAATGACTTCCATTTCCTTATAACGGAAATAAGCAAGCACTGTATTGAACAAAGCGATGGCATAGAAGAAAATTGATACCATAAGACGGCCCGTTTCTTCTGAAATGTATTCATATTTATTCATTCGTATATAGAAATCATCAGGGATAAACAACTTTGTTGACCAATAGGCTACCAGTCCAATCCCTGCACATAGTGCAAAGAGGGCAACTGCTGTTTTAAGAAAGGAATTCTTTTGCCACAATGTACTGCCCAGCACAAAAAACGATTGCATGGCCCAAAATACCGCAATCACAATAAACACAATTAGGCGGTCTTTGTAAGAAACATTCACATCAGTCCTAAACTCCCCTGTAGTTATCACTCTCCAAACCGGGAAACTGTTTATGGTTTCCTTGGGGAAATAATTGGACAATACCAACACTCTTATCCAGTCGGCCAATTCGAAAGCAAGAAAATAGACCAACAAGAAACCGATGCAATAAGTCAGCCATCTGACCGAAAATTTTTCAAAGGAAGTGGCCGGCAACATCATCACCGATATTTTACCGGTTTTGTTCTTCATCTTTTCTGTGATATAGGTAGCGCTCAGACACGCACCAATGAAAATACCAAATATGAAAAACACAGTCATAGGGTCCCAAAGTTTATCATAGGTTGCTACACGGTAAGGATTCACATTATAAGAATTAAAACCTACAAATAAAAACAAAACCAGAAAAATGCCAAACAATACAATACACCGCATAAGATTCTTTTTCATATCTTCCATCAGTTCCTTCTTGAACAGATAGCCAAAGCGGTTGCCACTAAAAAATACATCACTTACTTTCATCGTCATTCTGATTTTTAGATTGATAATAGGCATAAAACTCATTAGGTGAAGTGGTCACTGCACCAAAAAGCAATTCCAAATTGATTTCACTTTCTCTGTCATCTTCATTCGGCAACATCAACAAACTGCCCTGTAAGGATGGAATCGAAAATACAGACTTTGCCAACAAAACCGCATCATCACTTTCCATGAAAATGAATTTCTTTGAAACCTCATAAGTAGAAGCATCCAACAATACATGCTGATTATCCATAATCAGGATATGATCCAACAACTTATCTATATCACGTACCTGATGCGTAGAAATCACAATCGTCTTATCATCACTCATTCCCGAAGCTATAAACTTTCGGAACTGACTTTTACCAGGTATATCCAATCCATTGGTAGGCTCATCCATTAACAACAAAGAAGTATTGGTTGCCAAGGCAAAACTCATGAACACCTTCTTCTTTTGTCCCATAGAAAGCGAATCCAGTTTCTTGATATTTATATCCATTTCAAACAGATTCAGATACTTAACCATATCCTCCTTACTGAACTTAGGATAAAAAGGAGCATTGAGTTCAATGTAATCAATCAATGATACCGAAGGTAATTCAAACTCTTCAGGCACCAAGAACATATCACGTAAGGTAATAGGCAACCGTTTACGTACATCCACATCACGATAGGTTACACATCCACTTTTAGGAGTCAACAATCCACATATCAAATATAGCAAAGTGGATTTCCCGGCCCCGTTCTTACCCAACAGCCCATAAACTTTTCCCGGAGCAAGGGTAAGTGAGAAATCATTCAAAACATTCATCTTGTTTCGATGATAACCAAATGTAAGGTCTTTAACTTGTATCATAATTGAATTATTAGTGTATTAGTTTATTAGTACACTGCAAATATATAATACATTAATAGAATACACAAGGGAAAGTGCAACAATTAACAAGCATTAACAAAAAAAAGAGAAGATGGGATATAGGAACAAAAAAAATCCTCCGATACATTTCTGTATCGAAGGACTCTGAAAAAAACGGCAGCTACCTACTCTCCCACCTTAGCAGTACCATCGGCGTGACGAGGCTTAACTTCTCTGTTCGGAATGGGAAGAGGTGGAACCCTCGTGCT
>JAFUNS010000055.1 GCA_017472925.1 Bacteroides sp. | reverse complement strand
TTCCTTACGCTCGATTTCCCTATCCGCTCCACCAACGTGCGCGTAGGATATATCTGCGATGTCCAGCAAGCCAAAGTCAACAAACTGAAGAGCCACATGTGGTCGCATTCCTTCATGATAGGATTCGTCAAGAACTTCTATCTGCTGAAAGGAAAGAACAAAGTATCCATGCCCTCGTCCATCAGCCCCTATTAAGTCATGTACAAAAGAATATTACCCATCATACAGCTATTGCTCATTCTTCCGTTCTTCAGCACTTGCATAACGGAAGATGTACCCGACAATACCCCCGAAGGAAATTTCGAAGCCCTTTGGAAGATTATCGACACCCAATATTGTTTCCACGATTACAAGCATCAGGAATACGGATTGGATTGGAATGAGGTGTACCGTACGTACAAGAATCGGATTACACCGGAAATGAACAACAAGAACCTCTTCCAGGTGTTGGCCGAAATGTTGGAAGAACTTCGCGACGGACATGTGAATCTGGTGGCTCGCCACGAAACCTCGCAATACCGGGAATGGTACGATAGCTATCCAGCCAATTTTATCGATACCATCCAACGCATCTATTTAGGGAAGGATTATGTCATCACCTCCGGATTGAAATACAAGATACTGGAAGACAACATCGGCTATATTCATTATGAAAGTTTCAGTGCGGCCATAGGCGAAGGCAATCTGGATGAGGTATTGAACGAGCTGGCCATTTGTGACGGGCTGATACTGGATGTACGCAACAATGGTGGGGGTATGCTGACTTTATCCGACCGTTGGGCCGCCCGCTTTACCAACGAAAAGGTACTCACCGGCTATATCTGCCATAAAACGGGCACTGGGCATAATGATTTCTCCAAGCCCGTAGCTGTTTATTTGGAACCTGCAACCGACCGTGTACGTTGGCAAAAGCCGGTAGCCGTGCTTACCAATCGTCGCTCGTATAGCTCTACCAACGACTTCGTAAACAAGATGAAGCAACTCCCCAAAGCGGTTGTCATTGGCGACAAGACAGGAGGTGGATCAGGACTTCCCTTTACTTCCGAACTTCCCATCGGTTGGTCAGTAAGATTCTCCGCCAGTCCTATGTTCGACCCAGATATGAATCACATCGAATTTGGTGTAAATCCCGACATCAAAGTAGACATGAACTCCGAAGATATTCAAAAAGGAGTAGATACCATCATCGAAACCGCCCGTGAATATTTACGAAATCATAAAGAATAACTAGAAAAGTTTGGTTATTGATTTTTTTTGTCTATCTTTGCACTCGCTTACCAAAAGCAATGCGCGCGTGGCGTAATTGGTAGCCGCGCTAGACTTAGGATCTAGTGCCGTGAGGCGTGGGGGTTCGAGTCCCTTCGCGCGCACAGAAAAAGTGGATGCGTTAAAATACGCATCCACTTATTTTTTAGGCACAGATTACACGGATTGAACAGATAAAGTTGATGTAAACCATACACTAGAGACCGTGTTAATCTGTGTAATCCGTGCCCAACTTATATTATGAAACACTCTCTTCTGTTTTTATCGACTCATCTGTATTATATCTATTAATATCGGTTTAATTCCCCCTACAAAACATTCTACCGCAATAACCATCAAGATAAGTCCCATCAACCGCATCATCACATTGTTTCCGGTTTCTCCCATCAACTTCACCAAACGAGTGGATAAACGCAATATAATATAAGATAGGATATAAACAATGGCAATTGTTGCTATCAACGTTACCTTCAATTCCCACGTTGTAGCATCAGACATCAAGATAATACCATTGGCTATGGCACCCGGCCCGCAAAGCATAGGAATGGACAATGGCGTAATGGAAATATCGTTCACATAAGCTTTAATCTCATCATCCTTCAATTTAGCGCTGCTATAACGGGCTTGAAGCATATCATAACCTATTTTCAGAATAATAAAACCAGCGGCAATTCGAAAGCCATTAGTCGATATTCCAAAGAATTTAAATACAAACTGACCGCATAACGTAAATGCAATCAAAATGACAAACGAAACAATGGTTGCACGTTTAATAATATGTTTCCGTTCATCTTCATTTAATCCATTGGTCATGGTTAAGAACACAGGCATAGTACCTAACGGATTCGTCAACGTAAAAAAAGAGGTGAAGCACAATAGTGCATAAGGGATAATTGTTTCCATATAATTAGATTTAGTTTTTGCAAATATACAACAAAAGAAAATGTATGCTTAGAGAAAAGCATAAAAAAAAATCCTCCGATACATTTCTGTATCGAAGGACTCTAAAAAAAACGGCAGCTACCTACTCTCCCACCTTAGCAGTACCATCGGCGTGACGAGGCTTAACTTCTCTGTTCGGAATGGGAAGAGGTGGAACCCTCGTGCTATAGCCACCTGAATATCTTTATTATATAGTTATTCTTTATTATAACTATAAATCAATGACCATTGACACATCGAAAAGAGTCTATTTTTATATCACTGATAGTATATACCACTCACCAAATGAAAGCAAACGGGCAATTAGTAATGCTCGGCTGAATGTCTCTCAACACGTACACCT
>JAFUNS010000011.1 GCA_017472925.1 Bacteroides sp. | reverse complement strand
GGAATCCGGCATAAATATCGATATTTTTAAAATTCGGTTTCATGATTCTTCTTACTTAATGCCTAACTTAGCGTTGTATTCTTTCAAAGTTTCCAATACGTTGCAACGTACGTGGATGAAGTTTTCGATGCCTGCTGCCTTGAGGTCTTCCATGCAAGCCGGAGCACCTGCCACGATGAACATCGCGCGTCCGTTCAATGCCTGGAATGCAGGAACTGCAAGTTCAGCATATTCGTCATCGCTTGAGCAGAGAACTACGATGTCGGCATTTGCCTTCATGGCAGCTTCCACACCTTCTTCCACGGTTGCGAAACCGAGGTTGTCAATCACTTCATATCCGGCACAAGCCAAGAAGTTGCAAGAGAATTGGGCACGAGCCTGACGCATAGCCAAGTTACCGATGGTCAACATAAATGCCTTCGGACGACGGCCTGAGTTTTCAGTCTGCAAGCGGAGAGCTTCAAATTCATCGGCAGCACGGTTCTTGTTCAAGGTAGCGATAGGCTTTTCACATTCGTGCTTGTGTTCGCCACCGCAGCAGCATTGGCAACCGAGTGGAGCCTTGCCGTTAGCCATTTCTGTGAAGTTCGGATATTGGTTGGTACCGAGGAGGATTTCGCGACGCTTGGAAACGGCTTCGTGACGAGCCTTGTTGCTGGCGTTCACAGCTTCCTGTACCTTGCCTGCCTTTACAGCTTCCATCATACCGCCTTCTTCTTCTACTTGGAGGAAGAGGTTCCATGCTTGTTGAGCGATAGATACGGTCAAGTTTTCGATGAAGTAAGAACCGGCAGCTGGGTCAACCACCTTGTCGAAGTGACATTCTTCCTTCAACAACAGCTGTTGGTTGCGGGCGATACGTTCAGAGAAGTCGTCCGGAGTCTGATAAGCCTTGTCGAACGGAGAAACGGTGATAGAGTTTACACCGGCGAGGGCAGCACTCATCGCTTCTGTCTGCGTACGAAGCATATTCACGTGAGCATCGAACAAAGTCAAGTTGAAAGTAGAAGTTTCGGCGTGAGCCAACATCTTACAAGCACAGTCGCAAGCCGGATTGTATTCCTTCACGATGTTTGCCCACAACATACGGGCAGCACGGAACTTGGCGATTTCCAAGAAATAGTTCGAGCTGATACCGAAGTTGAACTTGATCTTCTTGGCAGCATCGTCAGCCGATACGCCTGCTTCAATCAAGGCATTTAGGTATTCGTTACCCCAAGCGAGGGCATAACCCAATTCCTGAGCGATGTAAGAACCGGCATTGTTCAGTTCGAGAGCGTTTACGGTGATGCAACGATACTTCGGGAGGGCAGCCATAATCTCTACCAAAGCCTTGGCGGTAGCGATGTAGTTGCTCACGTCCTTACCCTTGGCGAGCATCTTGCCCATCGGGTCGTAGTTGATGGAACCCTTCAAAGTAGCCAAGTCGTAACCCTTCTTGGTGAAGTATTCCACGAGCAGGCCTGCTAATGTAACGGTAGCACCCTGACAAGTAGAGAAGTTCAATTCTACACATTCAGCACAGATGCCTTCGAGCAATGTTTCGATATATTCCGGACAAAGGTCCTTCTTGTTGATATTGAAACCGAGTGAATCCACACCCTTGTTCAACAAGTCGAGTGCCTTGGCGTTGGCTTCCTTGGCACATTCCACCTTGATGTCCTGACGAACATACCAAGTGTTGTCGTCTTTCTTGGTTCCTCTGAGGTAAGGGAACTGACCGGGCAATCCTTCGGTTGTCTTCAAGCCTTCCAAGTCTTCCTGACGGTAGAAAGGTTTCACTTTAAATCCTTCGTTGGTCTTCCAAACCAGTTTCTTTTCAAAGTCAGCGCCTTTAAGGTCGGCTGTAATCTTTTCCATCCACGCTTCGGTAGAAACGCCCGGAAAATCTGAAAAGAGTTTTTCTTTACTATCTGCCATAGTTTTAGATATTAATTAGATATTGTTTAACTTTTCAAAGTATCTGGCAAATATAATGAATCCTTTTTAATAGAGTGCTTTTTCTCGACCTTATTTTGCTTAGCAAATTATTTTTATGAGCTATTTGTTATGTGGGCTGAAAGGAAATGACTAATTTTGCATCGTTTTTAGGTAAATGTTTTAATTTAGGTATTAATTAAGCTATGGATTGGTTACAGAGTCTGTTTACAGACGAGAATTCCATTGCACACATTGTATTGCTGTACTCATTTGTTATAGCGGCAGGTGTGCTGTTAGGTAAAATTAAATTCTTTGGTGTGTCACTTGGGGTGACGTTTGTTTTGTTTGCCGGTATTGTCTGCGGGCATTTCGGATTTACCGGAAATACGCAAATCCTTAATTTTATTCAGGACTTCGGCCTGATCCTTTTTGTATTCTGCATTGGTTTGCAGGTAGGACCTTCTTTTTTCACATCGTTCAAACAAGGAGGTGTTACCATGAATGTCGTAGCCGTAGGAATTGTCTTGCTGAACATTGCGGTGGCCCTTGGTTTGTATTATAGTTTGGGTGGTCAGATTGGATTACCTATGATGGTAGGTATTCTTTGTGGTGCCGTTACGAATACACCGGGATTGGGTGCTGCTAATGAAGCTTTGAGTCAATTGGGATACGATGGCCCGCAAATCGCTATGGGATATGCATGTGCTTATCCGCTCGGTGTGTTGGGTATCATTGGTTCCATTATATTAGTGCGCTTGTTGTGTCGCATCAATCTGAAGAAAGAAGAAGAGGATATCGCCCGTCAGGAAGCTGCTGATCCTCATCTTACTCCCGTCATGATGCATCTCGAGGTACGAAACGAAGCGTTGAATGGGAAGACGCTTTTTCAAGTGAAGAATTTCATAGGCAGAGATTTCGTAATTTCTCGCATCCTTCAAGATGGTCATGTGAACATACCTTCCAAGGATACTGTTTTTCATGTAGGCGACCAGATGTTCGTGGTTTGTGCAGAAGAGGATGCCGAGGCTATTATAGCCTTCATCGGCCCGAAGATAGAGGTGGATTGGGAAAAACAAGATATGCCGATGGTTTCTCGACGCATATTGGTGACTCAAGCCAGAATGAACGGTAAACGATTGGGCGAATTGCACCTCAGAACTATCTATGGGGTAAACATCACTCGTGTAAATCGTTCGGGTATGGATATCTTTGCATCATATAACTTGACCTTGCAGGTAGGCGACCGTGTGATGGTTGTCGGTCCTCAAGATGCGGTAGATAGAGTGGCCAATCTGATGGGTAACTCCTTAAAGCGCCTCGACCATCCCAATATTGTGACCATCTTTGTGGGAATCTTCCTCGGTATTTTATTTGGTAGTTTGCCCATTGCATTCCCGGGCATTCCTACTCCTGTGAAGTTGGGTTTGGCAGGTGGCCCGTTGATTGTAGCTATTTTGATAGGCCGGTTTGGATATAAACTGAAGTTAGTGACGTATACCACCATGAGCGCCAACCTGATGCTTCGTGAAATAGGTATTGCCCTGTTCTTGGCCAGTGTAGGAATCAAGGCGGGTGCCAACTTTGTTCAGACGGTAGTAGAAGGCGATGGATTGCTTTATGTGGGGTGTGGGTTCCTCATTACCATCCTACCATTGATAATTATGGGGGTGATTGCCCGTATTCATTACAAGATGAACTATTTCATGTTGATGGGATTGATGGCGGGTGCCACAACCGATCCGCCGGCATTGGCATATGCTAATCAGACGGCTAATAACAATGCCCCGGCGGTAGGATATTCTACCGTTTATCCGGTAACTATGTTCCTCCGTATCCTGACGGCTCAGTTGCTGATTTTGATATTGGCTTCGTAAGAAATAGTATATGATGAGTTACCGCCCGTAAAACGACGTTTTGTTACAAGGAAAACGATGCTATACGGGCGGTAAAACGTTGTATATGACTATACTAACCTTTCAGTGTCTTTTTGTAATCTCTGGGAGACATGCCCATAATCTTGCTGAACAGACGGGAGAAATAGTAGGCATCTTCAATACCAATCTTGAAACAAATCTGACTGATTTTCATATCTGTAGAATCAAGTAGAAAACAGGCCTTCTGGATTTTCAGTAAGTTGAAGTAGTTGAGGGGTGAGTGTCCGATTTCTTTCTTGAATATCAGGGAGAAATGCGAGGATGAATAGCCCACGGCTTCCGATATTTCTTTGAGGGTAAGGCGCCTTTCTATGTTCTCTTTCATGTAATGGATAGCCGTCTCGATGGCATTATTGTCATTGATGGAGTCGTTATTGGCTTCCCGATATTGCTGTATGTATCGCAAAGAACCCAGATAGTGATGAAAGAGCGACGATACATATTGAAGGTTTTCTGTCTTGTATCCGTTCTTTAGGGTATGAAATATTTCCTCGAACAAGTTTATTCGGTAACCGATGCGTGAATGCGCTTCGGGGTTGATACTCGTGGGGTGAAGGGCATTTTGTGCATAAAGAGGAGCCAGCTCACCTTTGAAGTGAATCCAATAAATAGTCCATGGATTATTGACATCGGCCGCATAGGTATGGGGAATGCCGGCGGGAAGAATGAAATATTGGTTGGCATGTACCTCGTATCTGTTTCCGTTGATGCAATACCATCCACATCCGTCCATGCAATAGATGAAGACATACTGGTTGATGGCTTCTTTCCGCTCAATGTAATGGTGCTCAGCCTTAGGATAATATCCTATGTCGGTAATATGCAACATGGATGCCAGAGGGTCCTTGTCGAGCAAGTCAACAATGATTTTGGGTAATACAATGGCTCTTTCTCCGTTGAATCCTTCTTTCAGTTTCAGCATGACATCTTGACGATTGGTTTTGTGGCAAATATAAAAAGGATGGTTGGTTTGTACAAATAAAGCCCGAGAAAAATAAGATAGTCCATGTTTTTATACGGATAATCTATTTTTTGCTATATATACTCCGTCTATCTTTGCAATATTGAAATAGAAATAACAATTAATATCTAATGACATGAAAAATTATAATCAAAAATTCATTTATTTCATTTGTATCGTTTCCGCTCTTGGTGGTTTGCTTTTTGGCTATGATTGGGTGGTGATTGGCGGAGCAAAAATTTTTTACGAACAATTCTTTTTTATTACTGACGACCCTAATATGCAAGGGCTTGCCATGAGTATAGCCTTGGCGGGATGTTTGTTGGGAGCATTGACAACAGGTACGTTGGCCGATGGATATGGCCGCAAACCTTTGTTGATTATTGCAGCTTTTATCTTTTTGATTTCGGCTTATGGGACAGGGGCTTACGATGATTTCATTGTTTTTCTGATTGCTAGATTTATAGGAGGAATAGCTATTGGTATTGCATCGGGTCTTTCGCCTATGTATATTGCGGAGATATCTCCTGCCGAAATTCGTGGGAAATTGGTATCCCTCAATCAGTTGGCTATTGTGGTAGGTATTTTGGCTGCTCAGATAGTGAATTGGGCATTGGCGGGCGATAATCAACAATGGAATGTAGAAATGGGATGGCGCTGGATGTTTTGGGCAGAGGCTTTCCCTGCTTTGATTTTCTTGGTGTTGGCTATAATAATTCCGGAAAGTCCGCGTTGGTTGGCCATGAACGGTAAGGTGGAAAAGGCAAGAGGTATCTTTAGTCGTATCGGTGGGGAGGCTTATGCCGAACAAGAATTGAAATCCATAGCCGATATGCCGGTACAAAAGGAAGAAGGTGGATTGTCTGTACTTTTCAGCAAGCCTTATCGGTTGGTATTGATGATTGGTATCATTGTTGCGGTATTCCAGCAATGGTGTGGCACGAATGTCATCTTTAATTACGCCCAAGAAATTTTCCAGGGTGCAGGTTATGATGTAGACAATACCTTTATTAATATTGTGGTGACAGGTATAGCCAACTTGATTTTTACTTTTGTTGCCATCTATACGGTGGATCGTTTGGGACGTCGTGCCTTGATGCTGATTGGTGCAGGTGGTTTGGCTGCTATCTATCTGATGCTGGGCGCTTGTTATTATTTCCAAGTCAGCGGTATCTTTATGGTGGTTTTGGTTGTACTCGCCATTGCTTGCTATGCCATGTCGTTAGGTCCTGTTACGTGGGTATTGCTTTCAGAAATATTTCCGGGTAAAGTGCGTGGTATAGCTGTGGCTACCAGTACGTTTGCCTTATGGATGGGAAGCTTTACATTGACTTATTCCTTCCCCTTCTTGAATCAAGGGTTGGGCACTTATGGCACCTTCTGGATTTATACCGCTATTTGTGCATTAGGATTTGTGTATTTCTATCGGGTATTGCCCGAAACCAAAGGGAAATCATTGGAAGAATTGGAAAATAAATTGGTAAAGAAATAATTGTATGGTAAAGGCTTGGCAAGAAACGGTGGTGATTCCTACCTATGAGGTGGGCACCCCCGAAAAGAATCCTATCTTTTTGGAGAAAAGAGTATATCAGGGTAGCAGTGGGGTAGTCTATCCATACCCGGTTATTGAATCGATAGCCGATGAAAAATGTGATAAGGAGTATCGTGCCGTATATTTGGAGAACGAATATATCAAAGTGATGATTCTGCCTGAATTGGGTGGACGTATCCAAATGGCTTACGATAAGATAAAGAAGCGTCATTTTATCTACTACAATCATGTGATTAAACCGGCTTTGGTAGGCTTGGCCGGCCCGTGGATTTCGGGAGGTATTGAGTTCAATTGGCCTCAACACCACCGTCCTTCTACCTATTTGCCCGTTGATTGTAAGATCGAACAAAACAAGGATGGAAGTATAACCGTTTGGGTAAACGAAATGGAGCGGATGTTTCATCAAAAGGGAATGGCCGGTTTTACACTTCGTCCGGGATGTGCATTCTTGGAAATACAGGGAAAGGTGAGCAATCGTACCTCCTTGCCACAAACCTTCTTGTGGTGGGCAAACCCTGCCGTAGAAGTGAACGATTACTATCAAAGTGTATTTCCACCCGATGTGAATGCAGTGTTCGACCATGGTAAGCGTGCCGTTTCTTCATTCCCTATCGCTACAGGTACTTATTATAAAATGGATTATTCGGCAGGGGTGGATATTTCGAACTATAAGAACATCAAAGTACCTACTTCTTATATGGCCGTCAATTCAAAGTATGATTTCGAGGGAGGTTATGAAAACGATACGCAAGGGGGAATGCTTCATGTAGCCAGTCATCACTTTAGCCCAGGTAAGAAACAATGGACATGGGGGAATGGTGACTTTGGTCGTGCATGGGACCGTTGTCTGACCGATGATGACTATGAAGGAGCACCAGGAGTGTTTCGCCCATACATCGAACTGATGGCCGGTGTCTATACCGAGAATCAGCCCGACTTTACTTGGTTGATGCCTTATGAAGAAAAGCTGTTTGTACAATATTTCATGCCTTATCGCGATTTGGGTATCGTCAAGCAAGCTACCAAAGACTTTGTGATGAATATGCACGAGAATGGTCGTTTGCAACTTTATGCCACATCTTTGAAGGAAGTGGAATTGGTGGTTGTAGCCAAAGAAAAGGAAGAAATATATGCTATGGAGCTGACTCTTTCCCCCGAAAAGATATTCGATGAAGTGATAGATTTGAAAGGATATACCATCAACGATATCATAGTTTACCTGTTCCGCACCGATGATGCATCGCGTCGTCGCATTTGCCCGTTGTTGGAATGGTATGCCGAACCTGATGAAATTCGTCCGATACCCGATGCCGCTGAGGCTGCTTTCACACCTCAGGAAACAAAAACCATCGACCAACTCTATCTGACAGGTTTGCATTTGGAACAATATCGTCATGCAACTTGGTCGGCACTTGATTATTACGAAGAGGCCCTTCGTCGTGATCCGTTGGATTATCGTTGCAATAATCAGATTGGTTTATGGTATTTGCGTCGTGGTCAGTTTGTCAAAGCTGAATCTTATTTGCGTACCGCTGTCAAGGTCTTACAAAAACGCAATCCCAATCCATACGATGGTGAACCGCTTTTCAATTTGGCTCTTTGCTTGAAGTATCAGCAAAAAACACAAGAAGCCTATGCCTGGTTCTGGAAATCGACATGGAATAAAGGTTGGGCCGATGCCGGTTATTTCGAAGCGGCTTGCATCAGTCTGGCGGAAGCCCGTTACGAAGAGGCACTTGATGAAGTGGAACGTTCGCTTATCAGCAATACCCATAACCACAAAGCAAGAGCATTGAAAGCCACTGTTTTGCGTAAACTTCATAGAGAAGAAGAGGCGTTGATGTGGATCAAGGAATCATATGAAGTGGATCCTTTCAATTATGGATGTATGTTCGAAGAGTTTTTGCTTACTGGTGATAAGGCATCCTTGAACACTTTGATGGAAATGATGCATGGCAATGTATATAATTATCATGAGCTTGCCCTCGATTATGCGCAGGCACATCAATGGATAGAAGCCGAACAAGTACTTTCTATACCCGAAATAGCGGAAGATTTGAAAAAGAATTCTCCTCTGACCGGTTATTACATCGGATACTTCAAGTTTGGGCAAGGCGTGATGGATGAAGCAATAGCTTGTATCCAACAAGCGGAAATGATAGATTCTTCCTATTGTTTCCCCAACCGCCTGGAAGATGTACTTGTACTTAATTTGGCCAAAGCGCTCAATCCTACAGGCGCCCGTGCTTCTTATTATTTAGGTAATCTTTATTACGATAAACGCCAATATGCACTTGCCAAAGATAATTGGGAACTCTCTATCCGATTAGATTCAACTCTTCCTACGGCTTGGCGTAATTTGGCTCTCTATTATTATAATAAGGAGAAGAATCAGAAGAAGGCTATCGAATACATGGAATGTGCTTTCCATTTGGATGAAACAGATGCTCGTATCTTGATGGAACTTGACCAACTTTATAAGGTTATAGGGAAATCGCATGCAGAACGTTTGGAGTTCTTGGATAAGTATATTTCTCTCATAGATTTGCGCGATGATTTGGTACTTGAATACATCACTTTGCTCAATATGCTTGGTCGTTACGAAGAAGCCAAACTGATGCTTGATACTCGTATCTTCCATCCTTGGGAAGGAGGAGAAGGCAAAGTACCTGCACAATATCAGTATGCTAGAGTAGAAATGGCCAAGATAGCATTGGTTGAAGAACAAAGTGATAAAGCAATTACTTGGCTTGAGGAATGCTTGGAATATCCGTACCATTTGGGTGAAGGAAAACTTTATGGTGCTCAGGAAAATGACTACTATTACTTCTTGGGATGTGCTTATGAACAGAAAGGTAATCATGAAAAGGCTTGTGAATGTTGGGAAAAAGCTACTTTAGGTTCCCAAGAACCGGCCGCAGCTATCTATTATAACGATGCCAAGCCCGAGAAGATTTTCTATCAAGGATTGGCTTTGCAGAGACTTGGATGCAATGAAGATGCGCATAGCCGTTTCTATAAATTAGTAAATTATGGTAAACAACATATATTTGAAAAACAGACGATGGATTATTTTGCCGTATCTTTACCCGACTTACAAATATGGGATGGTGACCTTGATGTGAAGAACCGTATTCATTGTTTGTTTATGCTTGCTTTGGGGTATACAGGCCTGGGGGATAATCCTCGTGCAGAACGATATCTCCAAGAGGTGGAGAAAATGGATGTTAATCATCAAGGAATTAAAGCCTTACGTTCTTTATTAAATAGTAATCTTTAATTGATATGATCATGAAAAATACATGGATAATGCTTCTGCTCTGTTTCTTGGGATTGGAAGTGATGGCACAGAAAGTAGATTTGTCGGGTGAGTGGCATTTTGCTATTGACCGTGCTGATGAAGGCATCAAGGAAAAATGGTTCTCAAGAATTTTGGATGATTCCATTAATTTACCGGGTTCTATGCCTGAGAAATTGAAGGGAGATGATATTTCTATTCATACTCAATGGGTAGGAGGTATTTACGATAGTTCTTATTTCTTTAATCCCTACATGGCAAAGTATCGGATAGAAGGTCAGATGAAAATTCCTTTCTTCCTGACTCCTGATAAATATTATAAAGGTGTGGCATGGTATCAGAAGGAAGTGATGGTGCCGGCCGAATGGATAGGCGAACGGATTACTCTTTATTTGGAACGTCCGCACATTGAGAGTTCGGTGTGGGTGAATAATCGTAAGATAGGTATGCGTAACAGCATGTCGGTGGCTCATGAATATGATTTGACCTCGGTCGTTACTCCAGGTAAGAAGTGTCGTATTTCTGTACGTGTGGATAATCGGATAGAAACCACTATCAATGTAGGACCTGATTCGCATAGTGTAACCGACCAGACTCAGGGAAACTGGAACGGTATAGTGGGTAAGTTGGAATTACGAGCTACTCCTTCTTGTTTTTTGGAAGACATTCAGGTTTATCCCGATTTGGCTAATAAGAAAGCTTTGGTCAAGATGAATGTACGTGCTTCTGCCGGTAATAAGGGAAGCATTTCTTTGTCGGCACAAAGTTTCAATACTTTGATTAATCACCAGGTACCGCAAATAGAAAAGTCTTTCAACTTCCGTAAAGGGGATAACCATGTTGAAATGGAACTCCCTATGGGAGATAATTTCCTGACTTGGGATGAATTTGATCCGGCACTTTATCGTTTTAAGGTCCAACTGAAGTCGGGCAAGAAAGAAGAGGTCAAACAAGTGCAGTTTGGTATGCGTGAGTTCAAGATAGAAGGTAAATGGTTCTATGTGAATGGTCGCAAGACTCAATTGCGCGGTACGGTAGATTGTTGTGTGTTCCCTAAGACAGGATATGCACCGATGGATGTCATTTCTTGGGAAAAAGTCTATCGCATTTGTAAGGATTATGGGTTAAATCACATTCGTTTTCATTCTTGGTGTCCTCCCGAAGCAGCTTTCATTGCAGCCGACAAGGTGGGGATGTATTTGCAACCCGAAGGTCCCAGTTGGCCCAATCATGGAGTACGCTTAGGTAATGGCGAACCGATAGACCAATATTTGATGGATGAAACTATTGCTTTGACCAAGGCTTATGGTAACTATGCTTCATATTGTATGTTGGCCAGTGGTAATGAACCTTATGGCAATTGGGTGGAATGGGTGACCGATTTTGTAGAGTATTGGGAAAAGACCGATTCACGTCGTGTATATACTGGGGCATCTGTGGGCAATGGTTGGCAATGGCAACCACGTAACCAATATCATGTAAAGGCTGGAGCCCGTGGACTTACCTGGAAAGATGAACGTCCGGAAACAATGTCGGATTACCGTGCCCGTATCGATACGGTTCGTCAGCCTTATGTAGCCCACGAAAACGGACAGTGGTGTGCATTCCCCAATTTCGAGGAAACTTATAAATATACCGGTGTAAACAAAGCCAAGAACTTTGAAATCTTCCGTGATGTATTGAAAGATAACCATATGGCAGATATGGGACACAAGTTCTTGATGGCCAGTGGTAAGTTGCAAGCTCTTTGTTACAAGCATGAATTGGAGAAAACCTTGCGTACCCCCGATTATGCCGGTTTCCAGTTGTTGGGCTTGAACGACTATTCCGGTCAGGGTTCTGCTTTGGTAGGGGTGATTGATGCCAATTTCGAAGAGAAAGGTTATATCTCGGCTTCCGAATTCCGTCGTTTTTGTAGTCCGGTAGTGCCGTTGGCTCGTATTCCGAAGTTTGTCTATACCAATGATGAAACGTTTCAAGCCGAAGTCGAAGTAGCTCAATTTGGAGAAAAAGCTTTGACGAATGTAGAGACCACTTATTTGATTAAGGATGTTAATGGTATTCTTTATGGAGGAGGTTCTTTAGGCCGTAAGAATTTGCCTGTGGGAAACAACATTTCATTGGGTAACATTAAGATGGATTTGTCAGCTATTGAAAAGCCTGTCAAGTTGAATCTTGAAGTACGTATTCAGGGCACTGATGCTGTGAACGATTGGGACTTCTGGGTATATCCGGCCCAAGTGACAACACAAAGTGGAGATGTCTATATAACAGAAACTTTGGACAAGCAAGCTTTGGACATTCTTGAAAAGGGAGGTAAGGTACTGATAACCGCTGCAGGTAAAATCAGTTATGGAAAGAACATCGTGCAGCATTTCACTCCCGTATTTTGGAATACTTCTTGGTTTAAAATGCGTCCGCCACATACCACCGGTATTTGGGTGAACGAACATCATCCGATGTTCAAGGAATTCCCTACAGAATATCATAGTAATTTGCAATGGTGGGAATTGTTGAATAAGACGCAAGTTATGCAATTCACTCATTTCCCCGCCGAATTCCAACCTTTGGTGCAAAGTATTGATACTTGGTTCCTGAGTCGTAAGATTGGTGTGTTGTTCGAAGCCAATATATTGAATGGCAAACTCATGATGACTACAATGGACATCACCACAGATTTGGATAACCGCATTGTTGCCCGCCAGATGCGAAAGGCAATCCTGGATTATATGAATTCGGATAGCTTCCGTCCTACAATAAATATTACGGCTGAGCAAATTAGTTTGTTGTTTACTAAGGCTCCGGAAGAAGTGAATTTGTATACCAATGAATCGCCCGACGAATTGAAACCCACTTACCAAAAGAAATAAATAGATGAAAAGAGTATTAGCTATATCCTTGTTGCTTTCTTCTTGTTCTTTGTTTGCACAGAAGAATGTATATACGTTGAATTTGGATGTACCCGAAAAGGAAATCAAGACCGGACATCTGAAGTTGGGTGGTACAAGTCCCGATGGGGGAAGTATTGACGTGAACAGTTATTACATGACGGTGGATGGAAAACCCACCATTCCCGTGATGGGCGAATTCCATTACAGCCGATATCCGGCCGAACAATGGGAAGAACAAATTCTGAAGATAAAGGCGGGTGGGGTGAATGTCATTCCTACTTATGTGTTCTGGAATATTCACGAAGAAGTGGAAGGTATATACGATTGGAAGGGAAATCGCGATTTGCGTCGCTTTGTCGAGTTGTGTCAGAAGTGTGGCGTACAAACTATTGTTCGTGTGGGACCTTTCTGTCATGGCGAAATCCGTAATGGTGGATTGCCCGACTGGTTGTTTGCCAAACCATTGGAAATCCGTTCGAACGATGCTAATTATCTTTATTATGTAAAGCGTCTATATGGCGAGATTGCCAAGCAATTGAAAGGGCTATATTACAAAGACGGAGGCCCTATCATTGGTATTCAAATAGAGAACGAACATCAACACTCGGCTGCTCCCTGGGCCATCAACTATTTGGGCGCGCCTAAGGATATGACATCGGCTACCTACGATGCCGGTATTACTATGGTGGGGGTAAGTGTTCAAGATCAGAAGATAACCACAGCCGATTTGGGTAACCTTCACATGAAAACATTGAAGGATATGGCCGAAGAGGTCGGAATGATTACCCCGCTCTATACCGCAACGGGGTGGGGAAATGCTGCCATCATTGATGATGAAGTGATACCTGTTACAGCAGCATATACCTATCCTTTTTGGGCAAAGCCACACATGTCTCCTTTCTGTATGTTCAAGGATATTCAGAAGAATCCCGATTATGCTCCGGTGCGTTATGATACCAGTAAATATCCCTCGTTTACGGCCGAAATGGGAGTGGGCATTCAAATGATCTACTCCAGTCGTCCCATTGTAACCGCTGAGGCTGCCGAGGCATTGATGGTGCGCTCATTAGGTAGTGGTGCCAATGGTATAGGTTATTATATGTACCACGGTGGTTCTACTCCTAAGCAAAACAATGGAGTAGGCTTTTTGAGTGATGAAGCAATGGGAGTCCCAAAGATTTCTTATGACTTTCAGGCACCTATCGGTGAGTTTGGACGTGTGCGTGATTCGTATCAGTATCTACGTATCCTGCATCTCTTCCTGCAGGAATTCGGTCATTTGTTGGCTCCTATGCAAACAGTCCTTCCCGAAGGGTATGAAGAAATCACTCCTGCCAATCGGGAAACCTTACGCCATGCCGTGCGTATTAAGGACAATTCTGGCTTTGTTTTCATGACCAATTTCCAGGATCATGATACGGCTCGTATTGACCAAACCAATTTGCAATTGGCTTTGAAACTGAAGGACGAAACCTTGATGATTCCGGCCAATGGTACATTCACTTTGAAGAAGGATGTGAGTGCAATCTTGCCGTTCAATCTGGATATGAACGGTGCCCTGTTGAAATACGCTACTGCCCAATTGCTCACTCGAATAGACGACAATGGTAAAGAACACTACATATTCTGTGCCCCCGAAGGGCTGCAACCCGAGTATCGTTTCGATAAGACTACCTTGAAATCGGGAAAGGAATATTATAAGCCCGTACCGGGTGTCAAAAGTACCTTCATGGTTACTTCCAAAGAAGGTAAGAAAGTCATGATTACTACCTTGACACGTGAACAAGCCCTGAACTTGGTGAAGCTGGACAATCGGGTACTGATAACTAAAGCTACAGTGTTGCCCGAAGAAGGTCGTTGTACGTTGCTCAGCATGGGAGAGAACAAGATAAATTATATTCTCTATCCTTCCAAACATGGTTGGAAACAACAATCCATCGAAGTGGAAGAAGTACAGCCTATTATGGAATGGAAGAAGGTGGGTAGTCGTCGGATGGTGGTTCACGTAGAGCAACCCGATTATCCGCAAGTGCATGAATATTTCTTGAACATCCATTATACGGGTGATGTGGCTATGGCTTTTATGAACGGCTATTTGGAACTCGACCATTTCTATTACGGCGCTCCGTGGACTGTCGGACTGAAGCGTTTCCGTTCGCAACTGGAAAAGTACGACATGAATTTCTATATTCGCCCGATGCGGAAGGATGCTCCTTACCTCAATGACTTGCCTGCACATGCTATTCCTGATTTTAATAAGAAGGGCGAGAATTGTATCTTTAGGAAGGTGGAGGTGATACCGGAATATAAAGCGATATTGTCTTATTGATATAATATTTTTGACTATCTTTGCACTTCAAAATTTCAAAAGACAATAACCTATGATTTCAGTAGATGGATTGACCGTCGAGTTTGGCGGTACCACCTTATTCAGTGATATATCCTTTCAGATTAATGAAAAGGACCGCATTGCCTTGATGGGAAAGAACGGTGCGGGCAAATCAACCTTGTTGAAGATATTAGCCGGAGTACGTCAGCCTACCCGTGGTAAGGTAACGGCTCCCAAAGATTGTGTCGTGGCTTATCTGCCCCAACACCTGATGACCGAAGACGGACGCACCGTGTTCGAGGAAGCTTCGCAAGCTTTTGCTCATCTGCATCAGATGGAAGCCGAGATAGAGGCTATCAATAAGGAATTGGCCGAACGAACCGATTATGAAAGCGATGAGTACATGTCCTTGATTGAAAAGGTGTCGACCATGAGCGAGAAGTTCTATGCCATCGACCTTACTCACTTTGAAGAAGATGTAGAAAAGGCGTTGCTTGGCCTTGGTTTCTTACGCGAAGATTTCAGTAAGCCTACCAGCGAATTTAGTGGCGGTTGGCGTATGCGTATCGAGTTAGCCAAGTTGTTGCTACAGAACCCCGATGTGTTGTTGCTCGATGAGCCTACCAACCACCTCGATATTGAATCCATCCAATGGTTGGAAGAATTCCTCATCAATAGTGCTAAGGCGGTGATTGTCATCAGTCACGACCGTAAGTTTGTTGATAGTATTACTACTCGTACCATCGAAGTGACCATGGGACGCATCTACGATTATAAGGTGAACTATTCGCAATACTTGGTTCTTCGCAAGGAACGTCGCGAACAGCAGATGAAACAATACGAGGAACAACAGAAGATGATTCAGGAAACCAAGGACTTCATCGAACGTTTCAAAGGTACTTATAGCAAAACGTTACAAGTGCAGAGCCGTGTAAAGATGCTCGAAAAGCTTCAGATAATCGAAGTGGACGAAGAAGATACTTCGGCCCTTCGTTTGAAGTTCCCTCCTTCGCCCCGAAGCGGAAACTACCCCGTTATCATGGATGGAGTAGGGAAGACCTATGGCGAGCACGTAGTATTCAAGAATGCATCGCTCACTATCGAACGGGGCGATAAGGTGGCTTTTGTGGGCAAAAATGGTGAAGGTAAGTCTACATTGGTAAAGTGTATCATGAACGAGATAGCGCATGAAGGTACACTCACCCTTGGTCACAATGTGCAGATAGGCTATTTTGCCCAGAACCAGGCATCGCTATTGGACGAGAACCTCACCGTTTTCCAAACCATCGACGATGTAGCTAAAGGCGATATCCGCAACAAGATACGCGATTTGTTGGGTGCCTTTATGTTTGGTAGTCCCGAAGCATCCATGAAGAAAGTAAAGGTGTTGAGTGGGGGAGAACGTACCCGTTTGGCTATGATTAAGTTGTTGTTGGAACCTGTCAATTTGTTGATTCTCGACGAACCTACCAACCATCTCGACATGAAGACCAAGGATATCCTGAAACAAGCTTTGGTCGATTTCGACGGTACCCTGATAGTAGTAAGTCACGACCGTGATTTCCTCGATGGCCTGGTAACCAAAGTCTATGAATTCGGTAATAAGAAAGTGAAGGAACACCTCTGTGGCATTTACGAGTTCCTCGAAACAAAGAAATTGGAAAGTTTGCAGGAGTTGGAAAGAAAGTAAATGAATAAAAAAAAGGAGCAGTTTTACTGCTCCTTTTTAGTTTATCTTCCTTTATACATTCGTTCGTAATAGTGTTGGTAATCGCCGCTGGTAACTTCTTCCACCCAAGCTTGATTTTCCAGATACCATTGGATAGTCTTGACGATACCCACTTCGAATTTGGTTTCGGGATACCAACCGAGTTCGTTGGTTATCTTTGTGGGGTCGATGGCATAGCGTTGGTCGTGGCCCAAACGGTCTTTCACAAAAGTGATAAGTGAATCGTTCATCCAATCGATACTGATTTCACCCTTTTCGTTCAATTCCTTCTTTTTCAGGATTTGACGGTATTCAGGGTGTTCGGTCATCATTTGATGGATAGTGGCAATGGTCAGCTTCACAATCTCGATGTTCTGCTTTTCGTTGTGGCCACCTACATTATATACCTCACCTTCTTGTCCCTTACGTACTACCAAATCAATGGCTTTGCAATGATCTTCTACGTACAACCAATCGCGTACGTTCTTTCCATCACCATATACCGGCAGGTTCTTGCCTTCCAAAATATTCTTGATAATCAATGGAATCAGTTTTTCTGGGAAGTGGTACGGACCGTAGTTGTTTGAACAGCGGGTAATGGTAACCGGCATCTTGTAAGTGTCGTGGTATGCCATTACAATCATATCTGCACTGGTCTTGGAGGCGCTGTATGGGCTATGCGGACAAAGTGGGGTGGTTTCGGTAAAGAAACCTTCGGCACCGAGGCTTCCGTATACCTCATCGGTAGATACCTGATGATAGCGTACTCCTTTTCGCCAGGTGGGATAGCCATGTTCGTCCTTACCGGTTACCCAAGCACGACGGGCTGCATCCAGTAAGTTCTGGGTTCCTAATATATTGGTTTGCAAGAATAATTGCGGATTTTCAATGCTTCGGTCTACATGGCTTTCGGCTGCGAAATTCACCACATAGTCGAACTTATATTCGGCAAACAGTTGGTCGGCCAAAGCTTGGTCGCAGATGTCTCCTTTAACAAAGAAACAGCGTTCGTTGTCTATATCGTTAACAATGGTTCCCAAGTTTCCGGCATAGGTTAAAGCGTCCAGAATCACTACTTTAACGTCGTCATGTTTGGCCAAAATATACTTGATGTAGTTGGCGCCGATAAATCCGGCTGCTCCTGTTACAAGATAAGTTTTCATATAGTTTCTCTTTATATCACGGTGCAAAGGTAAATAAACTTTTTGGAATGGCATAACTATTCGGCCAATTCTATTACTTCCAGATCATTGAACGTTCCGTTGTCTATGGCCAAACGTACCAGTGTGCGGGTTTTGTGCCATCCGTATTTCCCTGCCGCACCTGGATTGATATGGAGCAGGTTCAAGGTCTTGTCGAATTTCACCTTCAAGATGTGCGAATGTCCGCTGATAAAGAGTTGGGGTGGACAGACGAACAACTTGGCCCGGATAGAAGGATCGTAATTCCCCGGATAGCCTCCGATATGTTTGATGAGTACATCGGTACCGTCTACCGTAAACCGGTTTGTTTCTGGATAGATGCGACGAATGTCGCCTCCGTCTATATTTCCATATACGGCACGTACAGGTTTGAAGACCGCTAACTTCTGAATCAACTCCAATGAACCGATGTCGCCGGCATGCCAAATCTCGTCGCACATCTCAAAATGCTTCAGGTAGCGATCGTCCCAATACCCATGAGTATCCGATAAAATTCCAATTCTCGTCATAATTCTTTGTTTATTCGCACAAAGATAGCTATATTTGGCCAAAAGTTTTCGATTATGGAAAGCAAATATCATTATTTCAAACGCGATGTCAGTTGGTTGTCGTTCAATCACAGGGTGTTGCTGGAAGCCGATGATGACTCGCTCCCTCTGTACGAACGAATCAACTTTATCTCTATCTATTCTTCCAACCTCGAAGAGTTCTATAAAGTCCGTATAGCCGAGCATAAGGCGGTGGCTAATGGTGGTTATAGTGAGGATATGACGCAGGAAGAGGCCCGCCAGCTGATACATCAGATTGGGGAAGAGGTGAACAAGCAGCTTGAAGACCGTATCCGCATTTACGAGCAGAAGATTATTCCAGGTCTCAAGACCAATCATATTATTTTCTATCAAAGCCAACAAGAAGTGGAGGACATGCATCGTCCTTTTATAGCCAACTTCTTTATGGAAGAAATTTTTCCGTATTTGCTTCCCGTTCCGGTTTGCAAGGAGAGGGTAAGAACATTTATTCGCGACAATCGTCTGTATTTGTCCACTCGGGTTATCCGTAAGGATACGGGCGAAAAGGAATATTTCATCATGAAACTGCCTTATAGCAAGGTGCCCCGTTTCATAGAGTTGCCTAAGGTAGGAGACAATCATTACCTGATGTTTATGGAGGACATCATCAAGGCCAATATTGGTGTGATGTTCCCTGGATATGAGGTGGATTGTAGCTATTGTTGTAAGATCTCACGTGATGCCGATGTGTTTGTCGATGATGCTTCGACCAGCGAGAAGATGGTGGAGCAGCTGAAAAAGAAAGTCAAGAAACGCAAGATAGGAGCAGTGTGCCGTTTTGTATACGACCGCCACATGCCACAGGACTATTTGGACTATTTGGCCGATGCGTTTGACATCAACCGTGATGAGCTGATTCCTGGCGACAAGCATCTGAACTTGGAAGATTTGTCTCATCTGCCGAATCCCAATAAGGAATTGCTCGCAGCACGTAAGCCACAACCCATGTATTTGGATTGCTTGGGTAAGAAACAATCGGTATTCCGTTATGTAGGCAAGCGCGATTTGCTATTGCACTATCCTTATTACTCGTTCGACCACTTTATCCATTTCTTGTATGAGGCTGTGCACGATCCTTCCGTTAAGGAAATCATGATTACCCAATATCGGGTGGCGCCTCATTCCGAAGTAATCAATACGCTGATAGCCGCCGCACAGAATGGCAAACGGGTGACGGTATTTGTGGAACTGAAGGCACGGTTTGATGAAGAGAATAATCTGGCCACTGCCGAGTTGATGCAGAAGGCCGGTATACATATTATATATAGTATTCCAGGATTGAAGGTGCATGCTAAGGTAGCACTTGTACTTCGTTACCATAAGGACGGACGTCCTAAGAAGAGTTTTGCCTACATTAGTACAGGCAATTTCAACGAAAAGACAGCGACGGTTTATGCCGATTCGGCCTTGGTTACTTCCAATCAGGAAATGGTGGACGACCTTCATAACCTGTTCCGTCTGTTGAGTAAGGAAATAACCGAACCTAAGTTCAAACACCTGTTGGTTCCTCGTTTCAATTTGTTACCTGAATTGAAACGTCGTCTTGGTTTTGAAATAAATATGGCTTGTGCGGGCAAAAAGGCGCACATTATTCTTAAAATGAATGCTTTGCAAGACCCTGCCATGATAGAAGAACTCTATCGGGCCAGCGAAGCAGGTGTTCAGATAGACCTTATTGTACGTGGTATTTGTTGCCTCATTCCCAATCAGCCGTATAGTCGTAATATTCGTATTACCCGTATTGTGGACGGATTCTTGGAACATGCCCGTGTGTGGTATTTCTATAACGGTGGTCAGCCCTTGGTCTATATGGGTTCACCCGACTGGATGCGTCGTAACCTTTACCGCCGTATAGAGGCTGTAACTCCAATACTCGATGCCCGGTTGAAACAGGAGATGATAGACATGCTGCACATCCAATTGGCCGACAACCAGAAAGCCGGTTGGGTGGACGAACATTTACGCAATGTGATGAAGCGTGATGAACTGGCTCCACCGGTACGGGCGCAGTATGCTTTCTATGAATATTTGAAGGAGAAAAACGAGTAATTATATTCCCAATTTCTTCTTCACGAAATCTTTGATAAATGCTACAGTACCATCGATGCCCAATACCGACGAATCGATGCAAAGGTGGTAGGTAGCAGCTGCTCCCCAGGTGTTGTAGCTGTAATAATTGTAGTAAGCAGAACGTTTCTTGTCAGCTTTGGTTATCAGCTCTTCAGCCTGTTCGGCAGTAATGCCTTCCTTCTGCATGATGCGTTCTATACGGGCTTCCTTCGATGCAGAAATGAAAATGTTTACCTGACGAGGATGGTCGCGTAGAATGTAGTCGGCACAGCGTCCTACAAAGAGACATGAACCGTTTTCGGCCAATCCACGAATTACGTCGCTCTGTATCTTGAACAGGGAGTCGTTGTTCAGACAGGAACCGTAGGGAATGGCTCCGTCGCCCACAAAAGGTAAACGGTTGCCGAACAAGGCTCCGATGAAGGTCTTTTGCGTACGTTCGTCGGCCTTTTCGAAGAATTCCTTACACAATCCGCTTTCTTCCGAAGCCAAGCGTATAAGTTCCTTGTCGTAGAAAGCAATGTTCAGTTCACGGGCAAGCTTTTCGCCTATTTCCTTTCCGCCGCTACCGAGCTGACGGCCAAGGTTGATGACATAGTGGTTATTCATGGTATTCTTCTGATTTATGATTTATGGTTATTGATTTCTGACTTTTTAAAGAGTTGGAATTGTTTGTAAAGCAATACACCTGCTACTATACTTGCAATCAAATCGCTGATGGGCATACTCCACCAAATGCCGGCCGCTCCCATAAATCGGGGCAGGATGATGAGGCAAGGTAATAAGAAGAGCAATTGACGGGTGAGCGACAAGAAAATGGCCTTGTTTGCCATGCCAATGCTCTGGAAAAAGTTGGATGTCACCATTTGGAAACCTACAATGGGGAAGACCAATACCACAATGCGGAATCCTTCAGCAGCCCGACTGATGAGACCTTGGTCGGTGGTAAAGATTGATGCGGCCAATTCGGGCATCAGTTCACCTACTAAAAAGGTAAGAGTCGTGATGGCTGTGGCTCCCCAAATGGATAGCTTCAGCACCTTAGTAACACGCTGATATTGTTGCGCTCCGTAGTTATATCCGGCTATAGGTTGCATACCTTGTGTAATACCCATCACAATCATAACACAGATAAACGCCAAGCGGTTCACAATACCATAGGCACCGATGGCCAAGTCGCCGTCGTATTCTTTCAATCCTTTATTGATAAATATCACAATGAAACATGAGGCTACGTTCATGCAGAAGGGTGAAAGTCCGATGGCTACCATATTCTTTACAATGTGGCTCTGTAAACGATAGATACCTTTACGAAGATGCAACAATTCATTCTTATTGGTTAATATCTTGAATTGCCAGGTTAGTGAAATGACCTGTGCAATAACAGTAGCGATGGCGGCCCCACGGATGCCCCATTCAAATCCGTAAATAAATATAGGTGCCAGAATGGTATTGATGATAACCGTGTTGATAGTGGCATACATGGCTTTTTGTGGATGACCGGCGGCACGGAGTACTGCATTCAGTCCCAAATACATATGGGTGAAGATATTGCCCAGAAGTATGACTTCCATGAAATCGCGGGCATAACCAATGGTGTCGGCACTGGCTCCGAAAAAGTATAGAATAGGATCGAGGAATAATAAGCAAACAATGCTATAGACCACCCCGATGATTACATTTAACGTAATAACATTACCCAGCACCGTTTGAGCTGTACTGTAATCCCGTTGTCCCAATTTGACTGATATCAGGGTAGAAGCACCTACACCCACCATGGCACCGAAGGCAGCACCGAGGTTCATGAACGGAAAGGTGATGGCCAATCCTGAGATAGCCAAAGGTCCTACACCATGTCCGATAAAGATGCTGTCTACCATGTTATATAATGAAGTTGCCGTCATGGCGATGATGGCCGGAATGGCATACTGCATCAACAGTTTGCCTATAGGCTCTGTGCCGAGTAGGGTGGCGTTTCCTTTTTGAGTCATATCTGTTTTTGTTTGATTTCTTTTGCAAAGGTACAAAAAATATTCAAGCAAGCTTGATATTTCTCGCTCGTTTATGCGTATCTTTGAGGTAAACCTCGAAGATACTTCCACTCGCAGTGAAAAATATACAAGCAAGCTTGGTATTTCTCGCTCGTTTATGCGTATCTTTGTGCAAAATGTTAAACGAATTTGCTTATGAAAAAACTATTTTTGTATCTCCTCTTGGTGATTGTTGGTTTTCCTTTGCAGGCACAAACAAACTATAAATATCGTATTTCTCTGGCTGATAAGGAAGGCACAGGATATGCTGTCGACCATCCGGAAGAATTCCTTTCTGAACGGGCTTTGGAACGCCGTGAGCGTCAGCAATTACCGATAGATTCTACCGATTTGCCTGTTAGTTGGGTATACTTGGAAGGACTGACGAATATAGGTGCGAAAATTGTGACTACCAGTAAATGGAACAATACGGCGGTGGTGCAGATAATGGATACTTTGCTGGTGGAACAAATGGCCAAACTCCCTTTTGTGACGAATGTGAAGAAAGTGTGGGTACAGCCCGACAGCATTCCGCCTCGTGACGAGAAAAGAAAAAAGGAAGTGACCAATAAGGTGGAAAAAGGAACCGACTATTACGGCAAGGGATACCAACAGATACATATCCATGGAGGCGATAGCTTACATAAAGCCGGATTTGCCGGGCAGGGAATGCACGTGGCGATTATCGATGCCGGATTCTACAATGCCGACCATATCAAATTCTTCAAGAATATGCAACTATTGGGTACACGCGATTTTGTGAATCCACAATCGGATATCTATGCCGAAAACAGTCATGGTATGAAAGTTTTGTCGTGTATGGCAGCCAACAGCCCTCAAGCCTTTGTGGGGACGGCTCCCGAAGCAGCCTATTGGTTGCTTCGTAGTGAGGATGCTGATACCGAACAACCTGTAGAGGAAGATTACTGGGCGGCAGCTATCGAATTTGCCGATAGCGTGGGAGTGGATGTAATCAATACCTCGTTAGGCTATTATAGTTTTGATGAAGGTTACGAAGCATACCGTTATCGCGATTTGGATGGTCACTATTCACTGATGTCACATACGGCCTCAATGGCAGCTGATAAGGGCATGGTGGTAGTTTGTAGTGCTGGTAATGCTGGAAATGATACATGGAAGAAAATAACTCCTCCTGCCGATGCTGAAAACGTGATAACCGTGGGAGCGCTCACACGTGAGCTGACAAATACGGTCTTTTCTTCATTAGGTAATACTACCGACGGACGTATCAAGCCCGATGCTATGGCTATTGGTGGAAATGCTACTGTGTCCAGTACAGGAGGAACCGTTTCAAGGGCTAATGGTACTTCGTTTGCTTCACCCATCCTTTGTGGGGTGGTGGCTTGTTTCTGGCAAGCTTGTCCATGGCTTACGGCTAAGCAAGTTGTGAAGGCGGTACAACAAGCCGGCGACAGAGCCGATTGTCCCGATAATGTTTATGGTTATGGTATTCCTGACTTATGGAAGGCTTATCAGAAGGAGTTGAATAATCAATAATGGAAGAGCAAACAATTTCATTATACGAACTGAATAATTTGGTGAAGCAGGCGCTTCGCCGACATTTACCCGATACGTATTGGATAGAAGCTGAACTGAGTGATGTACGGAGCAATTACTCTGGACATTGCTATTTGGAGTTTGTCCAGAAAGATGCTTTGGGTAATAATCTTATCGCTAAAGCCAGAGGGACCATTTGGAGCAATGTCTACAAAATGCTGAAACCTTATTTTGAAGAAGAAACCGGACAAGCATTTGCATCGGGTATCAAAGTGAGGGTGTGTGTATCGGTGGAATTTCATGAACTTTACGGACATTCGCTGACGGTGGTCGACATTGATCCTACTTATACAGTGGGCGATATGATACGTAAACGCCGCGAAATTCTCCGTCGGTTGGAGGAAGAAGGCGTACTTGATTTGAATAAGGAATTGGATTTTCCTATGCTTCCCCAACGTATAGCGGTCATTTCATCGGCTACAGCTGCCGGCTATGGCGATTTTTGTAACCAATTGGAACGAAATCCATACGGATTGGTGTTTTATCCCAAACTCTTTCCGGCCATTATGCAGGGCGAGAGGGTAGAGGAATCGATTATTGCGGCACTCGACCGTATTTATGCTGAAATGGAACATTGGGATGCAGTGGTTATTATTCGAGGTGGAGGTGCTACGTCCGATCTTTCCGGCTTTGATTCTTACGACTTGGCTGCTAATTGTGCCCAATTTCCTTTGCCTATCATAACTGGTATCGGCCATGAGCGTGATGATACGGTGATAGACAGCGTGGTGCATACCCGGGTAAAAACTCCTACGGCGGCGGCTGAGTTTCTGATAAGTTGTATGTACGAGTCGGCTTTGATGCTGGAAGACTATACCAATCGTATCATCGGTGGGGTAGAAGTGCGGATGGAACGCGAGAAGCATCGTTTGGAACGATTGACTGAACGTATTCCTATGACTACGAATATGTATTTGCAGCGAGGACATTTCAAGATTGAAACTATTTGGCAACGATTGGAAACGGCATTGCAGCATAAGATGATGAAGGAAACTCATCGTTTGTCATTGTTGGAACATCGGGTAATGGCTGCATCGCCCGAGCATCTGCTAAAGAAAGGCTATAGCATTACCATGTTGAATGGCAAGGCGGTGACTGACGCTTCTACGCTGAAGAAAGGCGATAGGATAGTGACAATGTTGCATCGGGGAAAGATAGAATCGGAAATAAAATAAAGAATAGGAATATGACAGTAAAAAAAGAAACGTATGAGCAGGCCATGAAACGTCTGGAAGAAATTGTGACTAAAATAGAGTCTGGAGAATTGGATATTGATAGCTTGGGCGAACAGTTGAAGGAGGCTCAGAAACTCATTAAATTATGTCGCGATAAGCTCTATAAAGCCGATTCCGAAATCAAAAAGATGTTGGAAGAGGGTGAATAATCGACAAAAATGTTGGTAATTGTCTTTTAAAAGTGTAATTTTGCTCGCAATTTTGAAATAATAATCTTAATTAAGATAACATCATGAAAGAAATAGATTGGTCAAGTCTGTCTTTCGGTTACATGAAGACCGATTACAATGTACGTTGCTGGTATCGCAACGGTGCGTGGGGGAAAATAGAAGTTAGTTCGGAAGAAACACTGAACATTCACATGGCTGCTACTTGTCTGCACTATGGACAAGAAGCATTTGAAGGTTTGAAGGCCTATCGTTGTCCGGACGGAAAAGTACGTGTGTTCCGTATGGATGAAAACGCTGCCCGTCTGCAAAGCACATGCCGTGGTATTATGATGCCCGAACTCCCTACAGAATTGTTTGAAGCAATGGTAGCTAAGGTCGTTCGTATGAATGAAGCTTATATTCCTCCTTATGAAAGTGGAGCGAGTCTTTACATTCGTCCTTTGCTTATCGGTACAGGTGCACAGGTAGGCGTAAAGCCGGCAAATGAATATTTGTTCTTGATATTTGTTACTCCTGTTGGTCCTTACTTTAAGGGTGGTTTTGCTGCTAATCCTTATGTTATTACCCGTAAGTATGACCGTGCAGCTCCGCTGGGTACAGGTACTTATAAGGTGGGTGGTAACTATGCTGCCAGTCTTTGTGCCAGCAAGGAAGCTCATGATGCAGGTTATTCAGCTGAATTCTATCTTGATGCCAAGGAAAAGAAGTATATCGATGAATGTGGCGCAGCCAACTTCTTTGGTATCAAGAATAATACTTATATCACTCCAAAGTCAACTTCCATTCTTCCATCTATCACCAACAAGAGTCTGATGCAGTTGGCTGAAGATTTGGGCTTGAAGGTGGAACGTCGTGATATTCCTGAAGAAGAGCTTGAAACATTCGAAGAAGCAGGCGCTTGTGGTACAGCTGCTGTTATCTCTCCGATTCAGCGCATAGACGATCCGGAAAAGGGTAAGAGCTATGTGTTCAGTAAGGATGGTAAACCAGGTCCTGTCAGCACTATGCTTTATAACAAGTTACGTGGTGTGCAATATGGTATTGAACCAGATGTACACGGCTGGACAAAGGTATTGATTGAATAATGGGAAAAGGTAAATTGGCGAAGTTCGCCGATATGGCGGAGTATCCACACGTGTTTGAGTATCCCTATTCGGTGATGGATAATGTCCCTTTTGATATGAAGGGACATTGGAATCGTGATTTTTTTAAGAACGATAATCCTATTGTTCTTGAATTGGGATGTGGACGTGGTGAATATACTGTAGGTTTGGGACGAATGTATCCCGACAAGAACTTCATTGGTGTGGATATAAAGGGTGCCCGTATGTGGACGGGAGCCACCGATGCACTCAATGAAGGAATGAAAAATGTAGCATTTCTCCGCACAAATATCGAAATAATCGACCGTTTCTTTGCCGAAGGTGAAGTGAGCGAGATATGGCTGACCTTCTCTGATCCACAAATGAAGAAAGCGACTAAGCGTCTTACTTCGACTTACTTTATGAACCGCTACCGCAAGTTCTTGACTCCCGACGGTTTGATTCACCTCAAGACCGACAGTAACTTTATGTTTACATACACCAAATATATGGTGGAAGAAAACAAGTTCCCTGTGGAATTCTGCACCGATGATCTCTATCATTCGGGATTGGTGGACGATATCTTGAGTATTCGGACTTATTATGAACAGCAATGGCTTGATCGTGGCTTGAATATCAAGTATATGAAGTTCCGTTTGCCACAGGAAGGAGAACTCCGTGAACCCGATGTGGAAATAGAACTTGATGAATACCGTAGTTATAACCGTAGCAAGCGTAGCGGATTGAAAACAAGTAAATAAAAAAACTATGACTTTATATCCAAAACTCATACTAGACGCACTCGCCACAGTGCGTTATCCCGGTACCGGAAAAAACTTGGTGGAAGCCGAAATGGTGGCCGACAATATTCGCATTGATGGAATGAGTGTAAGTTTCTCATTGATATTCGAGAAACCTACAGACCCCTTTATGAAATCCATGGTGAAGGCGGCCGAAACTGCTATTCTTACCTATGTGTCTAAAGATGTGCAGGTAAGCATTGCAACCGAGAGCCGACAGGCTGCTCGTCCTGAACCAGGTAAGATGTTACCACAAGTGAAGAATGTCATTGCAGTTTCTTCTGGTAAAGGTGGAGTGGGTAAATCTACCGTAGCAGCTAACTTGGCCGTTGCTTTGGCGAAGTTGGGTTACAAGGTGGGCCTGCTTGATGCTGACATTTTTGGCCCTTCTATGCCTAAAATGTTTCAAGTGGAAGATGCACGTCCGTATGCCGAAAGTGTGGAAGGACGTGATTTGATTGTTCCCATTGAAAAGTATGGCATTAAAATGCTGTCCATTGGTTTCTTTGTAGACCCTGACCAACCTACTTTGTGGCGTGGGGGAATGGCCAGTAACGCCTTGAAACAACTCATTGGCGATGCTAAATGGGGTGAGTTGGATTACTTTGTGCTCGATACTCCTCCAGGAACTAGTGACATTCATTTGACATTGGTACAAACCTTGGCTATTACAGGCGCTGTAATTGTCAGCACTCCGCAACAAGTGGCTTTGGCCGATGCCCGTAAGGGAATCAATATGTATACCAACGATAAAGTGGATGTTCCTATCCTTGGTCTGGTAGAAAACATGGCATGGTTCACGCCGGCCGAATTGCCAGAAAATAAATATTATATTTTCGGAAAGGAAGGTGCCAAGTATTTGGCCGAAGAAATGAATGTTCCGTTGTTGGGGCAGATTCCAATTGTACAGAGTATTTGTGAGAATGGTGATAAAGGAACACCGGCTGCCCTCGATGAAGAAACCATTACTGGACGTGCGTTCTTGGCATTGGCCGAAAATGTGGTGAAACAAACCGAACTTCGAAATGCGGGGCAAGCACCGACACGAATTGTGGAATTAAAGAAGTAAATACTTTATAAAATGAAAGTGGTCTCACTGGAAGGAGAGACCACTTTTATTTTATATTTTAATTCATCTGTTGCATATCGCAGAGTTTCTTGTAATAACCGTCTATAGCGAGCAGTTCATCATGCTTGCCTCGTTCTACGATACGTCCCTCGTGGAGTACGCAAATCTCATCGGCATGGCGGATAGTAGACAAACGATGGGCAATAGCAATGGTTGTACGGTTCTTCATCAGTTTCTCCAATGCATCTTGTACCATACGTTCACTTTCAGTATCAAGAGCTGATGTCGCTTCATCCAATATCAAAATCGGAGGATTCTTTAGGATAGCACGAGCAATACTGATTCGTTGACGTTGTCCTCCGGAAAGTTTGCCGCCACGATCACCAATCATGGTGTCGTAACCATTTTCGCTGGCCATGATGAAATCATGTGCATTGGCTATTTTGGCTGCTTCTATTACTTGTTCCAATGTAGCATTTTCTACACCGAAAGAAATGTTATTGAAGAAAGTGTCGTTAAAGAGGATGGCTTCTTGGTTGACATTTCCCATAATGCTTCGTAAATCGAACAAAGTGGTATCCTTTACATTCACTCCATCTATCAGCACTTCGCCTTCCTGTACATCGTGATAACGTGGAATCAAATCAACCATTGTCGATTTACCGGAACCTGATTGTCCCACCAATGCGATGGTCTTCCCTTTTTCGATGGTCAGATTAATGTCCTTCAGTACCCATTGCGTATCATATTTGAAGGATACGTTCTTGAATTCAATCTTTTCTTTCAGTGGACCAATGTGTACCGGACTTGAGATCTCCGGCATTTTGTTTTCTGCCAATAGAATTTTGTCAATACGTTCCATGCTGGCCAGTCCCTTGGGGATGTTGTAGCTGGCCTTAGAAAATTCCTTTAAGGGATTGATGAGGCTGTAAAGAATGGTCAGATAATAGATGAACGAAGGTGCCGTAATGGTACTGTCGTTGTTCAGGATAAGTGTCCCTCCAAACCAAAGCACAATGACAATCAATACGGTCCCTAAAAATTCGCTCATGGGGTGTGCCATTTGTTGGCGGATATTTACTTTACTGATGGTGTCTCTATAAAGGTTGTTCGATTTGGCAAAACGTGCATTCATCTTGTTTTCAGCATTAAAAGCTTTGATGATGCGCAGTCCTCCTAATGTTTCTTCTACTTGCGACATCAAATCACTCCACATGTTTTGGGCAACCAATGATTTGCGTTTCAACTTTTTGCCGACCTTTCCCATCAGCCATCCCATAAACGGAAGTACGGTGATGGTAAATAATGTTAGTTGCCAGCTGATGGCAATCAATGTACCGAAATAGCAGATGATGAGGATGGGGTTCTTGAATAGCATGTCGAGCGATGACATGATGCTGGTTTCTATTTCATTTACATCGCCACTCATGCGGGCTATAATGTCTCCTTTACGTTCTTCGGAAAAGAACCCTAAAGGCAGTGCCAAAATCTTATTATATAGTTTCACTCGGATGTCGCGAACTACGCCCGTCCGGATGGGAATAATCATGGCTGATGAAAGGAAATAACTTCCAGTCTTCAAAAAGGTCATGAAAGCCAGAAATACTCCTAATAATAGTAGGGTAGTGCTGGCGCCATAATTTTCAATTAGGCTGTTGATATAAAAGTAGAAATTGTTGATGACTATATCGTCCAAAGCTACATCGGTACTGTTCCATGGAATGAAGGAATAGGTGGCTTCGTTCATTTTGAACAGAATCTGCAGGATAGGAACAATGAGGGCGAATGAGAATATATTCAGCACGGCCGAAAGTATATTGAAGACCACATGCAGAATCAGGTACCTCTTGTAGGGAGGAATGAACCGACGAAGTATTTGAATGAATTCTTTCATGGATGAAATATTAATTATGCTACAAAGTTACGAAAAAGAGGTGAATAAATAGGATAAGTTGTTATATTTTGTTTAAAGATGTTGATAGTCAATTTGTTAAGTAGAACTATGTTACATAGGCAAAGATAAATGTTACATAATATTTAAATATGTAATAACATCAAAACAACGTGTAATATGTTTTTTCGGTTGTTTGGATGAAGAGAAATACTTTTGTTGCCGAAATATGTAGTAACGAAACTAAAAACATTATAGCATGAAAAACAAAATCTTTACCCAATTACTGCTGACCATCGCTTCGGGGATTGCCCTAAGTGGATGCGGTTTGTCGAGTAAAAACGTGGGACCCGAGATTGGGAATTCTGTAGCGCTGTTTGATAATTTCACTTATCAGGGCAAGGATCGTTTTTATGAGGAGAATCCTTTGCCAGGTAATGACAGTTTCTATACTCCCATATTGCCGGGTTGGTATTCCGATCCCAGTATTTGTACCAACGGGGAAGGAGATTATTTCTTGGTTACTTCCACATTTACCTATTTCCCGGGGGTGCCTATCTTCCATAGCCGTGATTTGGTGAACTGGAAGCAAGTGGGACATGTGTTGAGTCGCCCTTCTCAATTGGTGAACATGGAGAAACAGCATGTGAGTGGAGGTATCTTCGCACCAGCCATTAGCTACAATCCTCATAACAAAACTTATTACATGATTACAACCAATGTAGGTGCCGGTAATTTCTATGTCAAGACAAAAGACCCTTTCGGTGAATGGAGTGATCCTATCATGGTGCCCGAAGTAGGAGGGATAGATCCCAGTATCTTTTTTGATGAGGATGGTAAGGCTTATGTAGTGAATAACGATGATGCTCCCGACTATAAACCGGAATATGATGGACATCGTACCATTCGTGTTCAAGAATTTGATTGGAAGAACGACCGTATGGTAGGTCCTCGAAAGATTTTGATCAATAAAGGAGTTCACCCCGAAGAAAAGCCTATTTGGATTGAAGGTCCTCACATGTATAAGATTAATGGCAAATATTTCTTGATGGATGCCGAAGGTGGTACCAGTGTGAACCATTCGGAAGTGATATTCCGTAGCGATTCACCTTGGGGACCGTTCGTGGCTTGGAAGAATAATCCTATCCTTACTCAACGTCATTTAAGCCCTAACAGACCCAATCCCATTACTTGTGCCGGACACGCCGATTTGATACAAGCTGCCGAAGGTGATTGGTGGGCTGTTTTCTTGGCCTGTCGTCCTATTAACAACCGCTTCGAGAATTTGGGGCGTGAAACTTTCTTGATGCCGGTGAAATGGAGTGACGATGGTTTCCCCTATATCACTCAGGGAAATGAATCTTTGCCTTTGGTACAGGCCCGCAGTGGAGTTACTCGCCAGCAAGAACTGACATTCGGTAATTTTGATGTAAAGGAAGAATTCAATGATAGTACATTAGGTATGCAATGGATGACCCTTCGTGGTCCTGCTACTGATTTGTATTCATTGACCGAAACTCCGGGATATCTGACTTTGAAATGTGCTACTAAGAGCTCAAAAGAACGAGTAGTACCCGCTATGGTATGTCGTCGTTTGCAGCATCATCAGTTTGAAGCTGAAACCCGTATGTATTTCAACCCTCAATGTGTGGATGAAAAAGCTGGCCTTTTGTTGTTCAAGGATGAATTCCATCAGTATTTCATGGCTGTAGCCGAATCGGAAGCAGGTAGAACAGTTTCATTGATCCAGATAGGAAGAGAAGAAGATTCTGTATTGGCTTCTGAAAAAGTATCTTCAGAATCGACATGTTTCGATTTGAAGGTGGTGTCAACAACCGGATTGACATTTGATTTCCTTTATTCAGTCAATGGTGGAAAAACTTGGAACAAACTTTGTGAAAAGGTAGATGCCGGATATTTGTCAACAGCTGTAGCCGGTGGCTTTACAGGCACTACCATCGCTTTATATGCTACAAGAAAATGAGAACAATCCATATAAGTTAAACCCTTAAATAAAACGTGAAAAGCATGAATGAAAAAAAGTGAAATGTAATCCCAGGATTGGGGCGACGATAGCCGTGCCCAAACCAACAAAGAAATGAAATGAATTATAAATTCTTAAACTAATCGTAATGAAAAATTTAATGAAACAAATTCGGAAGATTCCTTCGCTGATTATTCTGATGTTGTTCTGCTGTCTTACCGCAGCAGCCCAGCAGTTTACGGCGAAAGGGATTGTTGTGGACAGCAACGGTGAACCCGTCATTGGTGCCTCGGTTGTTTTAAAAGGTAATAATTCAATAGGTACAATCACAGATATAGACGGTAATTTTGAACTGAGTGTACCCAATAATGCTGTCCTTGTTGTATCTTTTGTCGGTATGCAGACAAAGGAGGTAAAAGCTACCCAATCACTGATGAAAATTGATTTGGTAGACGATTCTCAACAACTGGAAGAAGTGGTTGTTGTAGGTTATGGTCAACAGAAAAAGGCTTCGGTTGTGGGTGCCATTACTCAAACAACAGGTAAGGTGCTTGAACGTGCAGCCGGTATCTCTGATATTGGTACAGCCCTTACAGGTAACCTCCCTGGTGTGGTAACAACAGCATCTTCAGGTATGCCTGGTGAAGAAGAACCGGAAATCGTTATTCGTGGTGCTTCTTCATGGAACAATTCAGCGCCTCTTGTGCTTGTCGATGGTATTGAACGTCCGATGAGTTCTGTAGAAATGCAATCAGTTGCTTCTATTTCTGTATTGAAGGATGCTTCTGCAACAGCAGTATATGGTGTGAAAGGTGCTAACGGTGTTATCTTGATTACTACAAAACGTGGTCAGGAAGGTAAGGCACAAATCAGTGTTTCCGCCAATGCAGTCATGAAGATTCCTTCTAAGTTGCCGGATAAATTGGATTCTTATGACGGTATGATTGCTCGTAATACAGCTGTTGAGCATGAGTTGAACCTTAACCCGGACAACTTCTCAAAGTATATGAAACCTATGAGCTTCATTGAAAACTATCGCAATCAAACTACCATTGAACAAATGGAACGTTATCCTAACGTTGATTGGCAGGATGCATTGTTCAAAGACTATACCATGTCTTATAATGCAAACATCAATGTGGCCGGTGGTACAAGATTTGTGAAGTATTATGCTGCTGTGGACTTCGTAAGTGAAGGTGACCTTTATCGTCAGTTCCCTAGTGGCCGTAATTATAACACTGGTTACGACTATAAGCGTTTTAACATCCGTTCAAATCTTGACTTCAACATCACAAAGACTACTGTATTCAAAGTGAATATTGCAGGTTCTAACGGTGTTCGTAAGTCTCCTTGGAGTAACAGTGTTAATAATGACTGGCAGATTTCACAACAGTGGGCAGGTATTTATAACATTGGTCCGGATGTGTTCTTGCCGGTTTATTCAGATGGTTCTTGGGGTTATTTGCCTCATGGTACTAACGTGTCAAATGCTGCGCAAAGCATTGCTGCCGGTGGTCAACAGACTGTTACAACCACTCGTTTGACAACCGACTTCGTTCTTGAACAAAAGCTCGACTTCATTACTAAGGGTCTTAGCGCTCGTGCTATGATTTCTTGGGACAATACCTTTGTAGAAGGTGACCGTGGTGTAAACGACCTTTATACTCCTATTCAGTTGAAGTGGATTGATCCTGAAACTGGTAATGTAAGTTATAAGAACTCTTACGAAGCATACGACCACTATGACTATGCAGTAGGTAACAAGTGGACCACTCAAGGTGGTAAAGTACAAGACTGGTCCACTCAACGTAACCTCAACTATCAGGCACAGCTCAATTGGGCTCGTCAGTTTGGCAAGCACAATGTAACAGCGATGGGTCTCTTCGGACGTCAGGAAACAGCTTGGGGTTCAATGATTCCTACTTATCGTGAAGACTGGGTATTCCGTGCTACATACGATTGGAATTCTCGTTATTTCGCAGAATACAACGGTGCTTACAACGGTTCTGAAAAGTTCTCTGCCGAAAATCGTTTCGCATTCTTCAGCTCAGGTGCTATCGGTTGGATGATTTCTGAAGAACCTTTCATGAAGGCTTTGCGTGAAAAGCATATCATTGATATGTTGAAGGTTCGTGCTTCTTATGGTGAAATTGGTGATGACAATGTAGGTGAACGTTTCCTTTATCAGACTCAATGGGCCATGGGCGGTGGTCAAAATGGTGCTTCTTATCTGGATGTTAATCAGGGTAAGTCTCCTTATACTTGGTACCGCGAAGCTGTTGTTGGTAACCCTGATATTCACTGGGAAACTGTGAAGAAGACTAATATTGGTATCGATTATAGCTTGTTTGATGGTTTGATTGCCGGTAACATTGAAATCTTCCGCGACAAGCGTACAGACATTTTGGTTAATGGTAATGAACGTGCTGTACCTAATTACTATGGTGCAAAGCCATCATGGGTAAACAAGGGTGAAGTAGAAACTAACGGTTATGAAATTGAACTTCGCTTTAACAAGACTCTTGCAAACAATTTGCGTCTTTGGGCTAACATGAACATGACCCATGCAGAAAATGAAATTCTCATTAAGGACGATGCTCCTTTGAAGCCGGCTTATCAGCGTGCTGCAGGTTATGCTATCGGTCAGACTCACGCTCATCTTGACAAGGGTATGATGCAGTCATATGATGACCTTTATGGTTCTCCAAAGCATAATTCAAACGATAACCAAAAATTGCCGGGCGACTACTACATTGTCGACTTCAATGGTGATGGTGTGGTTAATGACGACGACTCAGCTCCTACAGGCTTTACAGGTACTCCTCAGAATACTTACAATGCTACTCTTGGTTTTGAATATAAGGGATTCTCAATGTTTGCACAGTTCTACGGTGTAACCAATGTTACTCGTGATGTAACCATGATTTCTCTTTCTGACGTAAATCAGACAAACGTTTACGACCAAGGTACATGGTGGAGTCTTGATCATGAAAATGCCGATGTAGTAACACCGCGTTTCTCAAGTACACCTTCTTATTATCATGGTACACAATATCTTTGCGACGGTTCTTATATCCGTTTGAAGAATGTTGAAATTGCCTATACATGGACTGATGGTTGGATTAAGAAGTTAGGTTTGAACGATCTTAAGCTCTACGTCAGTGGTAATAACCTTTGGCTCTGGACCCGCATGCCGGACGACCGTGAGTCAAACTTCTCAAGTAATGGTGGTGCAACTGGTGCATATCCTACTATGAAACGTATTAACTTTGGTGTCAAGTTTAATCTTTAATAAATGGAATTTGATATGAAAAGCTTTTTAAATAAGTATATATATATAGGTATAGCGGCTTTCGCTTTATCTTTTAGCTTCTCTTCTTGCACCGACTATCTTGACAAGGAACCTGATTCAGATGTAGACACTGAAGCAGCTTTCAAGAACTTCAACAACTTCCAGGGATTTGTTGAACTCGTCTATAACTGTATTCCTAACAAGGAATCCAATTTTTGGTGCTGTACATTCAATTGGGGAGAAGACGAAATTATGAATGCAGGTTTGGGTGATTCTCACCTGACTCACCAGATGGATATCGGTAACTATCGTCATTGGTATAGCGATGCCCAGTCTTACTTGCATTCAAGTGCATTGGATCCTACATCTTCTGATAAGTTCAGTCACTCATTGGAACATGCATGGTTCTGTATCCGTCATTGCAACATTGGTCTTGAGAACCTCGATAAGTTCCAGGGTTCTAATGCTGAACGTGAAGCCATTGAAGGTCAGCTTCTTTTCTTCCGTGCATGGTGGCATAACGAGTTGATGAATTATTTTGGTGGTCTGCCTTATATCGACAAGGCATTCGAACCAAGTGATGAACTCTTGCTCCCACGCCTTTCTTTCAAGGAATGTGCTGAAAAGTGTGCTGCAGATTATGAACGTGCAGCCCAATTGTTGCCAGACAACTGGGATAATCACCCTGCTGGTCTTCGTACAAAGGGACATAATGACCTCCGTATAACAAGTGCTTGTGCTCTTGGTTATTTGGGTAAGGTTCTTCTTTATGCCGCTTCTCCGTTCAATGTACACGGTGCTTCAACCGGTGCACAGAATCTTACATTGACTTATCAGTATGATACAGAAATGGCTAAGCGTGCAGCCGATGCTTTGGGTAAAGCCCTTGCTTTGGTAGAAGGTGGTTCTACTCCTTATGCTCTTGCTGAATATAAGTATACTGATATCTACAATCACACTCCTGATAAGAGTGCTACTACAAACTACTCTGATATCTTCTATACTACTGGTAAGAACTGGCAAATGCCGGGTTCAGTAGAAGCTATCATGCGTGGTCCGATGCCTGACATTAACGGTTCTAACTGGAACTTTGCTAAGTTGTGGGGACCTAAGGTGAACGGTTTGGTAGAGCACGATGCGGTTATCCACATGCCAACAGCCAACTATGTAAACTACGCTTACGGTATGGCTAACGGTTTGCCTTTGGACGATCCAGAATCAGGTTTTGACCCGACACATCCTTTTAAGGATCGTGACCCTCGTTTCTATCACGACATCATGTTCGATGGTTTCAAGTTTATCAACAACGACCCGGCAGCAGCCGATGCTGTTTATCAGTATCTCCCGTTGCAGACTCCTAACGGAACAAATCCTGAAGCAGAAAAGATGAGAGATCCAAGTAGCGGTTCTCGTACCGGTTATTTCTGTCAGAAATTGGTTCCTCATCAGAATAACAAGTATGATGGTATGTATAACTGGGGTGGTGCTCTTCAAACTTATTTGCCATACATGCGTTTGGCCGATATTTATTTGATGTATGCCGAAGCTTGTGCTGCTGTTCAAGGTGCTAACTATAAGAGTGGTAGCTATGGTAAGACCGCTGTAGAAGCCATCAATATCCTTCGCGAACGTGTAGGTGCTGCTCCTGTAGCCGACAAGTTTACTGCCGATTCTAAGAAATTCATGGATGAAGTTCGTCGTGAACGTGCTTGTGAATTGGCATTCGAAGGTTTCCGTTGGAACGACCTTCAACGTTGGTTGCTCCTTACCGAGTATCCTTACAACATCAAGACTTCACAAGAGTTCCGTCGTGTAGGCGACTTTGATTTTGCTAAGAACGACCCACGTGATGCAGAAGTTACAGGTTGGAGAGAAGAAATCATTGTTGAACGTGTATTTAGCACACAACACTATCTCTTCCCATTCCATAATGATGACGTTTATCTCTATGCTGAATTCGGACAAAATCCGGGTTGGTAATGAATGCGGAATTTTCTATTAAAAACAAAGAATATTAAGTAATATGAACAAGATATCAAAAAAACTTCTCGCGTTTCTCGCTATCTGTACAGCTGTCACTCCGGTGCTGGCACAGGAAGTTGCCGAGGATAGCACTCTTGTCAATGTAGCTTTCCGCAAGGTAGCAAAAGAAGACATTATGGGTGGTGTCTCTTCAGTCAACATAGCTGAGTTGATGGAGAAGAATTACAATACTTATAGCCTTGACAATATGCAGGGTTATGTATCAGGTTTCAATGGAGCAGGAATGTGGGGTTACACAGAACAGCTCGTACTTATTGATGGTGTTCCACGTGAGGCTAACAATGTGAAGCCGGACGAAATTGAAAGCATTACTTTCTTGAAGGGCGCTCAGGCAGTTGTGCTCTATGGTAGCAAAGCGGCCAATGGTGCTATCCTTATTACTACCAAACGTGGTAAGGTTACTGATGGCCTTTCTGTTAACGTACGCGCCAATACCGGTTGGGCAGTAGCTAAGGCCTATCCCGAATATTTGGGTGCTGCCGAATACATGACACTTTATAATGAAGCTCGTGCTAACGACGGTATCGCTGATCCGCTTTATAGTTACGAAACCATTGCAAAGTATGCTTCAGGTGCGAATCCTTATCGTTATCCGGATGTAGAGTTCTACAGTGATGAATACATCAAGAAGGCTTATAACCGTACCGATGTAACAGCCGAAATTGAAGGTGGTAACGAACGTGCCAAGTTCTATGCCAATGTAAGTTACTATCGTCAAGGTGATTTCTTCAAGTTTGGTGAAGCAGAAAACAACTACGTTGACCGTTTCAATGTTCGTGGTAATGTAGACGTGAAATTGAATAAGTTTATCAATGCTTATGTAAATGCCAACGCTACATATTACAACTCGAAATCGGCTAATGGTGGGTCATATTGGGAAGCAGCATCTACTTTCCGTCCTAACCGTGTAGCTCCGCTTATTCCATTGTCATACATTGACCCGAATGCAGCACAGCCCAATTCTTTGATTGGTACAACAAAGAATTTCATTAATGGCTGCTTCCTCGGTGGTGCTCAGACTGACCTTACCAACATTTTTGCTGACTATTATTTTGCCGGCGAAAATACTTGGACAAGCCGTCAGTTCCAATTCGATGCTGGTGTAGATGTAGACCTTAGCTCTGTAACCAAAGGTCTTAGCTTCCATGCTATGGTAGGTGTTGACTATCGTACCGCTTATACTACAGCGTTTAACAATACCTATGCAACCTTTACCCCGACATGGAGCGAATACAATGGTCAGGATGTGATTATCGGTCTCGATAACTTCGAAACAGTAGACAAGCATTCAGGTGTTCAGAATATCTCTGGTTCTACCGACAATCAAACTATTGCATTCAATGCTCACTTTGATTATGTACGTACTTTCAACGATGTTCATAACGTAACTGCCATGTTGGTTGCTAATGGCTATCAACAGTCAGAATCAGCTGTATACCACAAAGTATCTAATGCAAACTTGGGTCTTCAGTTGGGTTATAACTTTGATCGTAAGTATTATGCAGAATTAGCTTTGGCAGCACCTTGGTCAGCTAAACTTCCTGAAGGTAATCGTGCTGGTTTCTCTCCATCCGTTACTTTGGGTTGGAACTTGGCTCGCGAAAGCTTCATGGAAGATGGTCTATTCAATGACTTGGTTCTTAGCGCAAGCTACAGTGACATCGTAACCGACCTTGGTATCAATGAATATTACATGTATTTGGGCGCTTATCAAAGTGGTGGTTGGTGGGATTGGAACGGTATGTCTGGTCATGCTGGTGTACAGTCCAAGCGCGGTGCTAATGATGATTTGAGCTATATCCATCGCAAGGAATTGTCTGTAAACCTTCGTGGTTCGTTGCTTGATCGTGCATTGACTTTCGATGCATCGTTCTTTACCAACAAGACTACCGGTCAGATTATTGAAGCAACTAACCAAATGCCAAGTTACTTTATGGTATACTATCCGGAATCTTCTTTCCGTCCATACATTAACTTTAATGATGATCAGCGTACCGGTTTCGATATTGCTGTGAACTACAAGAAGCAATTTGGTGATTTCGGATTCCAGATTGGTGCAAATTATACCTATTATACTACCAAGGCAACCAAGCGTGATGATACCAACTATGCTGATAAGTATCAGTACCGTGAAGGTAAGCCGCTCGACACTGTTTGGGGGTATGAATGTTTAGGCTTCTTCAAGGACAATGCAGATATCCAAGCTTCTGCTGACCAATCTTGGTTTGGTCAGACTATCGCTCCTGGTGACTTGAAGTATAAGGACCAGAACGGTGACAATGTAATTGACAACAAGGACCAGGTGGAACTCGCTAAGGGTGGCTGGTATGGTGCACCTTCTACATTGGGCGTTAATTTGACTTTGAAGTATAAGAACTTTACACTCTTCATGCTTGGAGTAGGTGGCTTTGGTGGCCATGGTGTCCGTGACAACAGCTATTGGTGGGTGAAAGGTGAAGATAAGTATTCTGCAGCTGTTCGCGACCGCTGGACTCCAGAAACAGCCGCTACTGCAACTTATCCACGTCTGACTACTGGTAATGGTGCCAATAACTACCAGACATCAGACTTCTGGCTCTACTCAACTTCTCGTTTCGATTTGGCTAAGGTACAGTTGACATACGACTTCCCAAAGAGCTTGTTCGGAAAGAGCTTCGTTAAGGGTGCTTCTGTATATGTAAGCGGTAATAGCCTTCTTACCATTGCGAAAGAACGCGATATTCTTGAAATGAGTATTGGCTCAGCTCCTCAAACCCGTTTCTACAACCTCGGTGTTCAGGTAGCATTCTAAGTAGTAAGAGAAGATAATTTTAAAAAGAAAAGTAATTATGAAACTGAAAAATATAATTCTTTTTAGTGCAGCAACGTTGGCCTTCGCTTCTTGTGAGGACCTCTTCGAACCGGCTATTGAGAACAATCAGGATATCACATCCATGTATAAGGATGCTGACTTTGCCCGTGGTGTGCTTGATAATGCCTATTTGGTGCTGCCTTATAGTGATAGTCCTAACTCCGACTTGGCTACAGATGATGCTGTTTCAAACGATGCAACTAACAGCTATAAACGCATGGCTACCGGTGCATGGGCTGCAAACAATAATCCGGTGAATACATGGGAAGGTTCTTACCACGCTATTCAATATTGTAACTTGATGATTGACAATGCCGATAAGGTAATATGGTCTTATACCGAAGAAAGCGTCAATCAAATGTTTATTGACAACTATTTGGGTAATGCATACGCTCTTCGTGGTCTTCATCATTTCTACGCTTTGCGTGCACATGCAGGTATGGCTGAACAAGGTGGTGAACTCTTGGGTATCCCTATGCATTTGGCTTATGTAGATGCAGGTTCAGACTTCAATGAAGCCCGCTTGACTTTCAAGGAATGCTATGACTTGATCATGGCCGATTGGAACAAGGCACTTGAATATCTTCCTATTCAGTACAAGTCAATTGGCGACAAGTCTCAGCTTCCTGCTAAGTATAGCCAGATAGGTGCTGACATTACTGGTTACAACAAAGCATTCGGTGACCATCATCGTGGTAAAATCGATGGTAAGATTATTTCTGCTTTCAAGGCTCAGTTGGCTATTCTTGCTGCTTCTCCTGCTTATAGCAAGTCTGGTGCTTGTACATACCAAGAAGCTGCTAAGTTGGCTGCAGAATGTCTTGCAAACTTTGGTGGCTTGGCTAACATGCAGCAAGATGGTTGGAAGATTTTCGATAATACTACCTTCTTGAATAACTTCGGTGCTGCTGATGAAGCTCCAGCCGAAATTATCTGGCGTGCCAATATCAACAAGACTCAAAGTTTTGAAGTGAATAACTATCCTCCTTCTATCTTTGGTAACGGCCGTGTGAATCCTACTCAGAACTTGGTAGATGCATTCCCTATGTTGAACGGTATGCCTATTACAGCTGCTGGCTCAGGATACGATGCCAAGAACCCGTACGAAGGTCGTGACCCACGTTTGAAAATGTATGTACTTGTGAATGGTTCTACTATTGGTCATAACAATGCTGTTATCAATACCGCACAGGATTCTGAAAAACTTGATGGTATCAATAAGGAAAATGGTAAGTCTACCATTACCGGTTACTACCTCAGAAAATTGTTGCGCTCTGATGTGAATTGTAATGATGAAAATTCAACTTTCAACCATTTGCAGATTCGTATCCGTGCTACAGAAATCTTCTTGGATTATGCCGAAGCTGCCAATGAAGCCGAAGGTCCTAAGGCCAAGGTAGGTGGTGCTTCTTACTCGGCTTATGATGTTATCAAGGCGTTGCGTAGCCGTGCAGGTATCGGTCTCGATGGTGACTCTTACCTTGAAGAATGCGCTATGAGCAAAGACAAGATGCGCGATCTTATCCGCAACGAACGTCGTTTGGAACTCTGCTTCGAAAATCACCGCTTCTGGGATTTGCGTCGTTGGATGGCTCCTTTGAACGAAACAGCTAAGGGCGTAAGCATTACAACAGCTGAAGACGGAAGTCTTGAATACAAGATTATCGATGTTGAAAAGCGTGATTATAAGGATTATATGTATTATGGACCTATTCCTTACTCTGAAATTATGAAGTGGAGCAATCTCCAACAGAACTATGGATGGTAAGTATTAATAAAATCTTATAATGTAATTATGAAAAAGAATAATATATTCAACTATATGTTTGCCGCAGTCTTGGCGCTCGGTTTCACTGCTTGTGAGAACGATGATATTGAATTCCCGGACTTCGAAAAGCAGACAGTTTATTTCCCGTATCAGTATCCTGTACGTACACTTGTAATGGGCGATGACGAGTATGATACTACACTCGACAAGCAGCACAAGTGCCAAATTAAGGCTACCTTTGGTGGTTCTTATAATGGTTCTGACGGAGTGGTACAGGTAGCTGTAGACAATAGTCTTGTAAACAACTTGACTTTTGCCGATGGTTCTTCTGTAAAGGCAATGCCGGAAAGCTATTATTCGCTCTCTACACTTGAATTGCAGTTCAACGGCACATTCAATGGTACTACCGAAGTACAGCTTACCGATGCTTTCTTTAATGATCCGGATGCGATTAAGAATACATACGTTATTCCTTTGGTAATGAAGAGCCAGAAGGGATTTACCGAAATCCTTGCCGGTACTCCTAACGAAGGTGCGGAAAATCCTTCTCGTTTCGACGAATCCGCTTGGAAGGTAAAGCCAATGGATTATGTTCTTTATTGTGTGAAGTATCTGAACAAGTTCTCAGGATACTGGTTGGCCGAAGGTACTGACAAGATTACCGACGAAACCGGTACCAAGACTCAGGAACGTAAGGCTGCTACTGTTGAAACTCGTAATGTGATTCAAATCACTACCAAGTCTTTGACAGAATCTATCCTTACTGTGAGCTATCCGTTCGCATCCAAGACTATGACAGCCGATTTGTTGTTGACATTTGATGGCTCCAACAATTGTACTGTATCTTCTTTGACACCTGGTGTTACAGCTACCGGTTCAGGAAAATGGGAAGATGATGGTGCAAAGAAAGCTTGGAACCAAAAGGATCGCGATATGATCGACTTGTCATACAAAGTGGACTTTGGTGGCGGTAATGTTGCAGAAACTACAGATAATCTTATCTGGCAACGTTCTGGTGTGAAGCTTGAGGAGTTTGCTCCTATTTATAACAAGTAAAAATAGAACTAACAATGAAAAAGCAACTAATATTCGCAGCGCTTGGAGCCATATTCTTGGCTTCATGTGCTGATACTTGGGACCGCGAATATAGCGGTGTCAATCCACAGAAGGAAGGTTATGAATATCTTGCAGAGTATCTTCCCCTGAAGGAATATGTAGATCGTGCAAAGTATCCGAACTTCAAGTTGGGTATTGCTACTACAGCTTCTGAATATACCAAGCAGCAGCTTGTTTACGCACTTGTTAATTCAAATGCCGATGAAACTGTAGCCGGTAATGCCATGAAGATGGCGTCTTGTGTGGACGACAAAGGTAACATGTCATTCGATAATGCTGTAGCATTTGCTAGTGCAGCTACAGATGCTGGTTTGAATGTGTATGGTCATACATTGGCTTGGCATGCTCAGCAACCTAACAAGTTCCTTAATGGTTTGCTTAAGGATAAGGAACTCGATATTGATCCGGATGCTAAAAATGTTATTGAGGATAAGTTGGTGGAGTATTCTCAATTCTCTTCTTATCCATTCTATGTTATGGGATATACTCCTGATATTATTGATGGTGTATTACATAGTTCTTTCCCTGGTAGTTGGTATCAATATTTTATGGTTGATAATTTCAACGTGAGTGTTGGTAAGGAGTATAAAGTTACAGCTATGATAAAATCCTCTAAAGCTGGTGAAATTGGTATTCAGTCGGGTAATTGGGGAGCTACAGTAAGTCGTCCTATGAAAGTATCAACCGAGTGGGAAGAACAATCTGTAGTCTTTAATGATATTACTACAGAAACTGCATTTGTTGTATTCCAACCGGGTACATTTGATGGTGAACTGGATGTAAAATGGGTAAAAATTACTCATGAAGAGGCTATGGCTGTAGAAGTAGAAGTGGATGCAACTGAAAAGACCTATACTGATGGTAAGTTCCCATTCTATCCCATGGGATGTGAACCTCCTGTAATTAATGGTGCTATTCATTTTGTACCTACCGGTGATTGGTCGCAGTTCTTTATCTTCCCGGGTGGTGAAAATAATCTGGATGAAGGTGATTATGTAGCTTATCTCGATATGACTTCCTCTGAAACAGTAGGTGGTGTACAACTTACTATTCAGAATGGATGGGGTGGTGATGCTCAGAATATTACCGTACCTATATCAGTTGAAGCCGGACAACATGTGTATAAACTCAAGTTCCCTGGTGTTGTAGGTGGTGCGTTTGATGTTATTCTCAAGCCTCAAACTGCTATGGCAACACTTGATGTGAAGTCTATCACTTTCAAGAAGATTATGAAGCTTAACTCTATTCCTTTGACTCCGGAGGAAAAACGCGATACGCTCATTTGGGCGATGGACCGTTGGATTGGCGGTATGATGCAGGCTATGGAAGGAAAGGTTAAGGCATGGGACGTTGTCAATGAAGCTATTTCTGGTGGCAATGCCGATGCAGAAGGTGTATATGCTTTGCAATCAGCTTCGAATGTTTCTGCAGAAGATGCCAAGAATAATTTCTACTGGCAAGACTACATGGGCGATTTGGAATATGTACGTACAGCAGTGGCAAGTGCCCGCAAGCACTTTGAAGCTAACGGCGGTAATCCAAGTGAACTCAAGCTCTTCGTTAATGATTACAACCTCGAAAGCGATTGGGATCAGAACGGTAAGCTGAAGAGTCTTATCAAGTGGATTGAACGTTGGGAAGCCGATGGTGTTACTAAGATTGATGGTATCGGAAGCCAAATGCACATCTCTTACCATGCCAATGCTGCTACTCAGGAAAGCAAGAAGAATGCTATCGTTGAGTCGTTCAAACTCATGGCTAACTCTAAAAAGTTGGTTCGTATCTCCGAACTTGATATGGGTTATGTAGATGCTAACGGTAATTCAGTTCCAACAGCAAACTTGACAGAAGAACAGCATAAGCAAATGGCTGAACTTTATACATTTGTTGTTTCTAAGTATCTCGAAATTATTCCTGCCGCTCAGCAATGGGGTATCTGTCAATGGGCAGCTACCGATTCGCCTGCAGGCAGTGGATGGAGAGCTGGTGAACCTATCGGCCTTTGGGATGAAGGTTACAACCGTAAGCATACTTATGCAGGTTTTGCCGATGGCTTAGGTGGCAATTAACCTCCTTAATTTAGACAACCTTATCTATTGATAAATTCTATGTTTCTCCGCTCACCGAAGCCTTCGGGCTTCAGGTGAGCGGTTTTTTTTTTGTTGAAGAATAGAGAACCAATATATTGTCCTTTTGTATCCTGAACCGAAACCGGATACGTAAGTACTCTCATCTGTATCCGAGAGTAGTCACACCCGACTGTGAGACAGCTTTCACACCCCATACGAGACAGCTCTCACTCCCTCACGAGAGTACTCTCGCCATACGATGAGAGTACTTTCGTGATGCATACAGATCCTTCGCTCCACTCAGGATGACAAGAAATCAGGTGCATTGTTTTAGCAGGAAGCGGCCGGGTGAATGGAACTTCCCGAACTTGTTACGCAGCTCTACAAAGCCCTTCCATACGGGATGTCCTATCAGGCCGTAGCCCGTCTTGCAGATGATGGCATACTGTTCGGGGATGGGGATATGGAACAACCGCAGGTTCTCCTTCAACCCCTCAAAATTCCGTTTCTGTCCGTCAGTCGGAGGCTCCAAACAATCAATGTCCTCCTTCGTCCACTCCTTTACGGGTTTGGAGGAACCCGTAGAGGAGGAGTTATGCTTTGCTATGCTATGCTTTGCTATGCTATGCTTTGTGTACCCAGGTACAGTTGAAGTGTACTTTTCGGCCGTTTCTGTTACATTTATTCCCTTTTCCGTTGCATTTACCTCTTCGACCGGTGTTGCATCTGTCTGAGAATCGGCCGGAGGATTGGCCGATGTATCTTCGGCTATCAGACAATATTTTTCGTCGATGCCGGTGCACGAACGACGCTTGGTGCTGAACAAATATTGCCGTTGGATGTCGACCGAAGTCAGTATGCCGTATTCCTTGTACAGGCGGGCATCGAACAAGCCCAACTCTACCGTATAAATCACGATTCGGCGCACATCTTCTGTCTCCATCGTAAAAAGACGATCGGACAAATCTTCATAGTAATCTTCGTCTACAGACAGGTAATATCCATTACCTCCATAAAGGTCGGAAATGAGGAAGGAAAGTACCATATAGGCCCCTTCACCCTCGCGTTTCACCAATCTGCGCACTTCCCTGCTACCTACAAATTCCACACCCATGGGGAAATAATCCAGCCCTTTCTTCTTAATTCTTGCCATGATTCCCTCCTTTCATGTTACGAAGTTCGCAATAATCCGTTCTCTGATAATAGTTCTCTGTGCCGAGGAGTCTTTCGCATTTCTTGCAGAAATGCAGCTTTATAGTTTCTTTGTCTGACATGATTTGATATATTAAGTCACTAGTGTCCACTAAAAAAGTGGACGATTAAAAATTAAACAAACTTGGTTCACTAGAACCGAATCGTTCATTGACATTGTTGATATTTGATTTGTCGAAGAGGTCTTTCAAATGAGTTTTATCAGTAAGTGAGATTCCG
>JAFUNS010000046.1 GCA_017472925.1 Bacteroides sp. | reverse complement strand
TGTGTTCGGCATTGTTAAAGACGGTTATCGTGTTGTAAAAACATTCATATCCACTGATATGCAATTTGAGAAGCAAAAAAGACTTAGTGTATTTCTTGAAAAATTAAGATTAGAATGGTGGAAAGAATTGGCATAATGAATAGTTCTCCAACTGAGAATCAATTAACTAAAATCAACATTTTTAAAATCGCAAATAAATGGAAAGAAAAACTTTTAGTGTGAATTATAATGGTGTTTTGCCCAATGGCAATAATGAACCAAAGTCAGGTAATGGTGAACTTGTATTCAGCAGCACTTATGTAAATGATAATAAAGTTAAACTTAAATCTTATAAGGATATGAACATTCCAAAAGAGAACATAGAAGATGTAAATAAAAATGTATCTCAGCCGATTATTGAACTAAAAAAGAATAGACCTAAAGTAAGCGTTGAGAAAATCGGTAAGACCATAACTGAATTGGAAGAAATGGAAAATGAAACCGATAATGATGACGGTCTGTGGATGACCAAAGCTAACAAAGCAATGGAAAAAGCTTTCAAGATAAAAGACCGTGAATCATTATACAAGTGCTTATGGTATGAAAGTGAAATATGCGTGCTTGTCGCAAAGAGTAATTTGGGTAAATCCATTCTTGCCGTTCAGATTGCCAACGAAATTGCCAAGTCTGGTAAACTGGTCAACTATCTTGACTATGAGCTTGAAGCCAAACAGTTCCAACAACGTTATACAAACGAAGAGACAAAGCAAATGTTCAAGTTCTCCGATAATCTATTGCGTGCCGACCTATCCGTTGACTTAGAACTGGATAGTAATGGACGTGTTGAACGTTTCTTCAAGAAATTGGAAGAACTAAGCAAAAGGGGTGTCAAAATATTCATTCTTGACAATATCACCTCATTGATTGATAGGATTGAAAGCGGTGATGTTATCATACAATTTATGAATAGGTTAAAGCGATTGAAAGAAAAATATGGACTCAGTATTTTGATTGTTGCTCATACAACAAAGAAGCGAGATAGCGAACCGCTTAGACAAGATAATTTAGCTGGTTCAAAGAAGTTGATGAACTTCATTGACAGTGCTTTTGCCATTGGTAAATCATTGGTTGAGACTGATGTGAAATATATCAAGCAGCTAAAATTCAGATTTGGTGATTTCATTTATGATGAAGATAATGTATTGCTTTGCAGAATCGTAAAGGAAGATAATTTCCCTCATTTTATTGAATGTGGATATGCAGTTGAAAAGGACTTGTTGAACACCAAGAAATCCATAGCAAATGATGGCAAAAGAGAACTTATGCAAGCGGCATATTTATTGCATACTCAAGGGATGAGCAATAGAAAGATTGGTCGTGAAATGGGTGTGAGTGATAAAACCATCGGTAAATGGATAGGTCAGTTTGAAAATACAAAAGCATTAGCACAAGCGTAATTAAAGGGTAGGGTTGCCATTGAATTGGTAGTCCTACCCTTTGGTTGCGTCATATCAAACAGGATATATATTTCAGCAATGTTATATCGGCATTATACTTGTTTTTCGCTTTCCATTTTCTTCAATAGATTATGAAGATGTTGCTTTCGCATTTTAGGGTCAGCGTATTTGTTGAAGATTTCCTTTACATCATACATTGTAGCACCATACTTCATTTTAATGACTGTATGATAATAGCCAATCAGGTTTAATAGTTCATTAATATTGTCAATTTCAATGTAATCATCAACATCAGCACCCAAGTAGTTCAGAACTTTCTTGGCTTCATCAATGCTATTCACGATGGTTGTATGAACACCGTTGGACGGAGTTGTAGTTTCAACAACTTCAACCTTTTCTGTTCGGAGTTGTGGAGCTGGAACAGGTAATTCAGGTTCATTTTCACCGACCATACGCAATATTAGCTCAGGGTGTTCACGCTTGGTCTTTTCAAAAACTTCATACTCCAAACTATCTTTTAATTTACAGTAATGTTCAACCATTCGGGTGTCCTTATGTCCTGAATATCGCATTATTTTGGTTGAGTCCCAACCACGCAATTTAAGCAATGTGATGAATGTTCTTCGTCCTGTATGAGAAGATATACATTCATATCTTGGCTTATCTACAACAGTAACCTTATTACTGGTTCCGCTTTGTCTTCCAACGTATTCTATGCTGTTAATATTTGCCTTATGAGCAATGTTCTTAATACCATTGTTCATATCATTGTTGGTTAAGTTCGGAATGCCTTCGTTATACTTTTTCAGAATATCTTTAGCCAATTCAAATACAATACCGCATTTCACGAACTTATCTGTTTTTTGCTGAACGAGTTTAATGGTGGTGATGCTCATAATTTCATCCACATTTTCACCGATTTTCTGTGTATCAGAAATGCGTTGTCCTGTCAAACAGTTCAATATGAACAAGTCCCTAACCAATTCTTCCTTCTCATTTTCACACTGATAATTCCATAGCTTGATAATCTCATCATCACGTAAAGCTATACCGTAATCTTCTGTTTTGTCATTGATAACGGGAACTGTGATATTGAGAAGGTTTACCCTTTCCATCATACCCAATGGCACAATGTATGTTCCCAAACGTTGATACAAGCTCTTTACGCAATTATTGATGTACCTAACCGATAGTTTACCGTCCTTAGTTCTTGCATCAGTAACATTACGCAAAAAGGACTGATAATCCTTGAACGTTTGACTGGTAATTTCATTGAATGAGGTGAAGGTTATTGAATAATGCTTTAAGAACTTATCAAACCAAGCCAAGTAGTTATAGTAATTGTTTTTACTATCCTCACTAATATCCATATCCTTATCAACTTCCTTGCTGATAATAAGACATACATTCAGATTAGCTTGTTTCTTCTTGGACATAATACAATCTTTATAAACGTATTTTTTAAGTAATTCTATATTCATTTCATTAGGATGATTGCAAAGATAGTCTATAAAATCCAAGAATGACTTTCTCAGGTCTGATATTTTCTTGTTTACGATAATATTATTCTCATTATCCGTTGTGCTTAATATTTCACTTGTGTAAGCAAGTTCCTTTCGTTTGTTCCATTGGGAGGGATAAACTTTCAATCCAGTTGTAAGTTTATATTGTTTGCCATTCATCCGAACCACCATATAAATGTTGGTCGGTTTCTTTCCGTTTGGTTTCCGTAAATTGAAAGTACACCTTAGTTCTTCGGGAAAAAACTGCATTGTTAAAATCTGAATTAGTAGTATGAAAAATCTGTTCTTTAAAAACGTTCTTTTTGAGTCATTTAAAGAACCATTTCAAAGAACGGAAAATCATAAAACACTGATATTCAAGATTGATTAAAATCTGTTTTAACACAATTTAAATCTCGCAAAGTTTGAAATGGTACGAAGATGATGACAGTAGCACCACATCATAGATATATCCAGCCTTCATGAACATTGTAGGCTTTTTGATATTTTCTTTTGGTGTGGGCTATTGTTTTATCCGTACCATTGGCAATGCGAGAAGCCAGAGAGAGGATAAGACAAATATAGTTCCCACACCTTATTTTTAATCCGCCTTCTTCTGGGGATTGGTTGGCACAACATCACTATCATATAGTAACGGATTTCTAACTATCGAGTTGAAATAAAAACGATTGTAGTATATGGAAGAAATTGTTGTAATAAGGCATGAAGAGAAACAGGCTATTCTCAAAATCATGGCAGAAATAACCGACCATTATAAATTATCCGAAGGTGATAAATTTATAAAAGAGCTTGCTATTTTTTTTGATATGGCCAATGAATTATCAGAGGCTTGTTGTATGCCATTATCTGACGCACAAAACATATTAAAGAATATAAAATATAACCATACAAGAAAACGTATATTTATAGTAGAATTGTTTAATTGGTTATTGATAGATAAAAGAATTAAAACTCATGAAACTTTTCAAGCATATTATATTGATGCGATTTCTATAATTGGAGGTTTCGCACGAAACTATGATTTTTTCATTCATGCTTTTAATCCAATCGATTCTCCTGTTTATCAGGCGATTAATGTAGCCCATAATGGTTCTACCATCATACAAATAAATACTACCTTGTGTTCATATGAATAATGTGTAAACTTCTAGTCTTTCTCCCCCTGCAACGAAAGCAACAATCCGATTACCTCTGCATAGTTTTTCTTGCCCGAAGGAATTTGGTTGCCCTTCAAGAAGAGATTGTAGACAAAGTCTTGTGCTTGACCTACCAGAGGCGAATAGCGCTCCTTCCAATAACGGTTCTTGGCGTTGAATTGCTCTTTCACCTCAGGGCGGATGGTCTGCAACCATGCCTGGTAATCTTCTTTAGGCAACAAATGGGAGGCATTGGCGATGACGTAGGGCAACAATCCAAAGTGTCCGCAATATTGCAAGGCCTCAATGCGCGATTCTGTACAAGCCCGATAGGCCCAATAATTCGCCTCGGCCTCGTTGCTTACCCCCAACAGATGGGAAAATTCGTGGGCATAAGTAAAGGGATATTGCACGGCGGGGAGGTCGGCATTGAGTTGCGCCTCGGCCAGAAAAGGTCCCATAGAACCCAGCACACCCACCTTGGAGTACAAGGGGGTAAGGATAAACTCCTTGGGCACTTGCCATGCTTTGGGCTTTGTCAATCCATACATAGCAGGCAAATGGGCATAGAAGCCACTGATGTGCTTCTTTAATGTGTCGGCATCTATTTCTGTATGAAGCTGATAAGTTGCATTTAATTGCTCGGTATATTCCTTTAGAAAGTCCTTGAAACGCTGTTCTTCATAAGCAACCGGAGGTGTCTGCATGCGGGTGTAGATGTTGTATCGGAAGTAGTTCAACCCCCATCCCATGTAAAACCACACATATACCCAAGCTAATATTTCGACTTCGCCCAGAAGAATCTTCCGCCAGGAGATGCCTTTCTTCCGTTTTCTGATGGGATAGAGAACAAGCCATAGGATGAGGCTTACCACCAGGATTTCTTCCAGAGGGAAGGGGAAGGGCGAGGAAATGGCCGATAACACCGATGAGAGGAATGGATACACCTCGCGGGCATACCACTCGGCCAGAGCCGGCATATAGCGGCATGCGATGATGAAGGTGATGCACCCTACTAAACATGCCCAACGAATGATGACTACTTTATTTTTCATGCTGCTCAGATCATTCCAAAATGTTTCAAGGCATGATAGATGCCATCCTCGTCCACAGAGGTAGTGACATAGTCGGCCACTGCCTTTACCTCGTCGGTAGCATTGCCCATGGCCACTCCGATGCCTGCATGGCGAAGCATGCCCATATCATTACCTCCATCCCCAAAGGCCATGGTTTCTTCCAGCTTGAATCCAAAGCGCTCTATAAATTTGTCAATGCCCTTCTGCTTGGTGTTGCTCTTGGCGGTGATATCCACAAAAGCCGGATGCCATCGGCCGAACTCACAATTGCCTACATGCGGAAGCAGCTCCTTTTCTTGTTCGGGATTGAAGAAGGAAGTGATTTGGTAAACATCGCGTTGGATGGCCTTGTCGAAATCTTCTACAGGGAATTCCTTCACTCCCAAGTGCTGATAGAAAACGTAGCGCAGCATATCGTCGGGCTGACAAACCGAGGCATCGTGCTCACCTACAAAGATGCAAGGATAATTTCTCTCTTGACAGAAGCGGGCAATGGTCTGCACATCGTGCTCGGGAATACAACTTTTATACACCAATTCATCACCCACATAGCAGTATCCCCCGTTCATGGTGATGTATCCATCTATCAACCCCCGGCTTTGCAACTCGCCCAGGTTGTTGATGATGAGGGTAGGCCGACCGGTGGCGATGAAGATTTGGATGCCTTGCTGGTGTGCAAGAGTCAAGGCCTCGATGGTCGAAGCCGGTATGGTATGTGTCTGGAAACTGACCAATGTCCCGTCGATATCAAAAAAGATTGCTTTCGTCATAGGGTTATGTTTTGGGTGGTTGTCTGTTACTCGTCGTTTTCGGGATAGGAAAGCATCGTTTTACGGTCGATAAAACGTCGTTTTCCTCTTTCAAAAACATCTGTTATCTGTTATTGTTGCAAAGATACAACATCACAATACCGGTTTCAAAATGTTTGGAACTTTATTTTTCATGTCATGAAAACTTTGAATACCCTTATTGGACAAATCAAAGGTTTTACCTACATTTGTATCAACAAAAAATAGAAAAGAAAAATGAAAACACACGTTGTATATTTCAGTGCTACGTACACCACACGGGCCATTTGCGAACAGATAGCAGATGCATGGACATCCGAAACACAGGTTTATGATGTTACCAACGACGATTCCTTACGAGAAGTTCAGATACCCTCCGAAGATGTGCTGGTCATGGGAATCCCCGTCTATGCCGGTCGCATCCCCACAATGGCCGTAGAACGCCTCCAGCGCTTCAAGGGACAGCATACCAAAGCCATAGCAGTAGCTGTTTATGGCAATCGCGACTATGACGATGCCTTGTTGGAACTCACCGACATGTTGCATGCCAATGGTTTTCAGGTAATTGGTGCAGGTGCCTTCATAGCCCGCCATTGCATCTTCCCCCAAGTGGCTACCCATCGGCCCGATGCGGAGGATAAGGTGGTGATAGACCGTTTTGCCACCCGTTGTCACACCCTGTTGATGCAAGAAACCAACCATTTGCCCACCATCCAAGTAAAGGGTAACCGCCCTTACAGAGAACCGGGAAAGGCTGCTCTTCGCCCCACTTCGGATGAGGCCTGCAATGCTTGTGGCAAGTGTGCCCGACTTTGTCCTACAGGTGCCATTTCGCTTGCCAACCCTCCACAAACCGATAACGAAAAGTGCATAGCCTGTGGTCGTTGCATAGTGGTTTGTCCTACACAAAGCCGCAATTTCAGAGGCGAAATCTACGAAGGTGCTGCACAAAAGTTCAATGCAGCCTTTGGGGCCCGTCGTGAAGCGGAAGTGTTTTATATATGAAGTTTTAAGCCAATACCATGAAGAGAAAACCTAATCCATATATTATCGCATTAGTACTTATAGATTTAAGCATTTTGGCTTTTACTTATTTTTGTTCAGAAGTACACGAAGATGGACTTACTACATTTTTTTATAGTGGTATTGTTGCGGGTATTACATGTATTATATTACTGCTGCTCAGAAGGAAATGGGCTTTTATTTTTTTTGTCAATACACTTTTCCTATTTTACGGAATCAACTTTACCGCAGGTTTTGCAAAACATATGGATTGGAGGAAAAACAACATTGACTACCATGTTAACATAAATGACAGTGTTTTTAGGTTAATGCTAAGAAAAGATTTACCCGAATATTACATCCATTATGAAGAAACTGGTTATTCTGAAGGATATTGTTTCGGAACCTATACAAAGAATGATAATGAATACATTTTGGAAGTAGACACCAACCATAACCGCCACAAAATTCCACCACAGCTCATCATTAGAAACGATTCTATCATTGATTTCAAAAAGGGCATGAAAATCAAATTAAAGAAAACGTTCTTTTAATATGTAAGAAATGCCCATCATTGACAAGTAAAATATCAATGATGGGCTTTTGTCTATACTAAATAAAAACACTTCCGCTTCACGACGACCCCCAAAGGCTGCATTGAACTTTTGTTATGTAATTATTTAGCAAATACCATTTGAAAAACAATAAAATGTAGTATCTTTGGCTATATCGTAATATCATTATAAGATGGATACAATTGCTGCAATATTATGTTTCGTTATAGGGCTGATTGTTCTTAACAATAAGATAGCGGGCAAGGTTATAGCTTGTTTGGATATACCCCAACAATTGTTTATTATCCTTCGCATATTTTTATCCATCACATTTTTTTTATCATTTGTTGTAATCGCTTTAATGGGGAATGACCCATATATATCTGCTTCTTTAATTGTTATTGGAGCCGTTTTATTCATAACTTTCAGTTTTATTTTTATAGCATTCTTCATCACTTCAAAAGAACTTCGTATTCCGCATCAGATATTAGAAAATTGGTGGAAACATATAGTATATGCTACCGTTACAACAATAATCATTTGGCTACACACCAGAGACGGTCTTTCATTGGAAGGTAAGAATATGATTCCTCTATTAGGTTTTCCTTTTATATCCATTCTTTTAACCATTCGTCACTTTACAATTCTTTTCATTTCAGCCAAGCATGAAAAGAATCTCAAGCCTATCAAATACTGTTGTTTGATATATACCATACTGACCATTCTCTTTTTTACATTGGGAGGATATAGGAACACCGACCGAAACTATACAATAAAGGAATCCAAAAAGGCTGGAGCTTTTTTATGGGAATACGACATACAACGTATTAGCAAACAAATTCCTGATTCTCTTATATTACCCGTTGAAGGTGCGTATGCGGAAAAAGATTTCCACCATTTCAGATATCGCAACTGGGTAAGTTATGAACGTTTCCCCAATTATATTGGATTCAAAAATTACTGCGTAAACATTCTATTTGAAAAAGATTTCACAGAACATTACTATCCAGCTATAGAAGATTCAATTTTGGCATTTTATGATTATAAACGATATTGTCTAACCAGTAAAAAACATTACGATACTATTCCACCACCCGACACTATAGTATTCAGATTCAAATATTCCCTTACACCTAAGGGTAAAGCTGTTACAGATACCCTTCTATTAACAAAACGAAAGTCAAAATAAAACTTGAAGAATTATGAGCGGAAGCGGAAAAATAAAATAAGAAAAACTAAGAACAAAGCACTGGTAGTATTATCATTAAATTTTCTTTGAAATGTCAGGTAAATAATCTTATTTTGTGAAATGAATGTTAGTAAGCCATACTAATTATGGGACCACTTTTTGTATTTGTTAGTTTCATTGCAGGATTGTTCATCCTCCATGGGCGGACAAACAAGACTTTGTTATGGATCTGCATACCACAACGGATGATAATCCCCTTACGCATCATTCTCTCTACAGTACTGTTATCCATCAGCATAAGTATAAGTATACTTCACCAAGAAATAGTAGCAAAGTATCTATTTATTTATGCCATTAGTTTATTGCTTATTGCGATTTTTAGCCTAATAAATATCAATAAAGATAGAATTTTTACAAACTGGTGGAAGAATATTGTATATTTTATGACAACAACCTTCACAATATGGTTAATGTCAAGAGAACAGTTAGGAAAAATGGGGATTGTACTTTCTTTCATACCTTTGATAGCATTATTCACAACCTTAACCCATCTGCTTTATTTACTCATTCAATCATTTATTCGCAAACAATTTAAACAACTTCGATATTGTGTTTTTTCATACTTATTAATAATCATCGCATATTATTCTTTAGCCGGATATAGAAATTTTAACCGTAACTACACATTACAAGAGTCGCAAAAGGCTAATGCCGTTTTATGGCCATACAAATTTAAGCTGCAAAATAGGTTACTTCCCAATTCCTCTAAATTACAGATCAAAGAAGTATATGCAGAACAGGATTTCTCTTTCCAATACGACAATTGGTTTAGCTATGTCCGTACTGTAAAAAAACACGATAGATTTTATATCAATATTATTTTCAGTGATTTGTATCATATCCATCATAGCGAGCCACGACCCTATTATTATAAATACCACAATATGCTTAGATATGAATACGATTCCATACAATCAAAAGATACTATATTCATCCCTTTTAATTATTCTCTAATACATGATGAGAAAACAAACCTTTCGGATACTCTGCTACTAATGAGGCCTCATCATTATGATTAGGGAATCTGTGATATCAGTGATTTCACTCAAAATGACATATACAAAATATGGGGTGTTCCAATCGGAGCACCCCATATTTCTGTATTGTTAATCAGTGAATTACAAGCTGTCGCCAAAATCTTCGCGGAACTTTTCCATCAAGCGGTTAGGCCAGTTGCTGGTTGGTTCCAAACCACCCATGAAGAAGCGGAGCACCTTGGGTTCGTAAACAAACTTCAAACCACCAATGAGGTGACGATTGTCGTACAACCAGTGCATACGGTCGATTACATAGTTGATTTGTGACAATGTGAATACACGACGAGGTACAGCCAAGCGGAGCAATTCAACATCGGCAGGAATTTCATTTCCATTTTCATCGCGAGTACTTGAAACAGTACCACGTTCCATACCACGAACACCCGAGATAAGGTAGAAGGCAGCTGCCAAGGCACCGGCCGGGTATTGGTCTTGTGGAATGTGGCTACAGAATTCCATCGCGTTGACGTGAGCACCCAACACACCCGGAGGAGTTACCATAGGTACACCGCGTTTTTCGAGTTCAGTAACCAAGTACTTGATGAATTCAGGACTCTGGCTGATAGCTGTTTCGTCCAATGTTTCGTACATACCTACGGTCATGGCTTCGATTTCGCGAACAGAGATACCACCGTAAGTCAAGAAACCTTCGAACAAAGGAATCAAAGCTTCCATCTGTCCGTAAAGTTCGCGTTGGTTGGTACAGATACCACCACCACGAGAAGAAGTCAACTTACGAGCCGAGAAGTAAACGATATCGGCCAAGCCGGTCATCATCTTCAGGATTTCGCCCAATGAGTTTTCTTTCCACTTGTCTTCGCGTTGCTTGATGAGGTAAGCATTTTCGCCCAAAAGTGATGCATCAAGCACAAGCATGATGCCATACTTGTCGGCAATGCGACGAACATCCATCAAGTTGGCCATAGAGAATGGCTGGCCACCAATCAAGTTGGTAGAGGCTTCCATACGGATGTAAGGAATGTTTTCCTTACCTTCTGTCTGGATGAGTTCTTCCAGCTTTTCAATGTTCATGTTACCCTTGAACGGATAGTCGCTCTTAAGTTCCATGGCACGGTCATAATAAAGTTCGGCTACACGTGCACCCATTTCCTGAATGTGGGCAAGGGTAGTGGTAAAGTGATAGTTCATAGGAACCACTTGTCCCTTCTTGATGAAAGCCTTTGCCAAGATGTTTTCGCAAGCACGACCCTGGTGGGCAGGCAACAAATATTTCTTGCCCAATACATCTTCTACAGCTTTCTGCAAGCGGATGAACGATTGTGAACCTGCATAAGCGTCATCGGCACGGAGCATAGCTGCTACCTGATTGTCGCTCATGGCATTTACACCACTATCGGTCAACATATCGAGATAAACGTCGAGGGTGCTCAAACGGAAAGTATTGAAACCGCCTTCTTTCAAGGCTTCCATACGACGTTCGATAGGTACTAAATGAAGTTTCTGCACAACACGAACCTTGTGCAATTCAAGGGGTTGATCACCACCTTTGTAGTATTTTACGGTACTCATGTGTATTTAATGGTTTAAATTTTACAAATAATCGCCAAAAGTAACCAAAGTTTTTAATATAACAATAAAAAGATAGAAAGAATTTGGATTTTTCTTTCAAGTTGTTAGCAAATTAAGGGCGTAAATGCTTTATTTTAGAAATAATAGGTGTATCTTTGTGAAAATTATGAACCTTAATATTGAAAAGAACATGAAAGTAAAAAGAATTTTGAATGTGGCCATCGTAGGAATGGCATTGACCATGAGTGGCATAATGGGTGTGAGCTGTAGCCAGGCACCCAAGGAAACCGGTTATTCACAGATTGTAGAAGAAGGAGGTACAGGCCCCTACAAGGCTATTATGAAGGAAGATGCTTCACTCCAGGCACACACCCTCTTCGTGCCTCAAGACTTGTCGGCCTTCAACCAGGAAAATCCATTGCCGGTATTGGTATGGGGAAATGGCGCCTGCTACAATTCTCCGTTCGAACATTATCTGTTCCTGAATGAAATTGCCTCGTATGGCTATATGGTAGTGGCTACCGGTTATATCCCCAAGGAAGGTGTTCCTTACGATTTCGAAATGCCACGCTCTACTACTGAGCAGCAAATTGAGTCCATCGACTGGGTAATCGCCCAAAATGCCGATAAGAAATCTCCTTATTATAATAAGATAGATGTCAAGAACATTGCATTGGCAGGTATGTCGTGTGGTGGTCTCCAGACACTCTATAATTGTGCCGACAAGCGCATCAAGACCATGATGGTTTGCAATAGCGGACTCTTTAACGATGCAAGTGTTGCCATGCCGGGTATGCCCATGCCCGACAAGTCGAAGCTGAACGAAATCCACACTTCGGTAATGTATATGTTGGGTGGTAAGGAAGACATCGCTTATGGAAACGGTATGGACGACTTCAGTCGCATCAATCATGTGCCGGCTTGTGCTACCAACTTGCCTGTAGGTCATGGTGGTACCTATGCTCAACCTCATGGTGGTGAGTATGGCATTGTAGCCGTAGCTTGGCTCAACTGGCAACTCAAGGGCGACAAGCAAGCTGCCCAAATGTTTGTGGGCGATGATTGTGCTTTGGCCTCCCGTGAAGGATGGACCATCGACAAGAACGATTTGTTCAAGGAATTGAAGTAACGTAGGGTTACTTTAACGAATGGGCATACTTCACCAATTGCAGCATCTCGAGAGCATTGTCGAAGTGAATGTCGTTTTCGTCAATATAAGTTTGGAGCAGTTCTTTTTGCTTGGAATAGAGCTTAAGGAACTGCTTCATGTTTCTTACCTCCTTCAGCTTTTTCCCTATTTTATAGACATTATAGCGTTGTCCCACTTCTAATTTTACGGGGTCGGAAACAACACCTGTACCACTCTTGTTGGCAGAATAGCTCTTGATATTCGCTAAAGTAGAAGTACCTCCATAAGCAGCATTCTTACCCTTGTCGCGAAGTCCGGCTCTGTAGAGCACATAGAACAAAGGCTCTGTGGAAAGCACTTCCATACCTCCATCTCCGGAAGGTACAAATACCCTCGAACCAAAACGAATGAGGGCTACCTCTTCGGGCTTGGCCATTACCTTTTCCTTGTTCCCATCGGTAGCATCAATGAAGTAAAAATCTCCTGTAGGCAAATAGATATTCAATTTGCCCTTCACCTGTGAACGGTTTTCCAAGACAACGATTCCTTCCTTATAATCATCGAACAAGAAAGGAGAAGAGGATATGGTTTCCTGAGCCTGGATAGCTAAAAGGCTCTGGCATAAAGTGGCAAGAATCAAGACAATTTTTCTCATGAGAATCAATAGTTAAAGTTTATGGAAACAAATATAGAGCAAAAAAGTGGATGAGTTATCATACGCATCCACTTTTTTATTCATTACTTATCACTTAAGAAGTCTACCATCTTTAATATAGCCCGACTACAAGCAGGGCAGAACGGAGCATAATCGCGCATCATACAATGGTCTACCGGGCGGTAGATACCTTTTGCCAGATAACCTCCACCTTCGAACACACCAATCTTGTCTTTGGTCTTGTCATTCAATGGAGTAGGGATGGGTGTACCCTCGGGCAACAAGTCCTTCCATTTCTTGTCGAAATCCACCAAAGTGGTGATGTTCGGTTCCCACGGTTCATGCTTCAAGTTATAGAAATCTTCGTAAGCCACGGTCGAAGTGAAGTATTCATCAGCCAATCCGGCAAAGCTATGCCCAAATTCATGAGCGAATACACCTAAAGTGCGTTCATTATCGGCAGTACCACAAGCGTAGAAGTTATACATACCTCCACCCCCATAGGTCTCGGCATTGATGAGCAGGAAGATGGCATCGCAAGGCACATTCCATATGGCATCGCGAATAGGCTTGATGTCTTGGGTAGTGAGGTAACGATCCACACCAAATGTATAATAACCTGTATTCAGGGCTGTATTCTTATAGATGCCTTTACCCGATGAGCTGGTACCCGATTCTTCGGAAATGGTTCCTACGGCCCATACGTTGAAATCATCACGACGTTGGTCGAAAGGAGGAGTCTTGAAAAGAGCTTCCATAAAGCGTTTGGCATCCTTTACAAACTTGTCTTGTTCGGCAGCTGTATAGCCCTCGGCCACAAAGAGCAAGTCCACCTTTTCATTGGAATCACCCTTGTCCTGAATCTTCACTACCGGATTCTTTTTCAAGGCAGTACGGTCAATGAAAATGCTTTGTGGGTCTATCTCTGTTTTCAACAAAGAATGGAATTGCATGCAACTCTTGTCGCGTGCAGTAAACTCTACAATCACCTTGTCCTTGGGGAAGGGGATGCACACACAATTGTTCCAGGCCTGTGTTTCCACTTTGGCCTGGGCAGTAGTGCGCCATTCTTCGAACAACGTATTGAACCCACGTGAAAAGATCAGTTCCTTACTGGTCTTGTCGTATACATTTACATAGTATCCTCCATAACCGAAGGTATCAATCAAGTTCTTGATTGGGCCTCCCCATACCGGCTCTTCACGTAATTGTTGGATAGCCGCCGACTGGGTTTGTGCATTTCCGCTCAATGCAAAATCAATGCGCAGGGTTTTCTTTTCAAAATACTTCTCGAAAGTGCCTTGTGCAGCTCCTTGCAAACAAGCACCTAAAACAAACAATAAGGTTATTAATTTTCTCTTCATAATAAATGTAATAAGGTTATTTGTGGACAAAGATACGCTTTTATTCCATATTTCTGCTACGTTTTGATATCTTCGTCTCTCCCTTTGAATTACTTGTCGGCTTGTGCTAGTAATTTTTTGTATCGCAACAAAGCTTCTATGTAGTAATAGTCTCCATAGCTCAAGGGCACATCCACTTCACCTCCGGCTCTTAAATGACCTACACCATGCTTGATGATGAATCCTCCTTGTTCACCAATTCCGGCCATATAAGCAGGAGAACTCAAAGAACGCAATTGCTTTTCTGCTATATCCAACCACTTCGATGAAGACTCGCTCTTGTCCAACTGGCTCAACTCAATCAAAGCCGATGCCATAATGGCACCTGCTGATGCATCGCGTTCAGCATTGGGAATTTCTGGAGCATCATAGTCCCAATATGGAATCTTATCTTCTGGCAATCGAGGATGGTTGACCAAGAAATTGGCTATAGCGATTGCTTGTTTCAAATAGGCCGGGTCACCGGTTTCACGATACATCATAGTATAACCATAGAGTCCCCAGGACTGACCTCTCGACCAAGAACTTTCATGTGCATCCCCCTGGGCGGTATTCTTGGCATGAGGCTGGCCGGTTATAGTATCGTAAGAAACCACATGATAAGTACTGTAATCCTCGCGGAAATGATTCTCGATGGTGGTATTGGCATGTGTCTTGGCAATGTCCATATACATCTGGTCGGATGTTTCACGGGTCATAAAACAAAGCATTTCCAAATTCATCATATTGTCAATGATGACAGGGAATTGCCAACGTTCATTTTTACCCCAAGACTGCATAACTTTAAGATGAGGATTCCAACGGGTAAGCAAGCTATGTGTACCTTCTTTAATGACCTCTACATATTGTTTGTTTCCTGTCAACCGATACCCTTGTCCAAAGCTGCAATAAAGCATAAATCCCAAATCGTGGGTGCTGGTCATTTTCTTGGCAGGCTCTACACGTGAGGTAAACAGTTCGGCATATTTCCTGAATTGTTCATCCTGATTGTATTCATATAATTGCCATAATACACCTGGGAAAAAGCCCGATATCCAACTATGATATTTTACTGTTTTCAATTTTCCATTTTCATAGGTGCGGGGCAACAGACTATCCTGAGGCTCCAGTTCTTTGGCCATTATCAAGGATTGTTCAACAGCTGTTTGCAAACCTCTTTCAATCAATTTGTCCATAGGCTCCACTTCGGGTTTTGTAGAACAACTCATGCATGCAACCATGCAAATGGATGAGAGAATAAAAATCTTGAATGCTTTCATAGATAAAAGTATTAATTACAAATAATTTTGAATACGCAATAAAGATAAAGAATATTTAAATTACAAAGATAGAAAAAGAGGTAATTTTAATTGTTTTTTTGTAAATTCTAAGATTCTGAGTATTTTTATCCCCAAATAGATCGTTTATGCAGATTTCCGAAGCAACCCTCCAATTCATAGCAGAGCATGCCCGTGCCGATGTTCGCACATTGGCTCTGCAAAGCCAAAAATATCCTGAGGTGGATATGCCGACAGCCATTACCCAAATAGCAGGCAGGCAAGTGGCAGAAGCCAAGATACCCTCATGGCATAGCATAGAGGGAATATACTATCCCAAACATCTTTCAATGGAGCAATGCTCATCAGAGGCCACAGCCCATTATAAAGCCGGATTGGTAGAGGGGGATACGTTTGTCGATTTGACCGGTGGCTTTGGCATTGATTGTTCTTTTATAGCCCGTCGTTTCAAGCAAGCCGATTATGTGGAGCGCCAAACCGAGCTATGCGAGTTGGCAGAACAAAACTTCCCTTTGCTGGGCTTGTCCATACAGGTACACAATAAAGATGGAGTGGATTATCTGAAAGAAATGAAGCCGGTTGATTGTATCTATCTGGATCCTGCCCGACGCGATGGACAAGGCGGAAAAACTGTCGCCATTTCGGATTGTGAACCCGATGTGAGCATATTGGAAGATTTGTTATTGGAAAAAGCAAAGACCGTACTTGTCAAACTATCGCCCATGCTCGACTTGTCTTTGGCTTTAAAAACCTTGAAACATATCCACCAAATACACATTGTGTCCGTCCATAATGAATGTAAGGAATTGCTGTTAGTGCTTCGGAACGAAGCTGCCTCATCAAGTGTTTCCATCCATTGCGAGCATATTCTTCCAACGGGTGAGTCTCAGTCTTTCTCTTTCACGCAGGAACAAGAAAAGGAAGCCGATTGTCCATTGGCCCATGAAGTGGAGAACTACCTCTATGAACCTAACTCCTCCCTATTAAAAGCAGGAGCCTATCGGATATTGACACAAATGTATCCCGTAAAAAAACTGCACATCAGTAGTCATCTGTATACATCCCCTGAATACATACCTCATTTCCCCGGACGAAAGTTCAAGGTAGAGGCCATAGGCGGATTTGGCAAGAAGGAACAAAAGGCTTTATTAAAAGACATCGATAAGGCCAATCTGACCATCCGCAATTTCCCTTCTTCCGTGGCCGAACTTCGTAAACGCTTGAAGCTAAAGGAAGGTGGCGAAGTCTATCTGTTTGCTACTACCTTGGCCGATGAACGAAAAGTGCTGATAAAATGCATGAAAACATAAAAGGGCACCATCATACATGAAAAGTATTAAGGCTTGCTTTCTATAACATACATACCAGTTTCACAATTAGTATTCAAATATATTTGATGCTGGAACAGTAAATAAATCAAATAATTACGTTCTTCATCGTTAAAATTATATATCCCTTCTTCAATGGTGCCCAACAAAGATAATATGTTATCTATATTCCCATTATAAATAGAGTCAATCTCCGGCTGTTTTATTATAAAACGATTTTCTTTACTTACGATATATTTCCATTGAGAAGAATCTACTTTTATAGGGTGTTTTATGGCCTCATAAATTTTGTTCCTATATTTCATACCCCATAAATAAGGGAATATATACAACTCATTTTCTCTTGTTAGAACATGATATATAGAATCTTGATAATCCACCATCAATGGCAAAAAGGGGGCATGAAGTCCTGTCCAAATTGAATCATTTCTATATTCTATAGATTTAGAATTGTTGTTGCATGCCTCAAAAGGTATTATCATAATCATTATGACAATTAGACTAATTATCCAATAACATATATTCAGGTATCTCTTTTTCATTGTAACTATTCCATTTAGAATTATGGTTAGGCTTTAATGATACAAGTGTGCTACCAAAGATAGCATAAACTGAATGAAATGCCAAATTAATTTGAGTATTTTTGAGGGAAAACCTATCTTATTGAGTGATAATTAATTGTACAACATATTGGAAGGTTTCCACTTTGTTTTTCCACAAACAGCTATACCTAAGATGAAGTAGTAAAGTATCCTACATGCCTACATACCTACATACAGAATTGTGTATCAACATAATAATGTATGTAGGATGCTTATTTTATCCTACACAATCCTACACTAATGCATGTTTTCTTGCATAAATGTCAAAATTTAGAGCCATAATAGAGAGCTTGTACTCTCACTTACCTATGAAAGTACTCTCGTCAAGTGACGTAAGCAGTTTCATAGGGGGTATGAAACTGCTTACGTTGCATCATGCATATACTCTCGTAACTTGATGAGAGTACAAGCGTAAAAAGGAAAGCGATGTACTACAATGTATAAAACGATGTTTTCTTCCTCGCAAAACATCGTTTTTCGACCCACAAAACAATGTATAAGTTTTGCTAACAATAAGTTGGTTGGAAAAGGTGGATTCAACATTTAGAATCAATCATCCCTACGATTCCACTTACCCCATCTTAGCCTTGAAAGCCAAAGCATACATGCGCATCTGCTTCACCATGGCCAACAATCCATTGCTACGGGTAGGGGAAAGGTGTTCTTTCAATCCTATCTCTTCTATAAAGTAAAGATCGTTCTCCAATATTTCGTCGGGAGTATGACCGGATACAACCTTTATCAACAAGGCAATGATTCCCTTTACTATCAGAGCATCGCTTTCGGCCTGGAATTCCACTTTTCCATCTACCAAATCGGCCTGTAACCAAACACGACTCTGACAACCGTCTATCAAGTTTTGTTCCGTCTTGTATTGAGGATCAAGAGGTGCTTGTTCATTACCCAAATCTATCAGCAACTGGTATTTGTCCATCCAATCATCGAAATCGCTGAATTCTTCAATGATTTCGTCTTGCAATTCGTTTATGGTTTTCATATCCTATTGTTCATTATAAATTACATCCATTACGGTTTGTCCCACCGCCTTAAGGGTATTACGGTCGATATTCTCCATGGTATCATTGATGGTATGCCAGAAAGGTCCGAACGATGAGCGTTCACAATCGGGGTCATAATTGATGATATCCACACATGGTATACGGGCGATGCCATGTACATACACATGATCGTCGGTCACCTCGGCTCCCTCTTCGTTGATGAAATAATTGCCATAACCCAATTCTTGAGCCTTCTTCCAAATTTTCTTCACTTCCTTGCGGGCATTCCGATAAGAATAAGGTTCCTGATAGAAAGTAGAACCCTTACCGCCTACCATATCGAGCAGTATGCCATAACGGGCAAAGTAACCTTGTACATGAGGAGTACGTGCCCAATATTGCGAACCAAGGCACCAGGTATTGGCCTTGTAATTACCCCGATGGAATTCGGGTATGCCATAGTCTTCTGCATCAAAGAAGATGATATCGATACCTACTTCGGGCGATTTCTGCTGGATTTGTCGGGCGATTTCAAGCAAAACACCCACACCACTGGCACCATCGTTCACTCCCAATATATGTTTCCGGTGGTTCTTTTCATCGGGATCATTGTCGGCATAAGGACGACTGTCCCAATGAGCACAAAGCATGACACGCTTCTTGCTTTCAGGCTTATAGGCTCCTACAATGTTACGGGCTTTCAATACAGTACCGTCCCATGCTATAAGATCGGCATATTGATTGTATACTTTCGCACCAAAAGCCTCCAACTGTTTGGCCAAGTATTCACCACAATCCTTATGGGCTTGGGTATTAGGTACACGTGGGCCAAAATCGGCTTGCGCCTGTACATAAGCATAAGCACTATCGGCATTGAATTCAGGTGCCTTAACCACAATTTTCTTTTCGGCTTCCCGACTTTCGTCTGCTTTCTTGGTGTTTCCGCAAGACACTATACCTGTAATGCCAAGAGTGAGAAAGGGGAGAATGAATATATTCTTTATTTTCATCAGTAATGATATTTTATAGCTTGCAAAGGTAATCAAACTTTTTGTACTTCTTCCATTACACGCAGGAAGTTTCCTCCCCAAATGCGACGGATATCTTCTTCACTATATCTTTCCTTTAATAAACAACGGGTGAAGTTTATCAGTTCGGAAGCCGATGCACAACCCACAATGCCTCCATCGCCATCAAAGTCGGTTCCAATACCTACATGTTCTATACCCATAATGTTTACCATGTGGTTAAGGTGCTCAATGGCATCGAGGATAGTGGCGGTACCTTCTTCCTTCAAGAAACCATTGTATAAAGTAACCTGGGCTACTCCTCCCTTATCGGCCAGAGCTTTCAATTGGGCATCTGTCAGATTTCTGGGATGATTACATAGAGCCCGTGCCGAAGAATGAGAAGCTACAATGGGCTTGCTACTGATATTCAATGCATCGTAGAAGGTCTGCTCTCCTGCATGGGAGATGTCTACCATCATACCTACCCGATTCATTTCCCGGATTACCTGTTCCCCAAAGGCACTCATTCCCAAACCTTCATCATTATAACGGGCCGAACCACAAACATCGTTATTTCCATTGTGGCAGAGGGTCATATATACCACCCCCCGGTTACGGAACCGCTCTACATTACGAATGTCCTTGCCAATGGCGTATCCGTTTTCTATACCAAGCATAATAGCCTTTTTGCCTTCCGATTTCAATCGATACAAATCGGCAGGAGTATAGGCTATGTCAACAGCTGTGCAATGCTTGGCCACCATGGCTTCTATTTCATTCAAAATACGATCGGCCTTGGCCGTAGCAGCCAACAAGGCTTCATCGGTACGCTCCAATTGTTTCAGATAAGCCACCATGATAGTAGCATCGAGGTGTCCTTCGGTCATCTTATGGAGGTCGACCAATATCTTGGGGTCACGACTTCCAAACTCAATGTGCTGGTCGAAGAACATCGGAGTATCACAATGCGAATCGAGGGTAACCATCCGTTCGTGCAAACGCTTGGCTTCCTTGAACGAAGTGGCTTCGCCCACCAACCAACGGAAAAGAGGCATCATACATTCATCGCCCCGAAGGATGAAACATTCCGGGTGCCATTGTACTCCCAACATCGACTTGTATTCGGTAGATTCAATGGCTTCTATCACGCCATCTACCGAACGGGCACAGACACGAAAACCGGGTGCAGCTTCTTTTACAGCCTGGTGATGGAATGAGTTAACAGCCAGTGTATCTGCATTGAACAACCGATGCAACAAACTTCCTTCTTCTATCTGGACGGTATGTGAGGCATACCCTCTGTCCAAATCCTGATCGTGCTTGATACACTTACCTTCCATCTGCGAATGGATGTCCTGATAAAGTGTTCCGCCAAAAGCTGCATTCATGGTTTGGATACCTCTACAAATGCCTAAAATGGGAATTTGCCGGTCGGCTGCTAATTTGGCCAACAACAATTCCTGCTTGTCCCGACGGGGATTGATACCATGCAATTCCATGACAGGTTCTTCGCCCAAATAAAGCGGATTAATATCGGCTCCTCCTGTAAGCAAGATACCATCCAAACTGTCCAAGGCACTTATCAGGGCATCTGTTTCCTCAAAGGGAGGAAGAATGACAGGAACCCCTCCGGCTTTCAATATGGATTGATAATAACCTTCTGCCAAAGTGCAATCTCCATCGCGAAAATTACCGGTCAAACCTATCATTGGAGCAACTTTATACCCTGGGAAAGAACGGTGTAAAGCGTCGTAAGCTGACGTTATGCTAAAATCTGGAAGCTTGTTCATACGTTAAATCTTCATAGAAATTTAAGCAAAGATAGAGATAAATCCAGATAATTTGTGCATATTTGCTAAAAATCTGATGACTATGGAGCCGATACAAGACTTTGCAGGTTTGATAAGCCGTTTACGGAGCCTTAATAAGAGGAAACGGGTAGCTGTAGTGTGTCCCAACGATGCACACACAGAATACGTTATACTCCGTAGCTTGAAAGAAGGCTTTGCCGACTTCTTGTTGGTGGCCGATACTCCTCATCTGATCAATGCTGAGTATATCCATCGCCAGTTTCCCGACCATGTAAAAGTATACGAAGCTACAGGTCCTGACAAGGCTGCACAAGAGGGGGTGGCTTTAGTTCGCGAAGGTCATGCCGATGTATTGATGAAAGGAATTATCAATACCGACAATCTGCTTCGGGCTGTACTCAACAAAGAACATGGCTTGTTGCCAAAGGGGAATGTATTGAGCCACGTAACCGTTGCCCAAATACCATTATATAATAAATTACTGTTCTTCTCGGATGCAGCAGTAATCCCCCGTCCCAAGTTGGAGCACTTTGATGCCATGATTCGTTATGATGTAGAGGTTTGTAGGCGCATGGGTATTGATGAACCTCGGGTGGCCTTGATTCATTGTACGGAAAAGGTAAACGAAAAGTTCCCTCATACGTTGGATTATGTAGCCTTGAAAGAACGGGCCGAAGCTGGTGAGTACGGACAAATGTTCTTGGACGGCCCCATGGATGTAAAGACCGCTTGCGACTCGCATAGTGGTGAAGTGAAAGGCATCAGCTCTCCTGTAGTGGGCCATGCCGACATGCTGATATTCCCCAACATCGAATCGGGAAATACATTCTACAAGACTGTTTCCCTCTTCGGCGATGCCAATATGGCGGGAATGTTATTAGGTACTACAGCTCCGGTAGTAGTACCTTCGCGTGCCGATTCAGGAAACTCCAAGTTCTATAGCCTGGTGTTGGCCTGTGTTTGTAGCGAGAGCATATCAAAAGATGAACAATAAAACGAAGAAATGAAAATATTTGTAATTAATCCGGGCTCCACTTCGACCAAGTTAGCCCTTTATGAAAACGAAAAACAAGTATGGACGGGTGGAGCACATCACCCGGTAGACGATTTGGCAAAATTCCATCATATCAATGAACAATACGAATATCGTAAGGAATTTGTGCATCGCATGCTGGCCGAAGCAGGTATCCCTATCCAATTCGATGCGGTGATAGCTCGTGGTGGTTTGTTGAAACCCACACCCGGAGGTGTATATGCCATCAATGAACAGATGAAGCATGACTTGATACATGCACAAATGGAACATGCCTGTAATTTGGGAGCATTGATAGCCGATGAGCTGGCAAAGGAATGTAATTGTCCTGCTTACATTGCCGACCCTGAAGTGGTAGACGAACGAATGCCCGAAGCAAAACTTACCGGTATACCCGAAATACAACGCATATCCATTTTCCATGCACTGAACAGTAAAGCGGTTTCACGCCGATATGCTGCTTCCATAGGCAAGCATTACGAAGACTTGAACCTGATAGTCATCCACTTGGGTGGAGGTATATCTGTAGGAGCGCATCTCAAGGGAAAGGTAATCGATGTAAACAATGCATTGAATGGTGACGGACCTTTCAGCCCCGAACGTGCGGGTACTGTTCCTGCCGACCAACTGGCTGAACTTTGCTTCAGTGGGAAATACAACCTCCGTCAAATCAAGAAGATGCTGAATGGTGGTGGTGGACTGGCCGCCCATTTAGGTGAAAACGATATGATTACCATCGCCTCGAAAGCAGAAAGAGGAGTAGAACCTTATAAGAAAGTGCTCGATGCCATGCTCTATACCGTGGCCAAGGAAGCAGGAGCACGCTATGTGGCCCTTCGAGGAAAAGTAGATGCCATCATCATTACAGGTGGTATTGCCCATAGCGATTATTGCATAAAGACACTCCGCAGTTGGATAGATTGTTTGGGCAATATTGTTCTGATGCCCGGCGAAGACGAAATGGGTTCATTGGCCTACAATGCCCTTGGCGCCTTGAAAGGCGAACTTTCGTTGCAAGTCTACCAACCGGAATAAAAAAGAATCCGTGCCTAAAAAAAAGTGGATGTGCATTTCGACACACCCACTTTTTATTATTCATATTCATGTTTCCGCTTAGGATTCATCGGAAACCAACCTTTCAAAACACGCTTGCGCTGGTCGAACACTTCCTTAATGGTCCAAAAGGAAGAAAAGGAAAATACACCCAATAAAGAGGAAACCAATATATCGGCTATCAGTACAGAACCGATGATACCTATAATCCCCAAAACAAGGAATACCCACCAGCAACGGGTGCCCCAATAGTATTCAGCCTTTATCACGATGGGATGAAAAAGGCCAATAATCAGAAAGGTGCTGATTCCTATGACAATTCCTGCCAAATGATATTCAGTCAGCCAATCCATTATTCAGACTTGATGGGAATTTCTTTCTTGATGCTTTGTTCCAACGAAATCAGTGTTTCAGTAGCTGTTACACCCGGAATTTCTTGAATCTTGGAGTTCAACAAGTCCATCAGATGTTCATTATCACGTGAATAAAGCTTGGTAAGCATGGTATACGGTCCTGTAGTGAAATGACATTCCACTATTTCAGGAATCTTCTTCAGTTCATTTACTGCAGCCTTGTACATGGAACCCTTTTCCAACTTGATACCTACATAAGTACAAGTTCTGTAGCCCAAACTCTTAGGATTTACATTGTATCCGGAACCTACAATCACCCCCATATCAATCAAACGCTGTACACGCTGATGGATAGCAGCACGTGAAACGCCACAATCTGCTGCAACATCTTTAAAGGGAATACGGGCATTTTGTGAAATAATTTCCAGTATTTGTCTATCAAGACTATCAATTTTCTCCATATCTATTGGTTTTTAATGTTATCATTCTGTAAGCAAATATAGAGATTCTTTTTAATTTATCTGCTATTTTAGGAGAAAAATTGCATTTTATTTATTAAAAAGTATGTTGTACAGCTACTTTTTAATGTATTTGTCTAATTTTACTCCACGTATAATATTCATAAAACAAATAAATCCGAAAGGAAATTGTATCTTTGTACCATAAAAAGAAACAAGAACATGCATCCTTTAGCTTTATTCAAATATTGTCCTAAGTGTGGTTCCGCACATTTTTTGGAAAACAACGAAAAATCCAAACGTTGTTCCGATTGTGGATTTGTATATTACTTTAATCCCAGTGCAGCTACCGTTGCTTTCATTTTGAATCAAAAAGAAGAACTGTTGGTTTGTCGTCGTGGGAAGGAACCTGCCAAAGGTACATTCGACTTATCCGGCGGCTTTCTCGATATGTACGAAACAGGCGAACAGGGAATAGCTCGCGAAGTACTTGAAGAAACAGGCTTGGAAGTTACCGAAACCAACTATCTCTTTTCCATTCCCAATACTTATCTTTATTCAGGTTTCTTAGTGCATACACTCGACCAGTTTTTCCTTTGTAAGGTAAAGGACGATTCTAACTTACGTGCCATGGACGATGTTTCAGAATCTTTCTGGATACCATTGCAACAAGTCAACCCCGAAGATTTTGGTTTGAATTCCATTCGTGAAGGTGTAAAGCTATTCCTGAAGTCCTACCGTTCTAAACTTTAAACATGCATAGGTGTCGAAATACACATCTACTATTTTAGGCACAGATTACGCGGATTTCACGGATAAAGTTAATTTAAACATACACTAAAACCGTGTTAATCCGTGTAATCCGTGCCTAAATAATATGATGATGACACAATTTTGATGGAATGAAAAAGCCCACTTTTTAGCCTTTTTAAGAAAAAAAAGAAGAAACATACCTTATTATATAGGAACAAGTCTGCTTTTTTTCTACTTTTGCACCCAAATTTGAAAAATATGCAGAAAAATCTCGTAATAGTAGAGTCACCTGCCAAAGCCAAAACCATCGAAAAGTTTTTGGGAGATGACTACAAAGTGCTCTCCAGTTACGGTCACATCCGCGACTTGAAGAAGAAGGAATTCAGTATCGATGTAGAAAATGGATACCAACCTACCTATGAAATTCCAGAAGACAAGAAGAAACTGGTAAAGGATTTGAAGGCCGAAGCAAAGAAAGCAGACATGGTATGGCTCGCATCCGATGAGGACCGCGAAGGAGAAGCTATTTCATGGCATCTGTTCGAAGTGTTGGGATTGGATCCAGAAAAGACCAAACGTATCGTATTTCACGAAATTACTAAAAATGCCATTCTTAAAGCCATTGAAAATCCAAGAGACATTGATGTAAACTTGGTGAATGCTCAACAGGCACGCCGGATTCTCGACCGTATTGTAGGTTTTGAACTTTCACCTGTATTGTGGCGAAAAGTAAAACCAGCTCTTTCTGCAGGTCGAGTACAATCTGTAGCTGTACGACTGATAGTGGAACGCGAACGCGAAGTGAATAACTTCGTAAGCGAATCGGCTTATCGGGTAACAGCTGTATTCGAAGTTCCTGATAAGGATGGCGAAAAGACTGAAGTACGTGCCGAACTGGGCAACCGATTCAAGACCAAAGAAGAAGCCCGTGCATTCCTGGAAACTTGTAAGAACGCATCCTATAGCATCAGTGATATAGTTACCCGCCCAACCAAAAAATCTCCGGCTCCTCCTTTCACCACTTCTACTTTGCAACAAGAAGCTGCCCGTAAACTTGGTTTTTCTGTATCGCAGACAATGGTTATTGCCCAACGTCTGTACGAAAACGGACAGATTACTTATATGCGTACCGACTCTGTCAACCTTTCTGATTTGGCATTGGCTACCAGCCGACAAACCATTACCGAACTGATGGGCGAACAATATGTAAAGACTCGTCAGTTTGCCACTAAGACCAAAGGTGCACAAGAAGCTCACGAAGCCATTCGTCCTACTTACATGTCGAACGAAAAGATTTCGGGTTCAGCTCAAGAACAGAAACTTTATGAGTTGATATGGAAACGTACCATCGCTTCGCAAATGGCCGATGCAGAACTTGAAAAGACAACTGCTACCATAACCATCAGCAACAGTCAGGAAACATTCATGGCTGTAGGCGAAGTGGTTACTTTCGACGGTTTCTTACGAGTATACAGAGAATCTTACGACGAAGATATTGAACAAGAAGACGAAAGCCGATTGTTACCTCCACTTACTGTGGGACAAGTTTTGGAACAGAAAGAAGTCTTGGCTACCCAACGATTCTCCCAATGTCCACCTCGTTACACTGAAGCCAGCTTGGTACGTAAATTGGAAGAATTGGGTATCGGACGTCCGTCAACTTATGCACCTACCATCTCCACTATCCAACAACGTGGATATGTAGAAAAAGGCAACAAAGAAGGAGTAAAACGTGAATATGACTTATTGAAGCTGAAAGGCAACAAGATAACCGAAACCATCAAATCGGAACTTACAGGCAACGAAAAGTCCAAATTGCTTCCTACCGATGTGGGTATAGTGGTAAATGATTTCTTGATGAACTATTTCCCTGAAATCATGGACTACAACTTTACCGCCAGTGTAGAAAAAGAATTTGACGAAGTGGCCGAAGGCGAAAAAGAATGGAGCGGTATGATGGAAACTTTCTACAAGGGCTTCCATCCCCTGGTAGAGAAGACTATGTATACCAAAACTGAACATAAGGTAGGCGAACGCATGTTGGGTACAGATCCTGCTAGCGGAAAACCTGTATCAGTAAAAATCGGACGATTTGGACCTGTCATTCAAATTGGTTCGGCCGATGATGAAGAAAAACCTCGCTTTGCCCAATTGGCCAAAGGCATGTCAATGGAAACCATCACTTTGGAAGAAGCACTCGAATCGTTCAAACTTCCACGTACATTGGGTGAATACGAAGAAAAGAGCGTTACCATTGGTGTAGGTAAATTTGGCCCCTATATTCGCCATGATGGAGCTTTTGTTTCAGTACCTAAAGACAAGGACCCAATGGCTATATCACTCGAAGAAGCTATAGAACTGATATTGGCTAAACGTGAAGCTACTGAAAACAAAGTAATCAAGACATTCGAGGAAGAACCTGAATTGCAAATTTTGAACGGACGTTTCGGACCTTACGTTGCTTACAAGAAAAAGAACTACAAGATTCCTGAAAGTATAGAACCAAAAGACCTGAATCTGGAAGCTTGTTTCAAAATAATTGAATTGCAAAAGAGCAAGGAAGAAAACAGAAAGTCTCGCTATAGTGCCAAAAAGAAATGATACGCATCTTTCTGATAGGATATATGGGTGCCGGTAAAACAACGTTAGGAAAAGCGTTTGCCCGGCACTTGGGACTGACATTCATCGATTTGGATTGGTACATTGAAGAACGATTTCATAAAACCGTTCGACAAATCTTTGCAGAACGTTCGGAAGAAGGATTCCGCGAATTGGAGAAACGGATGCTTCATGAAGTGGCAGAATTTGAAGATGTAGTCATTGCTACCGGCGGTGGAACACCTTGTTTCTTCGACAATATGGAACACATGAATCAAAGTGGTGAAACCGTATTCTTGGAAGTCAGTCAGGATGTACTATTCCGTCGGTTGAAAGTAGCCAAACAACAACGTCCGCTATTGGCTCAAAAGACAGACGAAGAACTAAAGACATTCATTCATGATGCACTTCAGAAACGGTTGCCTCACTATACCAAAGCCAAACATATATTCCGTGCCGATGAACTGGAAGACAAAAAGCAGATACAATTGTCTGTTGAAGCTTTGAAAGAACAATTAAAACTTAATGTATGAAAGAAAAACTGACTCTTATTAAAGTAGGGGGTAAAATAGTAGAAGAAGAAGCTACATTAAACCAACTTCTTTCTGATTTCTCTGCCATCGAAGGATATAAAGTATTGGTTCACGGTGGTGGACGCTCGGCCACCAAACTGGCTGCTCAATTGGGTATTGAAAGCAAAATGGTGAATGGAAGACGAATTACCGATGCCGAAACATTGAAGGTAGTAACCATGGTCTATGGTGGATTGGTAAACAAGAACATTGTAGCCGGACTTCAAGCCAAAGGAGTGAATGCCATGGGATTGACAGGTGCCGATATGAATGTAATCCGTTCTATAAAACGCCCTGTAAAGGATGTGGATTATGGATTTGTAGGCGATGTACAAAAAGTAAATGCCGAATTGTTAAGTAATCTTATACGCCAAGGAGTAGTTCCTGTTATGGCTCCTTTGACTCACGATGGACAAGGTAGTATGCTCAATACCAATGCCGATACCATTGCTGGAGAAACCGCTAAGGCTTTGGCTGAATTCTTTGATGTAACCTTGGTATTCTGTTTTGAAAAGAAAGGTGTACTCAGCGATGAAAACGATGATGATAGTGTAATTCCTGTCATCACTCCCGAAGAATTCAAGATGTATGTAGAAAAAGGTATTATCCAAGGTGGAATGATTCCTAAATTAGAGAACTCTTTTTCGGCTATCGATGCAGGTGTATCCCAAGTAATCATCACCCAAGCTTCTTCCATCAATGGTGAAGGAGGAACAATAATCAGAAAATAAAAGGTTATGAACAAGAAATTGGTATTTGTTACAAATAATGCTCATAAACTGGAAGAAATCTCCCAAATATTAGGCGATAAGATTGATTTATTGAGTTTAAAAGATATCAATTGCCAGGAAGATATTCCAGAAACTGCCGATACATTGGAAGGAAATGCTTTTCAAAAGGCATCTTACATCCATCAAAAATATGGATATGATTGTTTTGCCGACGATACCGGATTGGAAGTGGAAGCATTGAATGGTGAACCTGGAGTATTTTCAGCCCGCTATGCCGGTAGTGGACACGATTCTGAAGCCAATATGCAGAAACTACTTCAAAACCTAATCGGAAAAACAAATCGTAAGGCACAATTCCGTACTTCCATTTGTTTGATTATTGACGATAAAGTACATACTTTCGAAGGTATTTGCAAAGGTATAATCATTGAAGAAAAACGGGGTGAAACAGGTTTTGGATACGATCCTATTTTTGTACCCGAAGGATATGAAAATACGTTTGCCGAATTGGGTAACGATATCAAAAACCAAATAAGTCATCGTGCCAAAGCTGTAGAAGCACTTTGTACCTATTTAAAGAATGAATAATATGGATGTGTAAATACATCCATATTTTTCATTCTATATATACTAAGTTATGTAGATTTTACCTCTAGTTTATATCCTATTCGAGATAACGAAACTATCTGTACATTTGAATCTTTTTTGATATATTTCCGCACATTCTTTATTTGTTTATATAAACAATTCTGTAAAGATTTCTCATCATTACTAGGATTCCACAAAATATGATAAAACACATTCTTTGAAATGGGTTCATTTAGTTTTGAAACTAATAGAAGAAGTACATCTGATTCCATCTTTGTCAAACGAATTTCCTCATTTGTTGGTTCATGCCTCAATATAAAATGCTTTTTTAAATAAGTGAAAGAACCTATTTTATAACAATCACAATTTGATTTAGTATTACCTCTACTCAATATACCTTTGATATGGGCATCAAATTCATCTATTTCAAAAGGCTTTTTTAAATAATAATTGGCACCTACTTCATAAGAACCTAATACATTTTCACGTGTATTGAACCCGGTAAAAAATATAATAGGTATATGTAAATCAATATTACGAATAATTTCGGCCATTTTAAATCCATCCATTACAGGCATATTTATATCTGAAGTTATAATATCAGGTTCAAATGATTTCCATTGTTTGATTGCTTCCTTTCCATTATTAGCAATAACTATTTTATACTCACCAAATTGTTTCAATCCATTTGTTAAAAAAGATGCAATATCAAAATTATCTTCAACTATCAATAACTTTATCATCTTGATTAATTTTTTCGCAAATATAGTATAAATAGAAAAACAAGAATCAAGGTTATAAAAAAGTCAGAAAAAGGTCAGATATTCCTTTACTATAGCTATAAAAACAATAACTACTTTTGTTATGTAAAAACACTGCACATAAATATATACAGTAGGAGTATAGATACTATACTCCTACTACACAATTAAGAAATCAAATGAGTTCAAATGAACCCATTTGTAAATACACATAGTGTTGTGTATTTTATTTAACTTTTTAAAAAAGTGTTTTATAAAAACATCAAGAGAGAGTGTTCGTGAGAATCCTCTCTCTTATTTTTAGTTCTTATTATAATCCCAACTTGGCTGAAATTTCCAACATCCGTTGGATAGGTTTTACTGCTTCTTTAGCTACTTCAGAATCGACTGTTACCTCGGGCCATTCATATTTTAATGTATTATACAGCTTTTCCAAGGTGTTCAAGCGCATATAGTTACATTCATTGCAAGCACAAGTACCATCTTCGGGAGGAACAGGAATGAAATTCTTTTCAGGACACTGTTTGCGCATTTCATGAAGAATACCGCTTTCGGTAGCTACCAAGAAATCTTTCTTAGGGCTGTTGATAGCATATTTCAACAAGCCGGCAGTAGAAGCCACCTTATCGGCCAATTTGGCTACAGCACCCTTACATTCAGGATGTACCAACACATCAGCATCAGGATATTGTTTCTTCAGTTCCAGAATCTTTTCCACAGAGAATTGTTCATGCACATGGCAAGCTCCATTCCATAAAAGCATTTGCCTGTTCGTAATGGAGTTAATATAATTACCCAGGTTTCTATCAGGACCAAAGATTATTTTTTCTTCCTTTGGAAAACTTTCCACTATCTGCTTGGCATTGGTAGAAGTCACCACCACATCAGTCACTGCCTTGACAGCTGCAGTAGTGTTTACATAGGAAATGACTGTATGGTCGGGATGTTCTTTGACAAACTGTGCAAATTGATCGGCCGGACAACTGTCGGCTAATGAACAACCGGCATTAAAGTCGGGTACCAGGACTTTCTTATCCGGACAAAGCACCTTGGCAGTTTCACCCATGAAGTGTACACCACACATTACAATAATGTCAGCATCGGTTTTAGCAGCCCATTGTGCCAAAGCCAGACTATCACCCACAAAGTCGGCTATATCCTGAATATCTCCACTTTGATAGTAGTGTCCTAAGATTACTGCATTCTTTTCCTTACGCAGTCTGTCTATCTCTGCTTTCAAGTCGAGGTTCTTGTCTACCGCTTCGGTAACATACCCCTTTTTCAACCATTCCGATTTATTCATTATAATCTTATTATTTTTCTTCCTTTCAAAAAAAGAACCTATACTGATGATAATAGTCTGTTGATAGTGTTCATTAATTAATACCCACTTTTCTTGCCCAGTAAGTTATTAGCTTAAGGGTAATTGTCATTTAACACCCTATTAATAGGCTTATTTGTTGTAATACAGTTACATTAGCTTCTCTATCAACAGACGGTTAATAATGCGCAAAGTTAAAAACTTTATGGTTATGAACATGCAAAATGTGGATTAAAATGTGTTGATATTGGATATTTAAATTCAGGCTATATTTTTTGGATTGTTGGTTTGTATATCTTCATATATCGCTTTTTGAATTATGCAAGAAAAATTTTTTAAAATATGTGCCCAAAGTTTTCACCGGTTTTCAACAGTTATGAACAATTTAATGTTATCTTTGCAACCATATAAATCAATACTACAATTAAAATATGAGAAAACTCAAGATTACCGAATTAAACCGACTTTCTGTCGATGAATTCAAGCAGGCCGACAAACTTCCATTAGTAGTTGTATTGGATGAAGTCCGTAGCTTGCATAATATCGGATCTGTATTCCGCACATCGGATGCATTCCTTGTAAACTGTATCTATCTTTGTGGAATTACCGCTACTCCTCCTCATCCCGAAATGCATAAGACCGCTCTTGGTGCTGAAGATACAGTAGATTGGATTTATAAAAATCATACCTTGGAAGCTGTAGAAGAGCTTCATAATGAAGGATATACCGTACTTGCTATTGAACAAGTGGAAGGAAGTACTATGTTGGGTGATCTTTCGTTGGATGCCGATAAAAAATACGCCATTGTAATGGGTAATGAAGTAAAAGGTGTACAACAGGAAGTGGTCAATGCTTGCGACGGATGTATTGAAATTCCTCAATATGGTACCAAACACTCACTTAATGTTTCGGTTACTACAGGAATTGTACTTTGGGAGTTTGCCAATAAATTGATGGAATTCAGAAAGTAAAGTTAGAGTTGTCCGCTTTCTACCAATAACACAACACGTTCTGTCATAGCATCTTCGTCTTCCGGATGATATTCTTTTTTAAGGCTTGCTCCAAACAATGATGCAAATGCTTGATAAAACCCGGCTTTGAATGGTCCCAGAAAAGCTTTTACCAACTCGTATGAAGAAGAATCGGTTTCACGGTTTACTAACTTTATTAACAGTTTACCTTGTGAAAAAGTTAGTTTCTTCATAACAGGTGTATATTGTTCTTTAATGCTTTTCTCCACTAACTTCAAGTGTTTTTGTCTGGCTTTCTCATCAGGAAGTGTTTGTAAGTATTCGTAGGTTTCAATGATGGCCCGGTTTACTTCCTTGGCTATAGGTAGTGTCTTTTTCACGTTCCTTACCAAGCGGTTATATTCTCTTCTTTTCTTTTCACTATTGAGATTCAAGGGTTTGAATACGTATAGTATAGGCATACGCAACGATGGGATGGTATCTCCCTGATATACACAGACAGGTACCATATATCCGTTGATGGAAGTTGTTTCTTCCTTAGATTGCGAGTAAGTTGCAATGCACGACAACGAGCATAGGAATATGAAAATCAGTATCCGTTTCATTTTCGGTGTAAAAGTACGAAGAAATATGGTAGGGTATTGTATCTAAATAGATTATTTAACATCAAACACATTTGAATATGGAAAAATTAATAAGTTTGTTGAAAGTAATGTCAATTACTTGTATTTCAATGTTTTTCTTTGTTAATAACTTATCGGCACAAACTACTTGGGAAGAAGTAATCGAACAATTGGCCGAAAATGAAGAAGAAAATTCTTATCAGTGGGAGAATTTGTTGGAAGAACTGGCCGATTTGAAGGAACATCCCTTGGATATCAACCGGGCAACCAAAGAACAGTTGGAAAGATTTCCTTTTCTATCCGACCAGTTGATAGAAAATATACTGTACTATATCTATAAATATGGTTCCATACAGAACGAGAAAGAATTGATGATGGTAGAAGATATGAACAGGCAAACTATTCGTTATTTATTACCTTTTATAACCTTTCAACCCATTGAAAAAGAGGAATATAAACATACTTTCAAACAAATGTTGAAAAAGGGTAAACACGAGTTATCCACAAGGGTTGACATTCCTTTCTATACCAAAACCGGCTATAAGAACAAGTATTTGGGATATGGGTTCTATCACAATGTAAGATATAGTTATCATTACAGTGATCGTTTATATATAGGATTAACTGCAGAAAAAGATGCCGGCGAACCTTTCTTCGAAGGTAGGAATCGCAAAGGATATGATTATTATTCACCGTATTTCCTCATTCGTAATATCGGTAAAATCAAGACATTGGCTATTGGTAATTATCGTTTGGGGTATGGTTATGGATTAGTTATCAACACCGGTTTCAGTATGGGTAAAAGTGCTACACTTTCTACTTTGGGCAACCAATCAAAGGGTATCAAGAAACATTCTTCTACCGATGAGTATAACTATTTCCAAGGAGTAGCCATCAGTTATCGACTTTCCAAACGATGGATAGCCGATGCTTTCTATTCTTATCGGAAGATGAGTGGAACTGTGGATAACCGGTTTATAACCTCGTTGAAAAAGGATGGTTATTTTCGTACTACTACCGATTTCAACAAACGGAATTCTTTCTCTAACCATGTGATTGGCAGTAATATACATTATAACGGAAAATATTATGAACTGGGATTAACAACGGTTTATAATGTTTTCAACAAGGTGTTGAATCCTTCGGCTCGCTATTACAATACCTATTATGCTCGTGGAAGTGATTTTTTCAATGCCGGAATCAATTATAAACTATTCTACAAGCAATTCACCTTTTCAGGCGAAACAGCCATAGACAAAGCAGGACGGATAGCAACACTGAATATGTTACGTTATTCACCGAAATCGGATACTCAAATTACAGTTATGAACCGATTTTACGATGCGGCATACCAAAGCATTTATGCTCGTTCGGTAGGCGAGGGAAGTACGGTTCAAAACGAAAGTGGTATTTATATAGGTTTGGAAACCAATTTATTACGTTACTTCAAATTAAATGCATATGCCGATTATTTCTACTTTCCATGGAAAAAATATTTGGTTAGCAAGGCAGGAACTACCGGTTTTGATGGTTTGGTACAATTAAGTTATTCACCTACTTATGAACTGGATATGTTCATAAGATACCGCTATAAAAACAAACAAAAAGACTATACGGATGATTCCAAAAATAAATCCACGCTTCCTTATATTCAGCAACGATGGAAATACCAGTTGAATTATACACCTTCCGATGTTTGGATGTTGAAAACTACCATAGATTATGTAAATGCACACCATCGCCATCAGTCCGCTTCGCAAGGTATCATGATTTCTCAAGGAGCGGGAGTATTGTTCAGCAACTTTCCTTTGCGTTTGGATGGTCAGGTAGCTTGGTTTTGTACTGATGATTACAGTTCTCGCATCTCCATGTATGAAAAAGGATTGCTTTATAGTTTTTCATTTCCTTCTTTCTATGGCAAAGGAATGAGGTATGCCTTGGTAGCCCGTTATGAATGGGGTAAACATTGTGTTCTTCAGGCTAAATATGGTTTAACCCAATATTTCGACAGAGAAACCATAGGTACAGCTTTGGAACAAATCAACAAATCCGTTAAAAGCGACTTGTATCTGCAATTGCGTTTCAAGTTCTGAACCTTTTCAACAACTGTTTGTTATTTCTGTTGATTGATAAATTTAAAGCAATTCACAATGAAAAAGTTACTCATGTTTGCTGCCCTTGTAGCAGCTTTGGCTTCTTGCCAATCAAATAACAAGAAAACCGTACAGGCAGAAATGGCAGATACCACAATGGATGCCCTCCCCATTATGGAAGTTGACGAAGTGTTTACCGGTACTATTCCTGCTGCCGATGGGCCGGGCATTGATTTTGTTTTGACTTTGGGAGTTACCACCGATGGTATTGATACTCTGTATACACTCGATATGACTTATTTGGATGCAGCCGGTCCTGGAAAGAATCAGACCTTTACTTCGAAAGGAAAGAAGAATGAAATTCACAAGGTTGTGAACAACAAACCGAAGAAGGCCGTGAAGCTTACTCCCGACGATGGCAACAGCCCCATGTATTTTGTGATAGTAAACGATACCACCCTTCGGATGGTGAACGATTCCACTTTGCAGGAAACCATCAGCCAAAGTGTTTATGATTTGACTAAGGTTAAGAATTAGGGAATTACCTATCTTTTAATACAAAAGTGTCATTCTGATGAATTTTCAGGATGACACTTTGTGTAATTGGTTTCAGTGATTTCAGGCACTTACAAGGTGTTGATTATCCGTTTGTTTGGCTGAAATGATCAGTTGTTTTTCTGATTTCAGTGATTTCATTTTTAAATCACCAATTACAAACCATCGTATTACAGACAATAAAACGACGTTTTTTTCCTCGTAAAACATTGTTTTATGATGAACAACTCAAGCTAAATCTTATCATTCTTCAATAAAACAAGTATAGCTGAAATGAGATGAAACCAAAATTATCGTTTTCATTTCAGCCATACATACTGTGTATGAGATAGTTAATAAGGGCTGAAATCACTGAAATCATTTATTATACATCGATATCGTCATCCAATATATACTCTTCCAAGATTTTCGTATAGAAGTTTGACTTTTCCGTTTCTCCTAATTTCCAATAAAGATATTCCAACATAATTGGAACATTTATGCCTATTTCCTTATCAGAATAACGAACACCCAAACAAATCCCAAATTCATAAGCTGCATAATTAAAGCTTAGTTTCTCCAAATAGGATAATGCTTTCTGTTCTTCATTTTCCAATTCATAATAGTAAGCCCCTAAACTAAAAATGGATGGTTCATGACCTTGCTTGGCAGCTTCTTCATACCACTTTAGAGCTTCTTCAATCTGATAAAATTCTGATTTTTTATCCGCATAGATTTCGGCCAGTTCATACATTGCATCTCTACTACCTTTATTGGATGCAATAGTGTAATGATTAATAGCGTCTAGAAAAGCATCTTCTTTCCAATATATATCACCCAACATTTTGTGGAAATTGGCGTCATTGCATCCTTCATTCAATTTCTTCTTTAGTATTCGTAAAGGAAATTCCATGAACAATCGTATATCCATCCCTATTCTTTCACTGATTTCAATACATGTTGTTTGATAATCATACAAGGTATAAGAAGGGTCGTTCCTTTTTAGAGCATAATAATACCAACCTTTATTGCCTTCATGAACTTCCCAAAAATCCGATTTTAGAAAATATCCCCATTCGGTATGCGTATCAAACACCAACAGGCATTGACCATAACGGGAATAAGGTTCAATTCTAAAATCAAATAGACGACATTCATCCCAACTTTCAGGGTAATGAATTGCTATATGATTTACTTGATAGATTAACATAATTAACTTACGCACTTTTAGTCTTCATCGAATATGGAATCAATTAATGCGTCCATGTTAAACCCCGAATTCTTGAAACCGATAGGAGCTTTTGATGTACCCTTTTCACAATAAGGACTGATGTATATCTTTCCCATATCGATGCCACTTTCCGTTTCAACCTTATATACATCAACAGGCATGTCTTTATTGCCTCCATGATTCGGATTATGTACCGAACCTATTCTTTCCCACTTAATTGGTTCCCCTTCCGAGGAAACCAATTTGTGGAGATAGCGTTGTGAATCTATAATATTTCTTGTAGGGATAGGATTAGTTTCGGACAATCCGAAATCATCATTTGTCAAAGTTTCATTCTTCATTTTCAATACTCCCATTATATCATCTACTGATGCCCAAAATTTCTCTTGAGCCTTATTCATTACATCCAATGTTTCTTTGTCAAGTATACTGATTTTTGACGTTTTTCTGTCATAAGTATGTCTATCACCAGTATTAGTCCATAGTATAATGGAAGATGGATTCTTGGAGTCATCCCATGCATACTCATATTCATACTTTACAAACTGACAAGGACAAATTTCTTTTCCATATTCGTCGATGATGCCGAATGAATTATCTTTTTCAACGACATAGATTAAAGGCCAATTGCTACCTTCTAAACAAATGGCTTCATCGTATTGCAATTCTTTTTCTACTATGATGTATTGGGTAGAACAACCTGCAACACTCCATCCTTTTAAAGAATACTTCTGGAACTCTTCTTCCTTGTGTTAAGTTATACCTTCCTTGAACTTGATAATTTTGCTTAACTTAATCATGGTACTAGTCGAAAAATTAATGAAATACTACTTTTATTAGCCGCTATTTTTTATAGTTTGCTGTCATCTTTTCAAACCATTTTTGCTTTGCTTTTGTTTCCAAGTCTCCAATTAATTTCATATAATGATTTACGGTTTCAAAGAACATGAAATCTTTATCTATTATAACTCCTAAAGTAATTGTACACCAGTTATCTAATTCTAAATCATCATCTTCTGAATGTATGAATAATCCCGATTCAATTACTGCTTCACTCAAATACTTAAATAAGTGTTGGATGTTTTCAGGTCCATTCCACATTTCAAGTTTAATTGAGCCTTCCAAGTTAAGCAAAGCTTTATTGTCTTTCAATGTAATATACACGGAATCGAATATTTCCCACCTGTCGGCACTATGATATTCACATTCTCGAAAATTGAATGATACAGTGCCATCTTCCACCAATTTGTTCAATCTAATTATGAAGTCCTTTTCTTCTTTCCAACTATCACAATAATATTCTCCTTCTGTATTACAGTCAAATTCATAGTCTTCTTTATTATTGGAATCAGCACTTCCAGATGTCAAATTTGCAGCTTCTTTGTTGGATTCTTCAATATTACGGATTTCGATTTCTTGTTCATATAACTCTTTCCACTTTTTTTGTGCTTTTGACTCTAAATCTCCGATTAATTTCATGTAAGAATTAACGGTTTCAAAGAACATAAAATCCTTATCTATTAAAACTCCTAAAGTAATTGTACACCATTTATCTAATTCCAAATCATCATCTTCTGAATGTATGAAAATTCCTGATTCAATTACTGCTTCACTTAAATGCTTAAATAAGTGTTGGATGTTTTCAGGTCCATTCCACATTTCAAGTTTAATTGAGCCTTCTAAGTTAAGCAAAGCTTTATTGTCTTTCAATGAAATACTTGCGGAATCGAATATTTGCCACTTGTCGGCACTATGATATTCGCATACTTGAAATGACAAAGTAATGTCTTCTTCCAATTTGTTCAATCTGATTATGAAGTCCTCTTCCTCTTCCCAACTATCAAATTCATATTCTTCTTCATAGTCAAGTTCATTGGCTTCTTCATTATCGGAATCAGCATTTCCAACAAAGCAATTTATAGTTTCTTTTTTGGCTTCTTCATAAATAATACCTTTTTGAACATTCAAGTCAACAGGTAGTGATTGAATAGAAGTGTAACTAATATCCAAATATCCTCCAACTTGTAATTTATCAGGCAATGAAGTCAATGGAGTATTTACAAGAATAAGATTTCCTCCTACTTTTAATCCAATTGGGAGTGAAGCGATTGAAGTGTGTGAAAGGTCAAGCGTTCCATTTACTTCTAGACCATCCGGTAAAGACTTGATAGAAGAATATCCCAACATTAAATCTCCTTCAATTTTAGTTAAATCATCAGGCAATGAAGTTATGGGTGTATTTCTAAGTATTATTTCATGCTTAATTTTCATTTTATTAGGTAATTGGGTAATTGGAGTATTGCTAATATTCAGCCCACCAAATTGTAATCCTTCAGGTAAAGAAGACAATTGTGTTGATAAAGCACAAACGGACCCACAAACCTTCAAACCTTTTGGTAATGATTTAATTGTAGTATATGACAAATCAAGGTCCCCTCCAACTATCAAATCTTCTGGTAGTGAGGTTATCTGTGTGTTTGAAAGAAATAGATTATAATCTACCTGCAAATTCTTTGGCAATGAGCTTATTGGGCAATTACGCAATGACAAATCACCTACTACTCGCAAATTATCAGGCAATGAATTGATTGGACAATTATCTAATAACAAGTCACCTACTACTTGCAAATTATCAGGTAATGAAGTGATAGGAAAGCCAGCAAAAGACATAGGGTTTATTAACATGAACTCATTATCTACAAGATACAAGTCACAACCTGTCTCTTCTTTGAACTTTACAATAATATCTTCAGGTGCCATGATTGGAAATAATATATAGTGTTACAATTTATCATAGTAGGCGAATTTAACTTTCAAATACAATCATTTTAATCCGACAACTTTCCCTCCTACTTTTAAGTTATCAGGTAATGAGGTAATGGGAGTATTGCTTAAATCAAGGTCCCATCCTACTTTTAAATTATCAGGTAATGAAGTAATAGGAGTATTGCTTAAATCAAGGTCCCCTCCTACTTTTAAATTATCAGGTAACGAGGTAATAGGAGTATTACTTAAAACAAGGTTACATTCTACTTCTAAATTATCAGGTAATGAGGTAATGGGAGTATTGCTTAAATCAAGGTCCCATCCTACTTTTAAATTATCAGGTAACGAGGTAATGGGAGTATGACTTAAATATATACTGTACTTAACTTTCAAATTATCTGGTAATGAAGTAATAAGAGTGTGACTCAAATCAAGACAATCTGCACACAAGTTATTTGGCAATACTTTAATAGGAGTATGACTTAAATAAAGTCCGCCTCCGACTTTTAAATTATCAGGTAATGAGGTAATGGAAGAATTGCTTAAATCAAGGTATCCTACTTTTAATGTGTTTGTAAAAACAATTTCCTTTAATGAAGTACAACCTTCAAAAACCAATGATGTTATTTCCTTTACTGATTCGGGTATGATCAATGAAGATAAAGAAGTACATTCTTTTAAATAAAGCATAACCGTTTCCAAAGACTTGGGCAATCTAATATCTTTCAATGATTTACAACCTCTAAGATTGAATGCCTTGATTGTTTTTACAGTGTCAGGAATTGTTATAGAAGACAATGAAGTACAGTTTCTAAATGATAAATTTATACATTCGATAGAATTCGGTAATTCAAATGTCTTTAATGCACTACAATATTCAAAAGCGTCTTTTGCAATACTTCGAATAGAATCATGTAAAACTATTCTTTCCAACATTTCACAACTCTTAAAAGCAGAGGGACCTATTGTAGTAACAAAATCAGGAACTTCAAATTCAATAATGTCTTTAGGTGCCATAAGCAAAGTCTTATGGTCACTACTGAATTCAAAGCCTTGACTAGTATATTTATTTATAGTTATTGCTTCACTAAATATGTTTTCATAATTATCGTCTTCAAAATCAAATGCCATACCTCTATCATTTATTAATTCCTAAACTCTTTGACTATCGTATCTACTCTTTTCAATCCATCGATTTACCAGGTCCATATTCATTACATCCAATTCGGAAGTACTTCTGTCCCAATGATATTGTATCCCATCCGTTGTAGTCATTAATATGGATGAACAAGAAGAAGGAGATTCCATAGTATCCTTATAATCGCAACGACTAAACAAACAAGGCAAAATCTCATCACCGTATTCATCCAGAAACCCCAATAATCCTTTTTGCATGACAATATACATTGCCGGAAAGCTATGTGATTTCTGAACGAGATTGGTGTATTCTTCCAGCATAATAACTTCATCATAATCAAGTTCCTTTTCCATTACCACACAAAAGGGGAAGTTTGCTACAACTTTCCATTCTTTAGAAAGGTAAAGTTGTAGCAATGACTTGATGCTTTGAGTCATCCTTCTCTTTATTGGTATGGTTTTGGTTAGTTTAATCATGGAATTAAATTCATGTTACGCAACTTTTCAATTATAATGCGTATATATACATCTTCGTCTTTCTCACCACTTTTCTTTGCTCTATTAATAATTGGTTGAGTTCCAGCTCCTCCTGTAGGATGTGCACAAATTAAAACTTCAGAATTTCCATACTTCAAAGTTGATTTTGGATTGAAAAAATCGCCATTAGTATTATTTTTATTAGAAGAACGTATATAACCTTTTTTTCCTAATAATGCTCCCGAGGCAATGTTACCTAAAGTTACAATTAATTCAGGTGCAAATAATCTAACTTCTTCCTTCAATGTCGGTTCAAAAAAAATTACAATTCCCTGATGATTTCTTTTTAAAGTTTTAATTGAAGACTTTATATCTATCAAGAAAAATTTATTAAAATCTGTAAGATAAAAGATTACTTTTTTATTGTTTGCTTTAGCTGTTTTCCATACGCCTCCAATAATTTTCATTAAACATTGTCTCGGTTGAGTCCGATAATCTCTGCAATGAACCCCAAAAGGCGAAGAGAAGAGAATTTTACCGATAGCGCCTCTATCTCTTAACGGGTCTTGCGAAACAATCATAATTTTTATGACATCTTCACTATCATTATCATTATTATCTTCTTCTAGCCAAACAGGGACATCATGTCCAAAATTAGGATACTGAAAAAGAGGAAGAATGGAAGATGATTTACTAAAGAGATTATGCTTGCATTCAAATAAGGCATCATTCCTATGGTTAAGATTAATGGTTCCATTTGTAGGAGTAATGCTATTCCAAACAGTGTTTGGATCATTTAAATGAGTAACCATCAAGTCATACCATTCTTCCAAACATCCATTACTTGACATTTTGAATAGATTATCGTACAACAAATTAATAATTTGTTGTCTCAATGTTGGGTTATTACATAAAATCATAGTGTATAAATTATAGTTGAACAATTCACAAAGATATAAATTTAAAGTTGCAAATCAAGTATATTAGCAATTTAAATACTCTGGATTTCAAATACCCCATTCTCCATTGAGATTAATCCATTTCAGAAGTACATTCTCCACAACCTCCATCGTCAACCGATGTCCACCTTCGAACATAGTACCATGAGAATAGTACTGATAATATTCTTTTCTACCATCCACCAAATCGTCTTCTGTCCCAAACAAAGCCATAGTTATACTTTTATCTTGAGGAAGGATGCCATCAAACTGTTGGGACTCCATCGCTTTATAAGCATCGCAAAGTTCGGATGTGATTTCATACTCCGTGGCTCCATCTTTTCGTGGACTGAAAAAAGTTTGCACTCCCAAATTCTGACGCATGAATTCGGATACATGAAAGGCCGGATTGACCAATATCTTCCGATAACCATGCATCTGTTGGGCAAACATACCTCCCATCGAAGTACCTACCACGATGTCAGGAGCTATTTCCTTACATAATCGACGCAACATACACAACGCTTCTTCCGGATCAATTGGGATATCGGGTGAAACAATGTTCCAATCAGGAAGCAACTTCCTCAACATGTTCGGAGTGTTTGATTGACCGGACGAGGAAAGGCCATGTAAATAAAGCAATGTTTTCATAGATAACGGTTTTTCATGTTTTGTATTTCATTCTTCATATCTTCACGGAAAGCGATAGGCTCCAACACTTCCACTTCTGAACCTTTCGACAACAACGCCTGACGGAAATCGAACGTCGGACGTACTTGGTACTGGAAGATAGAATAATCATCAGTGCTCTCTATTTCTTGTTGTGACGAATGGAGAGGTAATGAACGCAAATAATAGCGTTGCAAACCATAGACTTTCAGCTTGATGGTTTCTACTTTTGTGCCATCATCCGAAACTATTCCAAAACAATCGCTATAATACTTGGTGGCATCAAAGTCATCAGGGAGTTCAAAAGTTGTCTCTGATATTTGAACGGAATGGATTCTATCCAAGCCAAATGTGCGGAACGCATTAACTTCTTTACACAATCCCAAAACATACCATCGTTGGGCAAACAACTTAATGCAATAAGGTTGAACCGTATACTCTTTAGGCAAATCTGCTTTATAACTTTGATGGACTATATTGATTTCCTTGCTATTGCGTATGGCTTCAATGATAGTAGACAAATGTTCTCTACCCGAAGGAATATATTCCAATAAGATACAGTCTTTCAACTGATAGCTTTCGCTAATCAAATTACTCATATAGAATGAATCCAACAACCATTGTTGAAAGGTATCACCATTCAACTCGCTTTCATTTTCTATATAATAGTAATAACCTCCTTTACGATCACAATTGATATTGATGTCGAACATCGTTTCAATCGTACCTCTCCACCGATGAAAAGTCCGTAATGGAATCTCCTCACCATGACTATAAACGGAACGTTTCCATCGTTCGTTGATTTCTTCAAATGTTATCTTGCCGGCACGCTTAATTACGTCCAATAACCAAATATACTTATTTAATGAATCTTTTCCCATAATCCTTTTTCTATCGTTTGTAATGCAAAGATAGGACGAAGATGTGTCATAACGTGGCACAAGCAAGAAGAATTTTTAAATAAATTGCTGATATTTTTTCAGCTAAATACATGACAACCGCTATACCAATATTGTATATTTGCCATTGTAAGCATAAACCTCTATATTTAATATAGGTAAATGTTACAAATCCTTCGTATTGTTTAGGATAACAGAAAGGGGAAAGAACTATTGCTGATTATTTTACTTTAAAAACAAGTAGAATAATGAAGCAATAAAAAATTAGCAACAATAAAATAGGCCTTATAAACTATTGTAGAGCCTATAATTTTTGTTGGAATATTTTTTAACATAAAAGGACTTGACAAACGCTATTTTTTATTGTATATTTGTATTATTAACCAATAAATAAATTTTACTATGCAAGACTTAACTATTACTTGTTTGGAGGAATCCAAACAACAAGCTATTTGTGAATTTTTCTTCAGTCGTTTCGATTTCCGATTCAATGTATTGACCGAGATGCCGGAATTCAAACGCAAGTGTGAAACCGCTTACAGAATGGTGGACAAACGAGCCATGAACTCCCTCTGTATCGAGGCTTTGAATGAAGACTTGAAATGTAGCGACCGAGATGTGTCACGCTTCCTCTTTTCCGAACAGATTCCCAGTCATCACCCATTTAGTGACTACATGGAGAACCTACCCGAATGGGATGGCATTGACCGTGTAACCCTATTAGGTGCAAGAGTTTCAGGTAATGGGATGTGGCTCAATGCCTTCCATCGATGGATGTTGGGAATGGCAGCCCAATGGATGGGCTATCCTTCGAGATGTGCAAATGCCTTTGCCCCCTTGCTTATCAGTACAGAACAAGGAATGTGTAAATCCACTTTCTGCTCTATCTTGTTGCCCGAAGAGTTGAGAAACTATTACATCGACAAGTTCGACATCACTTCGACCAGCGGATGCGAACAGAAACTCTCCACATTCGGCCTCATTAATATGGATGAGTTCGACCGTTATAGCGAGAAGATGATGGCTACACTGAAGAACCTGATGCAGATGAAACGCCTTAACTTCCGTAAATGTTATCGTGCTTATTATAGCACCTTACCGCGCATCGCTTCATTCATCGGGACAAGCAACGAAAAGTCATTACTTACAGACGTAAGCGGAAGCCGAAGATTCCTCTGCATTGAAGTGGAGAAACCCATTGATTGTAGCACGCCCGAATACGGCCAACTCTATGCCCAATTGAAATGGGAATTGGAAAATGGTAAGCGCTATTGGCTCTCGAAAGAGGAGGAAGAAGAAATTCAGCTTCACAACAAGGCGTTCTATAGACATTCGCCAGAAGAGGAGGCTTTCTACAAGGTATTCCGTTTGCCCAAAGAAGGGGAAGAATGTATCAAAATGACAGCTACAGACATCTACCATGTATTACAGAAACGTTTCCCGGCTGTAATGCGAGGAGTGCATCCCCGCAATATGGGCAAGATTCTGATAAAGATTGGTGCCAAAAGAACACATACCGAACAAGGAAATGTATATGATGTGCTGAAATCACTGAAATCAGAAAAACAACTGGTCATTTCAGCCAAACAAACGGATAATCAACACCTTGTAAGTGCCTGAAATTACTGAAACCAATTATCAAAAGTTTTTCTTATCTTTGCACCTGTAGAATCAAAACAACTATTATGTCAACTGTCATTTATCCGTCGCCGATATTCGGCCCTGTACATAGCCGCCGTTTGGGGGTATCCTTGGGTATCAACCTGCTTCCCGAAGACGGTAAGTTTTGTACCTTCGATTGCATATATTGTGAATGTGGTTTCAATGCCGACTTCCGACCGAAGAAGAAACTACCTACCCGTGAACAAGTACGCGAGGCCTTGGAAAACAAGCTGAAGGATATGCAGCAGAATGGGCCGAAGCCTGATGTGCTGACCTTTGCCGGAAACGGTGAACCAACGGCACATCCCCACTTTGCCGGCATTATAGACGATACATTGGAACTGCGCAACCGCTATTTTCCACAAGCCAAGGTGAGTGTGCTCAGCAATTCTACTTTCATCCATAAGCCCGAAGTGTTTGAGGCTCTCAATAAGGTGGACAACAATATCTTGAAATTGGATACGGTGGATGAGGCTTACATTCAGAAGGTGGACCGACCCACCGGGCATTACGATTTGAAACAGATTCTGGAATGCATGAAGGCATTCAACGGAAACCTCACCATCCAGACCATGTTCATGAAAGGAAAGGATGTAGACAATACGGGCGATGCCTATGTGCTTCCTTGGTTGGAAGCGGTGAAGGAAATTGCTCCCCGACAGGTGATGATTTATACTATCGATCGTGAAACTCCCGATAAGGAACTGGAAAAAGCTACTCACGAAGAATTGGACCGCATTGGTGCGATGGTAAAAGAAGCCGGTATTCCTGTTTCAGTTTCCTATTAAAGTATTTTTAGGCACAGATTACACGGATTGCACGGAATAAGTGAATGTTTATATACACTAAAAACCATGTTAATCCGTGTAATCCGTGCCTAAAAAGTAATATGTTTTGACTTTAAAAAGGAAACATCTTCTTATTCCGTTTGTTTATAGGAAAACAACAGAAAGAAGATGCAACTGAATTTAGGACAACACATGAACGACTTCTTGGTAGAAGTCATGGGATTCAGCAAAGAATTTGCCGACATATTTGACGAAACCCTCATCGCTTTGTTGATGATTGCGGTCGTGACAGGAATAAACTATATCTGCCAGGCTCTGTTAGTCAGAATCATTAGGCGGGTAGAGAAGAAACGATGGAGCCGTATGCTCATCAAACGGAAGGTATTGCACCATCTGCTTCATATCCTGCCGGGACTTTTCTTGTTTCTGCTTCTTCCATTGGCTTTTGTTGAAGCACCCAAGCTCTTGATTTTTTCCCAACATATCTGCATAGCTTATATAATCTATTCTGTCTTACTTACCTTGAATGGGATGCTGCTCATTGTGCTCGATATTTATAACTCCAAAGACGAACGGCGTAGCCATCCCATCAAAGGAGTGATTCAGATATTTCAGGTATTGTTGTTCTTTATAGGGGGCATTATCATTGTTGCTGTGCTCATCAATAAATCGCCGGCTACCTTGTTTGCAGGATTGGGGGCATCGGCAGCGGTACTGATGCTTATATTCAAGGACAGTATCTTGGGATTTGTGGCGGGAGTACAGCTATCGGCCAATGATATGATACGGTTGGGTGATTGGGTTCAGTTGCCGAAAGATAATGCCAACGGATTGGTGGAAGAGATAACGCTGAATACGGTAAAGATACGGAATTTTGATAATACCATTTCTACCATACCTCCTTATACATTGGTGAATACCAGTTTCATCAATTGGCGGGGAATGAAGGAAAGTAACGGAAGACGGGTGATGAAGAACATCAAGCTTAATGTAAATACACTTTCCTTTTGTACTCCCGATGAATTGGATGCCATTCGTCGACGCATTCCATTGATGAAAGATTATGAAACAAGACTCGGTGAAATACCGACCAATGCCCAGTTATACCGTATTTATATCGGTCGTTATTTGAATGCGCATCCCGAAGTGAATCAGGAAATGGATATGATAGTCTGTCAGAAGGAAGCGACTGAATATGGGGTACCCATTCAGGTTTATTTCTTTCTGCGAAACAAGATATGGAAGGAGTATGAACAAATCCAGTCCGATATCTTCGACCACTTGTTGGTGATGGTGAAAGAATTCGGACTGAAGCTGTATCAATATTCAGATTAATCAGGAAATGATTTCTTTGGCTCTGTCCAAAGCCATGTTGATGTTCGGACAAATGTTGTCTTTACCCAACATGTTGCAGAAGCCGGTCTTTTCAAGTACCTTGTATACTTTTTCGTTTACACCCGAAAGTACAATCTGGATGTTTTCCTTTTGCGACATTTCGCAGAGGTGACCCAAGTTGTGGATGCCGGTAGAGTCGATGAAAGGTACCTTACGCATACGGACAATACGTACTTTAGGACGTTCGCCGAATTGAGACATCATTTCCTCAAACTTGGTAGCGATACCGAAGAAGTAAGGACCGTTGATTTCGTATACTTCTACACCTTCGGGCACAAGGAGATGTTCTTCGTGCACTTCCAAATCCGATTCCTTGTTGGGGTCGATTTCGTCCTTGATAACCGATATTTCTGTGGTTTCCATTACACGGCGCATGAACAATACACAGGCAATGACCAATCCCACTTCAATGGCTACGGTCAGGTCAAAGATAACGGTCAGGAAGAAAGTGATGAGCAATACACTGACATCCGATTTGGGATTCTTCAACAGAGCCTTGAATGTGCGCCAACCACTCATGTTATAGGATACGATAACCAGTACACCAGCCAAGCAAGCCATAGGAATGTATTGGGCCAATGGCATGAGGAACAACAGGATGAGCAGCAATACCACCGCATGGATGATACCTGCAATCGGTGTGCGTCCACCGTTGTTGATGTTGGTCATGGTACGGGCTATGGCACCGGTTGCCGGAATACCACCAAAGATGGGTGATACCACATTGGCTATCCCTTGGGCAATGAGTTCGGTGTTAGAATCGTGACGGTCACTAATCACACCATCGGCCACAGCAGCCGAAAGCAAGGATTCAATGGCTCCCAATACAGCAATGGTGATAGCTACAGGGAACAGGTTCTTGATGGCTTCCCAATTCAAGTTGGGCACTACGGCATCGGGTAATTCGGATTGGATGGTGAAACGGTCGCCAATGGTATCGATACAAGTAATACCGCCATACATCTTCATCAAATAAACGGCAATGGTCACTAAAACAATAGCTACCAACGAACCGGGTACCTTCTTTGAGAATTTAGGGGTAATGGCAATGATGAATACACTCACAAAGCTCACAATGGCATTCCACCAGTTCACTGTATCGAAGTGCTTGAAGTAAAGCAACCATTTGCCAATAAAATCGCCCGGAACCTTTTCCCCTCCAAACTGCAAACCGAATACATCGGCTATCTGCGTAGTGAAGATGGTAAGGGCAATACCGCTGGTAAACCCTACAATGATGGGATAAGGGATGAACTTGATAACGGCACCCAACTTGAATACACCTAATAAAATAAGGAGTACACCGGCCATAAGGGTGGCTACGGTAAGTCCGCTGATGCCATACTCTTGGATAATGCCATAAATGATGACGATGAATGCGCCTGTGGGGCCACCAATCTGTACCTTGCTACCACCTAACAAAGAGATGATAAAACCGGCCACAATGGCTGTAATGATACCCTTTTCGGGAGAAACCCCCGATGCAATACCAAATGCAATAGCCAAGGGAAGCGCAACAATACCTACAATAATACCGGCCATGAGATCGGCCATGAAGTTCTCCTTAGAGTAATTCTTAAGAGTAGTAAGGAGCTTCGGTTTGAATTCAAATGCTTTCATTTGTTTACCTAAAAACTATATCTATTGATTTTGAGGGTGCAAAATTAGCTAAAATTTGTCTTTTATTGTCTAATATCTCTATTATTTTCGAATCAAATATATGCTTTTTCTTGTTTTGGTTTAAGAAAATATCTCTATCTTTGTACAGCTAACTTCATTCAATAACTAATTAAAACGAATTTCAGCATGGAAAAGAGTATTAAAGGAACTCAGACAGAAAAGAACTTGTTGACTTCATTTGCCGGTGAATCACAAGCCAGAATGCGTTATACATATTTTGCCAGTGTGGCAAAGAAGGAAGGTTACGAACAAATCTCGGCTATCTTCCAGGAAACAGCCGACCAGGAAAAGGAACACGCTAAGCGTATGTTCAAATGGTTGGAAGGTGGTATGGTAGAAATTACAGCCAAGTATCCGGCTGGTGTTATCGGTACTACTGCCGAAAACTTGAAGGCTGCTGCTGCCGGTGAAAACGAAGAATGGACAACCGACTATCCTCACTTTGCCGATGTGGCCGACCAGGAAGGTTTCCCCGCTATTGCTGTGATGTATCGTCGCATTGCCGAAGCCGAAAAAGGGCACGAAGAAAGATACTTGGCTTTGTTAGCCAATGTAGAAAACGGTACCGTGTTCAAGAAAGCTGAAGAAACCGTATGGCAGTGCCGTAACTGTGGTTACATACACGTAGGTACAGAAGCTCCTGAAACTTGTCCGGCATGTCTTCACCCACAGGCTCACTTCGAAGTGAAGAAGACTAATTATTAATGATTAAAAACACTTGTACTCTCGTATGTTCATGAGAGTACAAGCGTGGAAGTGTGTGACTACTTTCATAGGGGTACACATTTGCTTACAAGTTATGGTGAGAGTATTCTCGTAGAGCAACGAGAGTACTCTCACTTTTGTTTATTCTTCCATTTGCTTGTTTCCTCCACTAATGGCAAATTCTCCCGGTTTCATGCCAAACTGCTTTTGGAAACATTTGCTGAAGTAAGAAGGATTGTTGAAGCCAATCATGTAGCAGATTTCGCTTACCCGATACTTATTTTCCAATAAAAGCGAAGCGGCTTTCTTCAGACGCACCACTTGTATCAGTTCGTTAGGAGTGACATTGGCCAGTGTCTTGATTTTAGCAAACAAGCCCGAGCGACTGATGCAGAGTTGTTCGGCCAGGAAGTCTACCGACAGGTTGGAGTTGGAGAAATTATCTTCTATCAACTGGTTCAATCGGCGTAGGAAATGATCATCCACCGTATTGTTGGCAATGCTATTGAGTGGCATCAACGGAGTCTTGGAGAATTTCTTGTGCAACAAAATACGCATTTCTACCAAGTTGCGGATACAAGAATCCAAATATTGAACGGAGAAGGGTTTCTCTATGTAGGCATCGGCACCACAATCCATTCCTTCTATCTTTGAGCTGGTATCGGTCTTGGCCGTAAGCAGAATAAACGGAATATGACTGGTCAGTTGGTTGGCACGCACTGTTTTACAGAATTCAATACCGTCCATATTAGGCATCATCCAGTCGCTGATGATTAGGGTTACTTCGTTTTCATTCAGAATGTCCAAAGCTTGCAAACCGTCTTCGGCGGTAAGGATGGTTGCTTTGTCGGAGAAACTGGTAGAGAGGAAATGAAGCATTTCCTGATTGTCGTCCACTATTAGGATGGTCGATTTTTCCTTATCGGTAGGAACGTGCAATGATTCCTGGAGGATATCTTCGGGAATGCTTGGATTTATCGGACTGTTTTCTTCTGCGGGCACTCCTTCGGGTTGTTCAATAGGTAAGGTGACGATGAATGAACTGCCTTGTCCTATTTCTGATTTTACTTCGATGCTTCCGTTGTGTCCTTCCACAATGCTCTTTACGAGGCTTAACCCGATTCCGGTTCCCGGTTTGTTGTCCATGGCCTGATAGAAGGGCTTGAATATTTTCTTCTGTTCTTCTTTGCTGATACCCATACCATTATCAGTCACTATGATGGTGAAGGTCTGTTGGTTGGGTTGTGTCATACATGACACTTTTACATAGTCTTTGGTGTATTTGTTGGCATTGGTCAACAGGTTACTTACCAGCTTGGTAACCGCTTCATTGTCTATCATAGCGGTAAAGTTTTCGTCGGGGTATTCCACTTCCATCCTTGAGCCGTTGTGGGTAATGGAAGGTTCAAAGCGTTCGCATACCGCTTTCAGCATCTGGCTGATGTTTTGACGGACAAATTTCATCTTCATGCCTTCTTGTTCCACCTTGCGGAAATCAAGCAACTGGTTAACTAAGAAAAGAAGTCGTTGGCTGTTGCGGTCGATAATCTTCAGGTCGTTGGATACAGCTTCGGGGAAGGTATTCAATGAACGCATAATCTTTTCCAACGGGCCGATGATGAGTGATACCGGTGTACGTATTTCGTGAGCAATGGTGGTGAAGAACTTGATTTTTGCTTCGTGTATTTCATGTTCCTTGATAGCATTCAATTCCTTGATTTCCAATGAGTGTTTCTTTTCCGAACGTTTCAGTAAGAAACGGAAAAAATAAGTAAGCACAACAATGAACAATACTACATAAAGGAACTTGGAATAGTTGTTCCAATAGAATGGGGGATGAACGTGTATTACCAAACTGGTACCTTCGTCATTCCAAACCCCATCGTTGTTGGTGGCCTTTACGAGGAAAGTATAGCTTCCGGGAGGGAGATTGGTGTAGGTTGCCTTGTTTTGGGAGCCTACATAGTTCCACTCCTTATCAAATCCTTCGAGCATATAGGCAAATTGGTTCTTTTCGGGGGTACAGTAACTCAATGATGCAAACAATAGACTGATGGCATGATCCTTGTAGGAAAGATTCAGTTCTTTGGTTTGTGTCAATGATTTGGGAAGGCGTTTGTCGCCTACCAGTATTTCTTTGTTGAACAGTTCAATATTGGTAATCACTACCGGTGGTACACTCTGGTTGGTCTTGATAAGATGTGGATAGAAAGCATTGAAGCCATTGGCAGTACCTACATATATTTTACCTTCTTTGGTCATTAATCCGGCATTAGGCAGGAACTGGTCACTTTGAAGTCCGTCGCTCTTTGTAAATACTTGGCATCCGTATTGATTGGGAATGTAGCGTATCAATCCTTTGCCGGTTGTCATCCATAGAATTCCTTGGTCTTCAATGATACAACAGATATTTTGGCTCGGTATTTCCAGTTCTATTCGTTCAAATTGGTCGTTTTCTGCTATGTATTTGTAAAGTCCGTTCATAGTACCCAACCAAAGTTCTCCGCTACGGTCTATCAGGATGCAGTTACATTGGTCGTTGGCTAATTTACCTTCAGTAGTGGCATACGTATAGTTCTTCCAACTTTTGGTCGAAGAAATGTATTTGTATACGCCTTCTCCTTGTGTACAGAACCACATGTTTCCCTCTTGATCTTGGTCGATGTCAATAATCATGGCATCTATTGCCTTTATTCGGGTAAAGTCATCGGTGTTATGGTTGTAGATGTTGACGCCCGACATGGTTCCCATCCATAACTGGTTTTCTCTATTCTTAAATATGGAGTAACAACTGCTACCATCTATAGTGTTTGGCTTGTTGCTGTATGAGATGTATTGTTTGAATTGCTTGTTTTTCAAATTCAATACATTGAGATTCCCGGAATATGTACCAATCCATAGGTTGTTTTCATCAATACAGAGAGCATGTACGTTATGATAGGAAAGGCTGTTTTTATTCTCATTGGGTAAATAATGAGTGAACTGTTTGGTTTGCGGGAGAAGGCAACTCAGACCACCATCGTCAGAGGCAATCCATATTTCACCGTCGGGACCTTCGCAGAATCGTCCGATTACCGAACCGCTTACAGAGTTTCGGTAGGTGGATGGAGTATAGTTTTCAAATTGGTTGGCATGTGGGGAAATATAATTAACCCCGCCATAATAGGTTCCAATCCAAATTCCTCCTTCGTGATCTTTCAAGATGGGATACACAAAGTTATTGGATAAAGAATGGGGGTTAGCATCATCTTTGGTATGAAGCCGGTATTCTTTGGTAAAAGTGTTGAAGTGGAGCAAACCATCGTCCGAGCCTATCAGTAACTCTCCAGGCATATATTCGGTAATGGTATGAATGTGCATGGTTCCTTTTATTCCATCACTGGGGTGAAGATATACTTGTGTTTCTCCTGTATATTTATCAATTTTTTGTAAACCACTTTCCCAAGTACCGAGCCACAAGTTATGATGGCTGTCTTCAAACATGGCCAGTGCGTATGAATTATACTTGGGATGATTGTATTTTAATGGGGTAGGTTCAAAACTGTCTTTTACTTTATTAAGTTTGAACAGTGAATGGTCTCCCCAATTGGTAGTAACCCATATCTGGTTATCACTATCTATGCAGACAGAAGCTACCATTCCATTGATTTCAGTAAAATCATATTGGACAAGTTCTTGTTTTTGAGGGTCATATTTGAAAGCGCCTTGCCCGAAGGTCGAAAACCACAAATTGTTTTGTTTGTCTTCTACTATGTGTTGAATGGAAGATTGGATATGTTGATTATTAGCGGTTTTTATCAAAAAGGGTTTTACTTCTTCTGTCTCATATACAAAGGTATATAATCCTTTTCCTGTTCCTACCCATAATAGGTCTTGGGTGGCATAGAGTGTGTAAATATATTCGTTTACACCTAAATTGTCTATCTTGAACGATTTGATGTTTTTTCCATCATAACGATTCAAACCTTCGTCTGTACCAAACCATATATAACCATGTTTGTCTTGAACAATGGCACGGATTCCATTGGAAGAAAGGCCATTTTCTACGGTAAGATGTCGGAAACGGAATTCGTAATTAATGGCGGCAGATAAAGTAAGTGCCGATAGTAAGCTTATCAATAGGGAAAGCAAGTATTTTTTCATGGTATTCATCTTTTTAGGATGAACAAAGATAAAGAGAATTATTAATTTACAAAAGGATATATACCTATTATTTAGAAAGTGTTTCGTAATATAAATTTAGGCACGGATTACACGGATTTCACGGATAAGTAAATGTATACATATACTTAAAATCCGTGAAATCCGTGTAATCCGCGCCTAAAATATGCGCCTAAGAATGAATTTATTTCTTCAGTAAAGCTTTCAATTTATCGCAAGCCTTGGTAATCATATCCATAGTACCACTACCATCGCCTACATATTCTACTACCATACCGGCATAATCCATAGCTTCTTTTACTTCGGCATTGTCTCTGCTCAATCTTCTGGCTTCTCTCATCAATTGGAAGAGTTCATCCATGTCTTCCAATTCGGGGAGGTTACCCGGACGCATGCTGTTGATAGCAGCGTTCAAGGCAGCAGCAGCTGTACTTACTTCGTCTTGGATAGCTTCCTTGTTTTCGTTCACCTTGATGGCTTCATCGTATTTGCTCATCAATCGGGCATAACCGTGAGGAGCCCAAGGTGCGTATTCAGGAACTTTCACAGTCAAGGCATTCCAAGCTTCTTGTGCATCTTTTCTTTCCTTGGCCACTTGCAAGGCTTCGGCCAATTTGCTCTTGTCTACCTTTTGGTTGGTCATCCATTCAAAAGTACCATCGTTCTGCTTGATGCGGAAGTAGTGGGTAGAATGCTTGTCAACAAAGTAGTCAGGTTGGAAAGTACGGCCGTCTACGGTCAATGTATAAAGGTTGCCGTTTGTACCGGTTTCAGTAGTGGCACCGTTCATCTTTACATTGCTCAAGTCAGAGTTGAGGCCAATTACAGCCTTGTTCCAATGGTCGATACCGGTTGATACCATAGCCAAAGGACCATACATCAATGTACCGGTCCACATCGGAGTAAATACGGTATTGGTTTCGTTCATGCCGGTAGCGGCGATTTCCATCTTGTCAGGACCATAGTTTACGTGCTTGCCGAATGGCATGATTACTTCCACTACATCCTTTTCTGTCCATTTACGGGTAGGAATAGTTACGTATGAACAAGGTTGGTATTTGTCTGCAATGGATTTTCCGTTCAATTTTACATCAAATCCTTGAGTTGCCCAATAAGGTACACGCAACTTCATGGCGAACTTACCCTTACCCTTAGCAATCTTGATGGTTGACTTTTCGGCCGGCCACAAACAATCTTGTTGGATAGTTACCTTCTTGGCATCCCAAGTAGCAGTAGTAGGAAGATAAAGACCTACCCAAATAGCGTCGTCTGAAACAAAGTAAGCAGCTTCCTGGTACTTCACGTGGTTTTCTGAACCTGTACCACCACAACAAGACATACCTGGAGTAGAGTTACCCCATTGCTTGGAAGCATCCAAACCTACGGCATAGTGATAAGTAGTCATGTAATGAGTGGGGTGCAATGAACCAATCAATTGGTTGTACAATACACGTTCATAATAGTCCATATATTGGGCATTGTCCGGATTGAAGCAGTTCAAGTCCTTGCTCAACTTGGCCAGGTTATAGGCACAACAAGTTTCGTTGATGTTTGGATTCGGATGAATGTTGCGGTTGCGGTCAGAACTTACGTTATTGTTCATACTCATGATTTGAGTATATGGCTGACGGAACATTTCACCGTTACCTACACCACCCGATGAATAGATGTAGCGGCCTTGCAACAGGTTCCAGAAGTTTTTTGACAAGTTATAATAGTCTGGATTGTTGTTGGCACGATAGCTGTAAAGAGCAGCTACAATCATTGGGATGTGCTGGTTGGCATGACGGGTACGGATATCGTCAATGTTAACAGTCAATGGTTCATAGAAGGCAGGACTGTCGAAATAGTTCGATGCTTCAAGCAAACGAGCTTTTTCGGTCTTGTCTTTTACCATAGTAGAAAGACGTGCCAATGATTCACCTACACCACCTACTTCACCGGCAATGTACATGTTCCACATTTCATAACGGTTACCTGGCTTGGCTCTACGTTCTTCCTGAGTACCTTCCTTGTTTACAAAAGTACGATAGTGCAAACGGTTCCAAATCCAAAGACCCATATCCTTGGCAATAAGCAATGCCTTGGCAGCTACTTCCTTGTCGTCTACATAATTGGCAATGTCAATCAAACCGGCCAATTGTTTGTGGATGGTATAGTAAGGAGCCCATACACCTTTTTCATTGTTATAAGGTGCATATTTTTCAATCATAACAGCATGGTGTGCCGGGATAGCATTTAAATAACCGTATCCGTACTTGGTATATTCGGTCTTGTGGGTTTCGTATGCCTTCCAAGTACCTTCCATCTTCTTCAGTTCTTCTTCCGGAGCAAAGTCGCGTGCTTCCCAGTAACGTCCTAATTCTTCGTTCCATACAAAAGTTCTTTCTTGGCATTCACGCAATTCGTTTACCATACGGGTAATGTTCTTGCGGAGCTGGTCCTTTTGTGCAGGGTCGGTTGCACTGGCAAAAGCAAAGGCAAGGGCCGACATGTAGTGACCGGAGCCATGTCCTTTCAACTTGGTAGTAGGTGAATCCCAACCATCGGCTACGGTATAGCCTTCTGTAGGAAGACCGTAAGTGTCACGATAGTTATAGATTTGTTGTGAAACGTCCCAACTCAAAATTGTTTGGATGGCCAGTTCACGGTTGGATGTCAAACGGTTGTCACCATTCAAAGTCACTTTGTTTAACGGCAATGGTTCAGCCACGGTTTGGTTGGATGGAGTAGTATAAGTACCTTCCACCACCTTGATGTTGGCTACAATAGGATAACCGTTGGCGGTTGTGTTGTCACCGGTAATCACACCGTTGATTTGATATTCCTTACCTACCGGATACTTGGCTTGTTCTTGTTCGGCAGCCAAAGCAGCGTTACCCCATTTGGTCTGGCGGTATTCAGAAGTACCGTCAGAATAGGTTACCCATACTTGGAAAGGCAGTCTGGGAACAGTACCTACCGGTGATTGGACGTTGATGGTTTCAACGCTGACAATTTTTCGTAAACTTTGAGTAGCTTGTGCTACAACCAGGTTTGATTCAGTTGTGGAAGCAGACAAAGGAGCTGCCAACAGCAGACTCATTACTCCACATGCAATGGTTTTCATGTTCTTTTTCATCATGATGTATGTATTATATGTTATTTACAGGTTGTTCCGTTTAATTTGATGCTGTAAGGCCATTGGGCACTTTCTTTGTCTTCGCCTTCATTACCCCAGCGTTCAGGAGTTCTCCAATATTCGGTAGGAGCACCCATTACCACCAACCACAATTGTTCGGTTCCTTCCGGCACTTGGTAACTGAGTTTACCGATGTTTTCCTTGCCCATTTCACTGTAGGTACATTTGCCCTCCTTGTCAGTGGCAATGAAGCCATATCTCCAACCGGCCTTATCTGTGTTTACGGCATTGAATCCTTTGGTACCGGCTTGTCCCTTAAAGTCTACCGATACGGTTGTTCCGGCTTCAGGAAGGTTCAAAGGAATGGCATTGAAACCGTAGTTTTCCGGACAGTTTTCAGGAGTAATCATTCGCCATCCTTCAGCATCGGGAGCACCAAGTTTGGTTGTCATTTGTCCGGCATGCTTGCGGGTTACGTCGAAGGCATGAGTAAAGTCCAAGTTTACGATGCGACGGCTGGCGTCGAACATTTCATCGTTGAACTGTTCTTGAGTGAGGTTGAACATCTGTTTGTAAGTCATGGCAGGGTCTTCGCCTTTCTTTCCTTGTCTGAATAGGTCGGCTATAACGGTCAATCCATGCTTCTGGCTCCAGTATTCCAATACATAAGGAGAGCGGTAGATGTTGGTGAGTTGCAGGAATGCCTTGTGTGTATCCTTACAGAAGGCTACCCAGTGATAGTTTTCATCGGTTACCCATTCTGGATTAACATGCCAGAGCATCCATTGCGAAGTCATTTCAAAGAATCCGCTGCCTCCCCAGGCTTCGCCTTGTCCGTCACAGGTAATCTGACTTTGGAAGCTGTGTCCCAATTCGTGGGCAATACAGTTCAGCTTTTTGTCTTGTACTCGGTTGGGCGCTACCCACAAGGCACCAATTTCTCCATCGTAGTCGCCACCATAAGCGGTGCCTTCCAATGAATAGTTTATCATGACCATCATGCGATATTTGTCGCATTTGGATCCTTTTTTGGCAAATTGAAGGGTGTGATAGAAATAATCGTAGAAGCTTTCCAACTTTTCTTTCAGGTTTTCCAAGTCTACTGCCATGGGGTTACCTTCCAGCTGAGGTGGATTGCTGAGGTCGTTGCCAAATCCTTTTTCCCAGAAGATGGCAAAGTTTTCGGTACATTCCATGCGGTCATAGCTCCATTTGCTTTCAGGATTCTTCAAATCCATATCCTGCAAGTCTTTCGGAATGTAGATTTCTTTTTCGTTCTTTTTTTCGGTATTATCGCATGAAAATAATACCACTGACATCAATAGAAGTAAGAGGCTCTTTTTCATAATATTTATTTGGGTTTATTCTTTTACTGGTACAAAGTAAGTTGAATAAACCCAAATAAGCCAACAAAATCCTCCAATTTGATGAAAAAATAGTCTAAATAGTAATCGAATTCTGTTTATTCTACGATGAAATCGACTTTTTCTTCCCAAAAAGCCCCTTTTTCAGTAAAGCCTCGTAAGGTCGCTTGATAGGTTCCTTTCAAGTCGGATGTGTAGAATTCTACGGTATGCGAATCTTTTTCCAAAGAAGGATTCCAGTACAAAGTGTGTCGGAAATCGGGAACGCGAGATGCTTTCTCCGCTTCATCACTATAGTCCTTCATGGGGAAACCGATGCCTTTTTGTGGAAATTCATAAGCAAAGAGTGAGGCGTTTTCTTCCAGGCGGAGGCCGTTCAAGGCTCCCTTATAGGTAGTCATGGAAACAATTCCGTCGTATATCTGTCCGCTGAATGCATAACTTCCTCTGTATTGGTGGATGTATTCCAACAGGCGTGCATCGTAATCCAAGGCTTGTTCGTGGTTGTCAATGGGTACACCGTCAATCAGTACCAATGATTTGAAATAACTGAATTGGCCGGTTTCTTCCGAAAAGACTTGGATAATGTGGGTATTTCCCCGTTTGATGCTTCGGATACCGGGAATAAATTCAATGAATGTTTCACGCACACTGTTGAAACGGGTCCATTCATCCAATTTGTAAGTGATGTAGGGAGTAAAATTATGGAGTGCACGGGCCACTGACTGACTGTTGCTGCTATCGGGCACCAATGTATGTACTTGCATCATTACACTGCGTTCCAACAAAGCTTTTTCCGGACTGTACAGCGGAAGGATAGGAAGTTCCTTGGCCTTGATTTCTGCAAAGGGAGAAACAATGTCCAGACGTACTTTCTCTTCAGGATTTACAAGCACCGCATCGAAGGCTATATCTTGCATGTTGTTGATTCCGTAGGTATAGAAGAAATAATCCTTGCCTTCTTTGGAAACTTTCCCTTCAAACATGCGGATGTTCTTTCCTACGCATCCCATTCGGGCGGTTCTTGTCTGGACGGTAGGATTAGTCAATGTAGCTTGAACAATGTGTCCTTCGCATTCGGCTATCCATGGAAAGGCTTGAGGCTGGCTTACAGGAGTGTACGATGCCGGTTGGGGAACACCTCCCAAAGCATAGTCTTTCCGTACAACCGACAGTGTCCAACCAAAAGCATCGGATGGCAGGTCTTTCCACGACAGTACTACCTTGCTGCGTTTGTTGTATGTCTGCTTGTCACTGCTTAGTTTGGAAGAAGTGGCAACAGGTAGGGACGGTAATGAATCGGTCCATTCCACGCGGTCTTTGTCCGACGATTGCAAGGTGTTGACAACAGCTATCAGTTGGCGGTTGAAGGCTTCTTCTCCCCAATTCCGTAGATAGCGGGTGTAGGCGGTAAGTTGGAAAGTACCCGAAGGCATGGTTCTTGGCAATTGAATGCGTCCGCTTCCCCATCCATTGTTCAGGTCTATCTTGGCCTGGGCATACACCTGTTCAGCGTCACTTACTTCAATATAGGCTACCTTGCTGATGTCCATCGGTTGGTTGTCCTTATCACTGACGCAAACTTTCAGCCATAATTCTTCACCGGCCAAATAGCAGTCTTTGTCTGTTATCAGGCGGATATATTCTTGTTGTTGTGCACCTACATTCAAAAAGGAAAGGATGCAGCTTAGGAGGATGACAATTCTTTTCATACTTCTTTCATTTAAAAATCAGGCCAAAAATCAGGTCTTGCATTAGGGTCGGCACCCAGTGCACGGCAGTCCACACATCGGTATTCGGCCCATGTTATCATAGGCGGAGACATAGGACCTAAATACAAATAATAAGAAACCCGATAACCGTAATTATACAAGTCGGTGGTGTTTTTTATACCTAATTGGCTAAGTTTACCTAAAAGTTCTTTTTCTTCTGTCTCTTCACATCTGAATGCCTGTACATAATTCACCTCGGTGGTCGGTATATACAGTTGTTGGATGCTGACATTCATGTTTACGCCTACATAACCAATCACTCGCTTTCTGTTATCATTGCATCTCAAGTTGGTAGGCAGTTCGGAAGGTTGTGGAGTAAACAGTCCGCCCATATCGTTGGTAAACCGTTTCTTGCATTCGTAATACTCGTATTCACCCTTGGTCATCTTTCGTTGTACCACAAAAGTACTGTACAAATGTGATATGCGGAGGTCTTGGTTACCAATGGAATAAAGTGTTTTATCCTTCAACTGGTTATTGTTGTAATTGGCTGTTGTATTGATGAGTATATCTTTCGACTGGCGGTGCACCCATCCTTTTGCATAAGGGAAATAGTCATACTCAATGATGGAAGAATCTTTGGGATTGAATTCCGCATTGGTTCTGAAGTTGGTACGTACTTCCCAGTCTTCGATATAGTTCCATGTATAATAGGCTGCTTCGTTGTTGGCAGGCGATTCCGTAGAGAGAAGGATATGTACCGGACCGTTGCTGTCGGGTTGGGTGAACTTCAAGGACAGGCCTTCGGTAGCCAAAGGTTGTTGTGGAATGGAAGTATAAGTGCTTCCTTCCCATACTATTTCTACATGGTAGGTCTGCTGTGGATTCAGTGTACCTATCTTGACACTGTATTTCCCGTTTCCCATGGAAGTACCGGTATAGACACTTCCATCGCTTCCCTTGACGCATACGTCGGCATTTATTTGGTTATAGTCTTCGGGTATTCCTTCTTCGTTCAAGGAGAAGCTTCGGGTTAATGTAAACACACAAGTAGAATCGGAAATGATGTTTCCGTCCACTACCAACAGGTTGCTGTCACCTTCGGGCAGTTGGGCATTGAATTCTTCTATACAGCTGCAAATCATGACGGTGAGGCAGCACAAAGAGAGGACTATATATTTCAATCGTTTCATGGGCGTCAGAATTTGATGTTATATGTTACAAAAGGTATGGGCGAACCAAAAATAGACATCTTGTAACCTTTGATTTTTTCTCCTTCGGGAACGTAATAAATGGAATATACGTTCTTGCGTCCGGTCAGGTTGTATACACCGATGGAGATGGAGCTGTGGGTAAGCAAAGTCAGGTGATGGCTCGGCTCGATGTTGATTGACCAGTCGATACGGAAATAGTCAGGCACCCGATAGCTGTTACGGTCGGTATAATACACTTGCATCCGGTTCAAGGAGTTATCCCAATATTGTCCGGCAGGTACCGTAGTAGGTCGTCCGGTACTGTAGTCCAAATTAAGCGACATGCTGTACCGACGGGTAAACTTGTAGTTGGCTATCAGTTTGAAGTCGTGTGGCTTGTCGTATTCCGTCGGATACCATTCTCCGTGATTTACGGGATTGGCGATGCGCGGGTCGTTCTGGCGGAGGAAAGTACGCGAGTAGGTATAGCTCATCCATCCGTTCAGTTTTCCTTCGGGCTTCTTTACTTGGAATTCCACTCCGTATGCATAACCTTCTGTATTGATGACATCGGTTTCCAAATGTTCGTTCATAATGAGTTGTGCACCGCTCCGGTAATCCAGATAGTCGTTCAGTTTCTTGTAATAACCTTCCAACGAGAATTCCAGCATCTTGTTAGGAGTGTTGTAATATACACCACCGGCCAATTGCCAGCCTCGTTGAGGCTTGATGTGTTTGTCACTCAACTTCCAGGTGTCGGTGGGAGACATGATAGTGGTGTTCGACAATTTGTGGATGTATTGGCGCATGGTGTTGAAACCGGCTTTTACCGACCAGTCGTCGGAGAAGGCATAACGGGCCGACAAACGGATTTCGGGACCCATGTAAGTCTTGAGTATCTTTCCACTTCCTACGGTTGCCGTATCGGTCAGGTTGGTGAGCGAAGGCAGTTCACCGTTGGCATAGTTATAATAGGTACGTGCACCCAAAGCGTTGAAGATGGATAGGCGTACACCGGCATCAACCGATAATTTGGGGCTGATTTCCCATTGGTCGCCTATATAGAGGGCGCTTTCCAAAGCCTTTTCCTTTTGTAATTCCTTTCGTTGGATGGTCGACTCTTCAAGTAACGGTTCATAAATGCCCGGCTTCAAGTCATAGAACATGGAAGAAAGTCCGTAGTTCAAGGTGTGTCCGTTACCCAACTGGTGGTCGAAGTTTGCTTTGGCATAGACTTGGTTGATGGCAAACTTCAATCGGGCTGCGGCTACTATATCCACGCTTTCATCGTTCATATAGTCGTAATGGTCGTACCCGGCGGCAAAGTTGGCCGTTATCTTTTCGTTGAAGATGGCACGCCAATTCACCGAAGCGTTCATATTGCTATAGGCATACTTCTCGTTTTCGTTGAATTCAAAACGGTCGTGGCTGTAATAACCATATACATTTACTTTATTGAAAGGGTCGATGGTGTACGACCAGGTAGCTCCCAAGTCATAGAATCCGGCATTACCATCCTTGTATCCGCTCTTTTCGGGCAGTTTCTTCATAATCCAGTCCGAATAGGTAGTACGTCCGCTCAGCAATAGCGACATCTTTTCCTTGACGATTGGAATTTCCAAATTCAGTTTGCTGGTCACTAAACCAATGTTGGCGGCTCCCGTAAACTCTTCCTTGCTGGCTTCTTTGCCGGTAATGTTCAGTACCGACGAGATACGTCCACCGTATTGGGCCGGGATACTGCTCTTGTACAGTTCCACATCCTGTACCATGTCCGAGTTGAAGGCCGAGAAGAAGCCGAACAAGTGGTTGGGATTATAGATGGTTCCGTTGTTCAACAGCAACAGGTTCTGGTCGGTAGCACCTCCACGTACATTGTATCCGCTGGAAGCTTCGCCCACTGTCTTTACGCCCGGTAGTGTCTGTATCATTTTCAGCACATCCACTTCCCCCATAGCAGTAGGGATGTTCTTCAATAGCTTGGGTTGGAATTTCTCCATACCCAATTGCAGGCCTCTCACGTTTTCCACTCGTCCCGAAGTTACTACCACTTCGTCCAACAAGTGGTCTTCTTCTTCCAGAATGATGTGGGTGGTTCCATCGGCATAAAGCATGTATTGGCGTTGGGTATCCTTGATGTTGATACCACTTATTTCCAGTACGTTGTGACCGGCCGGTAAGGTGAGTGTAAAGTGTCCGTTTACATCGGTTACGGCCGCTGCCCATGGTTTCCGGTGGATAACGTTGACTCCCATCATGGGTTGTCCCGTCTTGAAGTCGATGATTTCACCGGTCAGGGTGATTTGTTTTTGAGTAGAAGGCTTGTATTTGTCGCCGATGTCGTATACCATGTTTTCGGAAGTGGCCCGTACGGCAGTCAATACAGCCCGACTGCTTTCGGCACCTGCTTGTCCGTTTTTCTGCCAGAACCGGGGAAGTGAAGTTTCCAAAGGTGCGGCCGGCAGCACAAAGATATAGTCTTGATAGACGGTTACCTGATAGATGGTTCCGTTCAGTGCTCTTTGCAAATGTTCTACACCGGGTTTCAGTGTTCCCGTTTTCTTGACCAGGAAAGGTTGGTCAATGGTAGTAAAGATGCGGCACGAAGTATTTTTTTCCACCGCCTCTATCAGCGAGAAGATGGAGATACTGTCGGATGCAGTCTGTGCGGCTACTCTGCCACAAAGCATCAGGAATCCCGCAAAGAGCAGGCAGGTCAGTCGGTTACTTTTCATGACGGTCGGCTTTTATCAGGGTTTCGGTATAGCGTGCCAAAGCGATGAATGCTTCTCTTTTGTGATCCGAGAAGTCCAAGTGGTTTTCTTTGGCATACTTTTTCAGTTGTTTCTTATAAGCGGGAAAGCACTTGATGAAGGAATTGCGCTTGTTTACCTCGTGCGATACTCCGTTTATGGTCAGTGTAAATTGTTCTTTGGTCACAAATGTACGGAAACTGGCATTGTCCCTGATTTCTTCCACTCCTGCTATACATTTCAGTTGTGAAGTCAGTGTCAGATAAGGCGTTTCGTGCAGCATCATCAAATAGTCACCCTGATTGTTGGGCACAAAACGAATCCCGTTCAGTATAAAATAGTCTATCTTGAGTGGATTCACCACCACATTCACTTGGCTTTGGGGTGAAACAATGTTCAAATCTTTCCGGAAGGGGTCATAGCGCAGGAGTACGTTGGTATATACCCGTCCTTCGAAAGACAGGGTTCCGGTGCGGTACTCATCCGTTTCCCAATAAGGGAGGTCGGCATATTTCTGCTGGCTATAGATGTAAGAAACTTTACCAGTATAGATGGCACTATGGTCTCCGGCTGCCTTGCGGAAGTCTTCAAAGATTTTTTCCGTAGACTGGGCCGAAAGGGAAAGTCCCCAAAATGTTGCCAAGATGTATAGAATGTGTCTTTTCATGGTTAAAATCAATTTGATTTACAAATGTAGCTATTATTTGTAAGAATCAAATACAAATAGCACATTAATTCTATTTTCCTGCTGGATAATTGGCAATGACTATATCCAAATAGTTACAACGATTATTTAACCAGTCTTTCATGCGGCCTATTTCGGTAGCGTACTTCTTGTCGATGGGCCAACGTTTGGCATCCCGCTTCATGGCTTCGGAAGCTCCTTCGGCATAACGGGCGGTTGTTTCCCAAAAATCGGTCATGATGAGTTCACGTACTTCTTTCCAACGGGCCTTGTATTCGCTGACAAATTGTTTGTTGTTGAATAAATCGACAAAGAATTTAGGTACTTGATAACCACCGATTCTACGCGCCGGGTCGGTTCCCAATACCAATTCCTTATAGGTGGTGAAATAGTTGTGTCCGGTGTACATGGTACTCCAGTCGAAATCAAAACCGGCATCAAAGTCCCACAACGGTCCCATATACCATTTCCCCCCTTTGTCCTTGTGCATATAAACGCTTCGCGGAGCATCCACTTCTACGTTGTACACCAATTCCTGTAAAATCATATAATCGATAAACGATTGCATGTCCATCAATTGGGCAGTAGTTTTATAGTTATGGCTCTTGATAGCCTGTTCCAATTGGGCGAATTCTTCCTTGATGGCATTTAATTGGGCAGAGGTCTGGTCTTCGGGATGCTTTACACAGATGGGCATGCTGTATACTTCCGACCAGAAGTTATCTCCTTCATTGGGAGCCAGTTCAGGACCGTCGTCTTTATCCAACGATAACAGGATACCGCCTTCATCGGCCACATTCACACGGGTTTCTCCTTGTTCCACTTGTTCGGTCAAATGGTAAAGCCCTATGTAGTCTCCATTCAATGTCACTTCCACAAAGCGTGTGTGGTTGGTAAATGGCATACCGAGTTTTTCGCCGGCTGTAAAGACGAATGTATTCATCAGATTGGTCGGGTCACGGTAGTTGGCCAGCAGTACCCAGTCTTTTTCTTCAGCCAATCCCAAGATAGAAGCTTTTTTATCCAATTTGATGCGGTACGGTTTCTTGTCGTACCACAACCAGGTGGAGTTTCCGCGTCCACGGATGCGGCCGGTTCCTTCGTAGTCCCATTCATCGTTATCAGAATCTACGGTCAAAGTAAAGTTTACGTAGTGTTCCTTTTCTTTTCCCAAGATAGGGGCTTTGTATTGAGTTTCTATAGTTAGTTTGGAAACACTGTAGGTGTAATCTGTGATCACTTCTTCAGGTGTTTCGGGTTCTTCTTGTTCGGGGATGTTATTTTCTTCCTCCGAGCAGCCTATACACAACATCGATAGGCAGAATAAGTTTAGCAGCAAATAGTTTCTTTTCATGCGATGATAATTTTACCTCTTCAAAAAAACCATGCTCCTTCGCAGGAGCATGGTCATTCTCGTTAAGGTTTTTCTTAATCATTTATTTATAGTTAGAATTAAATAGGGCTAAAGGATTATTACTTAACCTCCCATTCAAAGATACCGGATGCGTTCTTTTCAGGTTGAACGATTTCCAGTTTCACAGCCTTGGTCTTGACAGGATCAAAGTTCACCACGTTCGGGTTACCCTTTGATACACCGTACTTGTCAGGATTTTGAACCGGAGCCCAGTTGCCTGAAGCATCTTTGTAATAGATCTTCCAAGACTTAGGAACACGGCAACCACCCCAAGGAGCGTCGTCATACCAATATACTGTAGAGCTTGATACGGTCATTTCTGTTGGGAATTCGTAAGAAATCCATTCAGTAGTACCTTCCTTTGGCCACCAGTGGTAGTAAGGAATAGTACGGTCGTTTTCGTCAGCAGGAACCAGACCGTCTGTGATTGAGCTCAAAGAAGTAGCTTGGTGAGAAGCATCAATCTTACTCTTTGAAGCCAAAGTAGCGGCAGTTACAGGACGAGTTGAACTTACTTCATTTGGCAACCATACAGCCATGTTACCAGTACCGCGGTGAGCCCATGCATAGTAAGGAATCATGTTCAATGTGTGGTCTTGAGCAGTCAAACGACCCTTTTCATCATACTTCAAAGTCTGAACAGAAGTCTTGATCTTTTGGAATGGATGAGTAACGGTTACACCGGCGTTTTCGATAGTCATGCTGGCTTTTTCCACTTCAAACTTCGGATTGCGGTTCATCAATACGCTCAATACGTCGAAGTTGTTGTCTGGCCATTCAGCACAATATACTACCGGACCTCTTTCAACAGCTACACGACCACGGTCAGCTTCTACCTTACCATGAGCCTTCACTGTACGTGGTTCCATATCGAAGTGAACAGATACCTTGTCACCCTTCTTCCACTTGCGGTCGATAGTGAAGTAACCGTTGTTCAATTCAGAAGTCACGTCTTCACCGTTCACCTTTACGTTATATTTCAAACGCTTGCCATCTGTATAAGTATAGAGGTCGCTTGGTACCACTTCGCCTTGTACCCAACCCGGAATACGGATCTTCATAGCGAACTTACCGGCAGAGTTACGTGTAACTTCTACGTTTACATCACCGTTCCAAGGATATTCAGTAGTTTGCTTCAAGCTAACCTTCTTGCCGTTTACCTTCAAGTCCACATCGTTGGCCATGAACAAGTTCACATATACGTCGTTGTCCTTAACAGCGTAGATATAACCTGGCAATGAAGGGATGAAACGGCAAACGTTTGACGGACAGCAAGCACAACCGAACCAAGGTCTGCGTTGGTGTTGACCCATAGATTCCAATGGGTTCGGGTAGAAGAAACCACCACCGTCCAATGAGATACCTGAAATCAAACCGTTGTAAAGAGTACGTTCCAATACATCATAGTACTTGGCGTGACCGTGCAACAAGAACAAACGGTGGTTTACATATACGTTACCGATAGCTGCACAAGTTTCGCAATAAGCCGACATGTTAGGCAATTGGTAGTTCTTACCAAATGCTTCACCGTGGTTGGTTGCACCGATACCACCGGTAATGTAAAGCTTCTTGGTTACGATGTTGTCCCAAATACGGTCGATAGCTTCGATGTAGCTCTTGTCACCTGTCATAGCGGCAACGTCGGCCATACCTGCATACATGTAAGCGGCACGTACTGCGTGGCCTACAGCTTCATCTTGTTCCAATACTGGCTTGTGAGCCTGGCTGTATTCATCGGTACGGGTAGTGTAACCACGCTTGTCCAAGAAGAACTTGGCCATGTCGAGGTACTTCTTTTCACCGGTGATGCGATACAACTTGGCCAATGCCATTTCAGCAATCTGGTGACCCGGTACACGTACTACCTGACCTTCACCTTCACCGATTTCGCGGCATACACAGTCTGCATAACGGATAGCGATATCCAAGAAGTTACGCTTGCCGGTAGCTTGGTAGTGAGCGATAGCACCTTCTACCATGTGGCCGAGGTTATAGAATTCGTGGCTCAAGTCTTCTACCAATTCCCAACGCTTGGTACCTGCCCATTCGTGTGGCTTCTTGGGGTTCATGGTACGGCTGGTGTACAAGTAACCGTCAGGTTCCTGAGCGGCAGCAACAATTACCAACACACTGTCGATGTACTTCATCAACTTCTTGTCGGGATAAGTCTGCAACAAATAGCTGGCACCTTCGATAGTCTTGTAAACGTCGGTGTCATCGAATGCCAAACCGCCTACTACATAGTCATCGCTTGGATTGGCGGCTTTCACAAAGTTTTCGTAACGTCCGGTTTCTTCACATTTGCTGAATGCGAGAGGGATGGTTACTTCACGGCTTGCCTGGAGGCGTTGGCCCCAGAAAGCATCTGTTACTTTTACCGAAGTAAAAGGTACTGGGTCATAAGGATACCCGTGTGATTCAGTCTTTTGCGCTTGTACGCTCAATGCTGTAGCGGCAACAAGTGCGGTTAAAAAGATTTTCTTCATGGTTTAAAAAGTTAGTATTTAATTAACTGTTTATTTTCATTGTATGGTGACATGAGCGGTTGTCCGTTTGATAAGTTTTTAAGCATTGCCATGGGGGGAAGCCTACTACCTCTTCCCCGCCATAGCTTTGCTACCTACCTAACCTATAAACCAACTCATTACTGAGTCCTTATTTAATTAGTTTCATGGCAAAGCCACCGCCCGATGCCAGGTGAATCTTCTTCGAGTCACCTTTCTTTACGGTCAAGGTTTGCTTTGCATAATCTTCGGCATTCTTGTTGGCATTGATACCGTCTGTAAAGAGGGTAGCCTGGTAAGTAACGCCTTCGGGCAGGAACGAGAAGTCGATGGTTACATCGCGTTCGTCCCAGTTGGTCATACCGCCCACATACCAGTTTTCGCCGGCCTTGCGTACGGTAACGATGTGTTCTCCCAATTTACCGTCGGCAATGAACGTTGAGTCCACTTCTACCGGAATGGAAGTAATGAAGTCCACACACTCTTCTTCGCCGATGTAGTTGGTCGGTGCATCACACAACATGGTGAACGGCGAATCGTGTACAATATAGGTAGCCAATTGGTGGCAGCGTGTACCCATACTCTGCGGAGTGTAGTACATGGCTTTCCAGTCGGCCTTGGTGGCATTGCTCATGGCACCCGGTGTATAGTCTACCGGTCCGGCCATCATGCGGATGTAAGGGAAAGTCACATCGTAAAGCGGCATGTTGTTCTTGATGTCAGTCCACTTCACTTCTTCCATACCGAACACTCCTTCAAAGTTGATGATATTGGGGTATGTACGGTTGATACCTGTCGGTTTGTAGATGCCGTGCAAATCTAATGTCAGCTTGTGCTTGGCAGTTGCTTCGGCAATGCGGTACACCATTTCTACGGCAGTCTGGTCGTCACGGTCCAGGAAGTCTACCTTGAATCCCTTGATACCCATGGCGCTGTACTTCTGGCACGCAGCTTCCAATTGCTTGTCGAGCACATTGAATACGGTCCAAAGCACAATGCCCACATTCTTCTGCTTACCGTATGCAATCAGTTCGGCGAGGTCCAGTTCCGGAATCACGGTCAGCATGTCACCGCTCTTCGGGTTGTACCAGCCTTCGTCCAATACAATGAATTCAATGCCGTTCTTGCTGGCGAAGTCTATATAATATTTATAGGTATCCATGTTGATGCCTGCCTTGAACGGTACACCCTTCAGGTTCCAGTCGTTCCACCAGTCCCAGGCTACCTTACCGGTCTTGATCCATGAAGTATCGCCGATGCGGTTGGGCGAAGCCAAGGCATATACCAAGTTGTTGGTCGGCATATCGGTATCCTTTTCGGTGATGGCCAATACACGCCATGGCAAGTTGCGTTTACCGTCGATTTTTGCGATGAAATCGGCAGTTTCGGTCACATATTCCTGCATACGCCATGGATAGAAATCCGTTTTAGTAGGATAGGGGGCGAACACACCTTTCAGCGAAGTACCTTCGGCTTTCACGAACATACCCGGATAGGCTTCCAAGTCACTTTCCAATACGGTAATTTTGGCTTTCCCGCAATCTACGGTTACAGGCAAGAAGGCCAATTTAGGTTGTGCCTTTGAAAGTGGAGTTACATCGTAGATATTCTGGAAGGCCATGGCCATCGGATTCTTGTCGTTGGTAGAATAGGGCAAGTAAGCGGTATAGTCGCTTGGGAAGTTCAGTTCGGCCACTTCATTTTCAATGACCACTTGCTCTTTCTTATTTATATAGAAACGATAGGCAATTCCTTCATCGTAGGCACGGAAGGTAACACCGAATCCGCCTTTGAGCTTCAGGGTGAGTTCGTTGCATCCCGCAACGAACTCACTGAAGCGGTAGAACGGAGCGTCTACCTTTTCTACAATCTTTTTCCTCTGTACGCCACTTACGCGTACCCCTTTACCTACCGAAAGTCCTTTAGGTAAAATTAAATCAATAGTTGAATTAGAAAGAATTACACTGTTTCCGTATGATATCTGGTAAGAGAGGCCGTCACCGGCGGTGACTTCCACATTGATTTTTCCGTTGGGGGATACCAAAGAATAGCGCTTTTCAGCAGCCGACAAGGTCAGTGCAGAGCCGACCATAATTAATAAGGTAATGAGTAGTGACTTTTTCATCATATAACTTTCCGTATACAAATTGTTATCATTTAAGGACACCGCAAAGTAAGTGAATTTTTTGAAATATCAAAGACTAAATACTACAAACTGATAAAAAAATAGTCCAAGGTTCATTCTTTATCGATGGAGGCAATGCAAAAATCGTCTTTTTCAATGCAACAATTGTCCAAAAGCGGTTTTGAGGTGGATTTTTAGATGATTTAAATTGTCTTCTTTAATGTTTATTTAATATATTTGCCCCGTCAAAAATGAATGTATGTCCACGATGGGTGGACAAATTTATTGAGAATATTATTAACCTATTTTGTTTAACATTAAATTCATAATGATGGAAAAAACTTCTAATCATGTGTTTGGTAGTGCTTTGATAAAAGCAACTGCTTGTGCTTTCCTCTCTATGGGTTGTCTGCCTGTTTGGGCCGAAACCGGTAGTATGGGAACAGATGCCGTTGAAGTGGTTCAACAGACAGTGAACCTCCGCGGTACAGTGAAGGATGCCAATGGTGAACCTATCATTGGTGCTAACGTAATGGAAAAGGGAACAACCAACGGTACCATTACCGATTTCGACGGTAATTTTACATTGAGCGTTTCCAGAAAGTCTTCTTTGATTATCAGCTACATCGGTTACAAGACTATCGAAGTTCCGGCTGCCCAAGCCAAGAGCGGTAAGCTCGATGTAACGTTGCAGGAAGATTCAGAAGCGTTGGAAGAAGTGGTAGTTATCGGTTACGGTACTCAGAAGAAGGCCGATGTAACCAGTGCCGTTGCTTCAGTTAAGTCTGAAGGCTTTAACAAGGGTGCCATCCTCGATGCCGGTCAGTTGGTACAAGGTAAGGTAGCCGGTCTTCAAATCTCATTGCCTTCGGGTGACCCTACAGCTTCTACTTCGGTAATGCTCCGTGGTAACTCTACATTGATGGGTACTTCTCAACCGTTGATTTTGGTAGACGGTGTACCGGGTTCATTCTCTACAGTAGCTCCGGAAGAAATTGAATCTATCGACGTATTGAAGGACGGTTCGGCTACAGCTATCTACGGTACTCGTGGTACTAATGGTGTAATCATCATCACCACCAAGAATGCTAACCGTGAAATGCCGGCAACCATTGAATATAATGGTTATATGTCTGTTTCTACTCGTGCTAAGGAAGCTGACTTTATGACTGCTGATGATTTGCGTCGAGTTATGAAAGAAGGTTGGGAATTCTCTGGTGCTAACGATGCTGATTATGGTGACAATGTAGATTGGGTTAAAGAAGTGAGTCGTACCGGTATCAGCCATAATCATAACTTGACTTTCCGTGGGGGTGGTAAGACTACCAGTTTGATCGGTAGCTTGAACTATTCTAATCGTCAGGGTACATTCAAGAAGTCGGATAGTGAAAACATTCGTGCTCGTTTGGAAGTGACTCACCGTATGTTTAATGATAAGTTGACTACCAACTTGGCTATCATCGCTAATGAACGTACAACTGGTGCCGGTTTCAATAGCAGTGTATATCGTTATGCTTGTATCCAGAACCCTACTCAACCTATCTATAATGAAGACGGTAGCTATGTAGAACGCGATGTGTATTTCTATGATAACCCGGTTTCTATGTTGAACGAAACTCAAGGTATGACTCGCAGCCGTAACGTGCGCTTTACCGGTAGTGTAACTTACAAACCAACTTCTGACTTGACTTTGAAGGCTATGTACACTCGTAAGGGTCAAAGCTATTTGAACGGTTACTATTATACCAAGCAACATCCTAATACTACAGAAGGTGGTAACAATGGTTATGCAAGCCGCTACACCAGCGACTATATCAATAACTTGGTGGAATTGACAGCCGATTGGCATAAGCAAATCGGTAAGCACAACCTCGGTGCTATCATCGGTTACAACTACGAAGACGAAATGTCTGAAAACTTCTCTGTAAACAACAAGGATTTCCCGACAGACGGTTATTCTTATAACAAGTTGGAAGCCGGTAACGGTATCAAGGATGGTAGAGCCGGTATGTCTTCATACAAGGAAGACAGCAAGTTGATCGGTCTCTTTGCCCGTGCTACTTGGAACTATGACGACCGTTACTTGTTTATGTTCTCACTCCGTCGCGAAGGTTCTTCCAAGTTCGGTAAGGATCACAAGTGGGGTACTTTCCCGGGTGCATCTATCGGTTGGCGTTTGAACAACGAAGAATTCATGAAGGGTATCGATTGGTTGGATAACTTGAAGGTACGTGCCGGTTTCGGTATTACCGGTATCAACGTAGGTGCTCCTTATTATTCTCAAGCTTCTTTGGACTATAGCGGCTACTTCTTCTACAATGGCCAATGGATTAATTCATTGGGTCCGGTGCGTAATGCGAACCCTGACCTCCGTTGGGAAAAGAAGTATGAATATAACGTAGGTATCGACTTTGATATATTTGGTGGACGTTTGGGCGGTGCCATCGACTTCTATATGCGCGATACTAAGGACGGTTTGTGGGACTATTCAGTTCCATCTCCTCCATACCAATACGGTTCTATCCGTGCGAACGTAGCCGAAATTCGTAACACCGGTTTGGAAGTGTTGGTAAATGCTGTTCCGGTTCGTACTAAGAACTTTGAATGGAATGCTAACCTTTCTTATTCTACCAACAAGAACGAATTGAAGTCTATCTCTAATGATCAGTTCTCAATGTCATCAGATTGGTTTATGGCTGGTCATACCGGTGAACCTATCCAGCAATATACTCACCGCGTAAAAGTAGGTTCTCCTATCGGTGACTTCTTTGGTTTGAAGTCTGTAGGTTTGGATAAAGATGGTAAGTGGTTGGTAGAACGTTTTGATGAAAACGGTAAGGTGTTCTACGATTTGGCAAGTAATGCTACAGATGCTGACCGTCAGATATTAGGTAATGGTGTACCTAAGCACTATTTGAATTTCAACAACTCATTGCGTTACAAGAATTGGGACTTTTCTATCGGTATGCGTGGTGCCTTCGGTTTCCAAATCTTGAATTTCCAGGAAATGTATTATGCAAATCCTACCATCCAATACAATGTATTGAACAGCGCATTTGATAAGCATGCTGCATTCGAAATTACTGACGGTGGTTATGGTTTGAAGAAGGTTGGTGAAACTAATATTGTTGACTCTCAACGTTATGTAAGTGAATATGTAGAAGACGGTGACTATTGGAAGATTGACAACGTAACTTTGGGTTACACATTCAATACCAAGAAGTGGAAACATGTAAAGAATTTGCGTGTATATGCTTCTTGTTTGAACTTGGCAGTTCTTACTGGTTATAAGGGTATTGACCCTGAAGTACAGATGACAGGTTTGGATGCAGGTACCGATAACCGTGACAAGTATCCTACTAACCGTTCATTTACATTCGGTCTTAATGTTACATTCTAATCTTTAAACAATTGAGAATATGAAAAAGATGAAATACGGAATGCTTGCCTTATTGGCATGTTCCACTATGACACTGACAGGTTGCTTCAATCTTGATGAAGAACCGTACTCGGAAATTACCGAGGAATCATTCATACCTACCGAACAGGATGCGGCTGCTTTGATGGCAAAGGCTTATACTCCGCTTCGTTTTATCTATGACTGGTATGGATATTTCGATTTGCAGGAAGAATCGGGTGACGTTATCATTACTCCGGCCCGTCCGAATGGTTGGGAAGACGGTGGTGTATATCGTGCCATGCATCAACATCAATGGCATGATCAATCCGGTCAACCGGGTAATACTCATTGGTATTGTTATTCTGGTATCAATACAGCTAACCGTGTAAAGGCTCAGTTGGATAGCGATGAATTGCCGGTAGGCGATTTGAAGGAACCGATGATTGCTGAACTTCGCGCTATTCGTGCGTTGTGGTACTACATGTTGTTGGATAACTTCGGCAATGTACCTTTGGTAACTACTTGGTCTGACGAGATTCCTACTCAGGCTACTCGTCAGGAAGTGTATGATTTTGTGGTAAAGGAATTGACTGAAGCGATTCCTGGTTTGAGTACAGCTAATGACGCTACTACTTATGGCCGTATGAACAAATGGGCTGCTTTGGCTACTCTTTGTCGTGTGTACTTGAATGCAGAAGTGTATACCGGTACTCCTCAATGGCAGAAGGTGGTAGAAACTGCTGACCAAATCATCAATTCAGGTATCTTTGCCTTGGCTCCTGACTTCTCGGATAACTTTGCTGTAGATAATGACTATAACAATAAGGAAGTTATTTTTGCAGTGGTTTATGACAAATTGTATGGTGGTTTCCATCAACAACACAAGTGGTATCCTCCGGTAGCTCGCGACCACTTCGGTAACTATAGCGACTATTTCTGGGGTGGTTCTTGTGCCAATCCTCAATTTATCAATGCTTACGAACCGGGTGACAAGCGTTTGGAAAAGACTTGGTTGATGGGTAAGCGTTACCGTCACGACAATCCTGAAGTAGTAGTTTGGGAATGTATCAATAAACTGCCTTCTTTGACTTGTATGCGCACAGGAGAGGATGGTAAGCCTAAAAATGAAACAAGTATCAATTGGGGTTACCGTGTAGGTAAGTTTGAATATGATATTGAAACAACCGGTGGTTGGAGCAATGACTTTGCTTACTTCCGTTATGCTGAAATCTTATTGTCTAAGGCTGAAGCATTGATGCGTATGGGTAAGGATGAAAATGTAGCTGCTGATTTGGTTTCTCAAATTCGTGCCCGTGTATTCGACGATGCAGCTCAAGCAACCGTTACTCCGGAAGACTTGAAGGCTGATACTCGTATTCAATACGGTACTTTGGATTGGGATGGTAATCTTGATCAATTGGGTGACCAGACTCCAGTATATTTGGGTGGTTTGTATGATGAATGGGGCTTTGAATTTGCTTGCGAAGCTCAGCGTCGTTCACAAATGATTCGTTTCGGTACATTTACTACCAAGAACTGGTTCAATCATACTCCACAGGGTAACCACGTTACTATTTTCCCAATTCCGTATGATGAACTTCAAACCAATCCAAACTTGAAACAGAATCCTGGTTATTAAGAAGAGGAATTCCCTTTTTTATACTACATTTATAGTGATTATTCACTGAAAGGGAGCGGGTGTGCCGATTGGCACACCCGCTTTTTTTCATCTCTCCCTTAAATTGTGATGCATTATGTTTTTTGGAAAAATGCATAAAATAGGGGTGTTTTGCTTTGGATAATTGCGACAATCAATCTTGCTTTTAAATTTATCGTAAAGTTACGAAATGTGTAAAAGCAAATGAAGGGCAAAAAAGAGCCATGTACATTGGGGTAAAAGACCCTTTTACTGGTTAGGAATTTCGAATATTTGCATAGAAAAAAATATTAATATTATAGCTTTAATTTAAACCATAATCGTTATATTTGTGCCGTAATAGTTTAATCGGCAACTCTTATGAATGACATTTACACAATGGCAGACCCGATGAGGCATCACTAATTATTGATGAAATCTGTGATACCGCATCCAAGTGGCCTGCAATAGCCGAAGATTGCAACGTACCGAAAGAAATGATTGACAGCATATTCCCCTGTTTTCAGTTATTGTAATATATTTACTTTTGCAAGTTAAAAGTAAAAAGGAAGAAAATTAGCACTCATAAATCAAAATAAATCTGAAAAAATTGTCTTCTGTAAACTTTTTCGTTAACTTTGTCGTTCATTAGATTACATGAATATATGGCAAAAAGAGAAATACGATTCTATAAAAACTACTTCAACGAGTTTTATATAGCCCAATCAGAGAAAGTCAGACGCAAAATAGCACAAACTTTAGTTTGGCTGCAAACACTTGAACGTTTACCTATTACCATACTTAAAAGTATAGAGGGTAAAAGGGGATTATATGAAATTAGAATTGAATTTGGAGGCGATATATTCAGAGTTTTTTGTTGCTTTGATGAGGGAGCGTTAGTGATTCTTTTCAATGGATTCCAAAAGAAAACTCAGAAAACGCCCCTTGCAGAGATAGAAAAAGCTGAGAAATTGATGAAAGAATATTTTAAAAACAAATATTGAGTTATGAAAAAGACAAAAGAAGATGCCCTAATGAATTGTAACACTCTCGATGAACTTCTTAATATAGAGTTTGGTGAGGTGGGTACTCCTTCTCGTAAAGAGTTTGATAAAGAAACCGAGGCATTTTGCCTTGCTTTAACTCTTAAAGAAGAGCGTATCCGTGCTGGACTCACTCAAGAACAACTTGCCGAAAAGATTGGAACAAAGAAAACATATATTTCTCGACTCGAAAATGGTAAAGCTGATATACAATTAAATACTTTATTTAGAATATTCGAAGGTCTTGGTCGTCGTGTCCAATTAACAATATTATAGTATTAAACTTTTACTTATTTTCGTTACATAGTTACAGTAGCATTGTTTTTCCGAACATTTGATGGGGATTGAGTTAAAGGATATTTTATTGCAAAGTATCCTACATGCCTACATTATTTAATATATAGCATTGTATATCAATATAATAATGCATGTAGGATGCTTGTTTTTATCCTACATCATCCTACATTTATCCTACATAAATTTACACTCTGCCCTGACCAGCTATGACTTGACTTGCCGGAATGTGCTGAATGCCTTTGTCTTCGGTATATATCACCACGGTTTCACCTCGCAAGGACTTCTCTTGCAACATCCGTTCTTCGGCTAGTTTTAAACCGGCATCCAGTTTCTCCATAAATTCTTTTACTTCCTTATCCGACATAGGCTTTGATTTTATTATATATTATTTCTGAAACTATTTCTTCGTCCGTAGCTCGTCCCCCTTTAGCTACAAAGATTCGTGGTGTACGGCTGTTATCATATATCATCCACAAGTCAACCTCCGACATGAAAGTTTTGAAAAGGTTGCGAATCCCAGCTACGTATCGGCGATGTATTACCTCCGTCGGGATGTTGTGCCCGCCTTTGTTTACTCGTTCTGCCACACGCTGTACAGCCAATTCAGATGTTTCGAGCCAGAAAAATATTAAGTGTACACGATATCCTTTGGCTTGAGCCCTTCGTACTAAGTTGATGTAAGATTTTGTGGCAAGAGTGGTTTCAATAGAGAATGTTTCATCCCGTTCCAATAGTTCATCTATTCGTTGTAACATTAACCTTCCTGCCTCTATTGCTACACTTTCTGGATTAAAGGGCGATAGACCTTTGGCTATCTCATCAGCATTTACGAACTCACGACATTGCAGAATTTCGGGCAATACCGTGAATGAAGCTGTAGTTTTGCCTGCTCCGTTACAACCACTGATTATGTATAGGTTTTTGCTCATGTTCTACAAAGATACACATTTCTATTTATAACCAAATTTATACGTTATAAAAATGTTTTTATAAAACCAGAGAAATTTATTGTAATAACCATATTTTGCACAAAATCGTTTATTGCAGTCTCCTTAATTTTTCTTGCAAATATATCCTTTAATTCAATCCCCACCAAATGTTTTTATGTATTTTGCCGTTATCCACCAAATGTTTTTATGTATTTTGCCGTTATCCACCAAATGTTTAAAAAGATTTGTACCAGCTTAGAAAAAGTAGACTTGGAAGGAGTCATTTTAAAAAGTTTTACCACGCATAATCGTCTACATAAGCATCGAAATCGGGGATGTTTTTCACCCCATGTTGTCGGATAATGGCTATAATTCTTTCCTGTTCTTTGGGGGTAAGCAACTTTTCACCCTTTCTTACCCGGTAATAATTGCGCCCATTATAAAGGTATTGCAGTTTACCGCTCACCGATTTCCATATTTTATTGGGTAAGCTTTCTAAAATTTCGATAAATCCTTTGGCATAGCGTATCTTTTCTGACGAACGGAAATACGGGCATTCATCAGTTTGCTGAGAAAGGAGTTTGGGATTGACTATTTTAAGACTGACTTCCGAATCGGGCAAACTTTCGTAAGCCAAATAGCGTAGACAAGTATGACATTTCGCACAAGATGCATTAGTGCACTTCATATAGTTCAGCGGCATGCTCCCCAAATCGATTTCTGTATTCATGATTATTGGTTAATATTGATTTGCCAACAAAGATACACTCTTTATTTGAGCAAATCAACAGTTTCCGTTTTATTATTCTATTATTTCTGCCAACTCTGCCAAAAGGCTGGCAGAGTTGTGTCATATTGTTGGCAATACTGTGCAATGCTGTTGGCAGAGCACTGCCGCCCTAATGGCAAATCAAAGCTTAAATAAATCATCGAAATACGCATCCACTATTTTTTAGGCTCGGATTGCACGGATTAACACGGTTTTATGTTTAATAGAAGATAGTAGAGCTAAATCGATAAAAAAAATGTCAGTTTAGCACTGCAATAGAAGATAATAGAGCTAAACCGATAAAAAAAACATCGTTTTAGCTCTACTATCTCAAAATAAGTAGTATTTTTGTTCCGTTAATCTAAAAAGACCATATATCTGTTATGAGAAAAGCACTTTGTACCCTCCTTGTGTTGGCATTTACTCTTACCGCCAACGCACAAATGTATTTCGGCGAAAAGAAAGAAGTATCCGATTCTGTATTCAACTCCCTGGCACAGACTCCCCCTATGGGATGGAACAGCTGGAACAAGTTCGGTTGCGATGTAAGCGAAAAGTTATTGAAGGAAATGGCGGATGCCATGGTGGCCTCGGGCATGAAGGATGCCGGATATGAATACATTGTGATTGACGACTGCTGGCAGGTGGGCCGCGACGAAGAGGGTAACATCATTGTAGACCCCGAACGGTTCCCCAACGGAATGAAGGCCCTTTCCGATTATATTCACTCCAAAGGCTTGAAGATTGGTATCTATTCGTGTGCAGGCTCCGAAACTTGTCAGGGCCGTCCCGGTAGCCGTGGCTATCAGTTCCAGGATGCCCGCCAGTATGCCAAGTGGGAAATAGACTACCTGAAGTACGACTGGTGTTCCAACGAAGGTCAGAAGGCTGAAGCGGCTTACCGCACCATGAGCGATGCCTTGAAGGCTTGCGGACGTCCCATTGTGTTCAGCATTTGCGAATGGGGTGAAAACGAACCGTGGAAGTGGGGAAAGGGTATCGGCCATTTGTGGCGTGTCACTCCCGATATCCGCGACTGCTACCAATGTACTTTCGATTGGGGTGGTGTAGGTGTGCTTGAAATCATCGACAAGATGGCCGACCTCTATCCGTATGCCGGTCCCGGCCATTGGAACGATGCCGAAATGCTGGAAGTAGGCAACGGTGGCATGACCCGCGACGAATACATCACTCACTTCTCCATGTGGTGTATGTTGGCTGCTCCACTGATGAGCGGAAACGATCTTCGCAGTATGGACAAGGAAACCATCGAGATTCTGACCAACAAGGAAGTGATTGCCGTGAACCAGGACCCCAAAGGTGAACAGGCCCGCCGCTTTATGGATATGGGCGAAAAGGAAATCTGGGCCAAGCCTCTTGCCAATGGCGAACTGGCCGTGTGCTTCATGAACCGCACCGAGTTCCCTTGGAAATTAGATTACAACTGGCGCAAGCAAACCATCTACTTCGCTACCGATGTAAGCATCCGCCGTTTTGAATATAAGGTACGCGATTTGTGGCAACACAAGGATTTGGGTACAACCAAGCAGAATTTGGTGGCCGAAATCCCGCCTCATGGTGTGCTGATGGTGAGACTAAGTAAGGTAAAATAATCAAAAAATGCCCATTCCATCGTAAAAAAGCCCGATGGATGGGCAAATTCTATGGTGTAAATTAATTTAAATTTTATACAATTTATAGACTATTTTTGTACTCAATTGGACGATTGGATTATTCTACGTCCCACTTAATTTATACTTTTGCACCCGTAATAAAGCGTGTTAGCTAACAACCCTAATTAAATTTTATGAAAAAAACCTCTTTCCTCTTAAGTGGACTTGCATTATTAGGTCTTGCATCTTGTAGTGCTCCTACTTATCAACAACCGGATGCTCCTATTCAGGAGGTTCCGTTTACACAGGTACATATTCATGACCAGTTCTGGACACCGCGTATCGAAACCAATCGTACCGTATCCATCCCTTCCGCTTTCTACCAATGCGAAATCAACGGACGCTTTGACAACTTTGCCATTGCAGGCGGACTGATGAAGGGTGAACACAAGGGCGATTTCTCGTTCGACGATACCGACCCTTACAAGATTATCGAAGGAGCCTCTTATTCCCTCGCCGTACAGTATGATGAAAAGTTGGACCACTATTTGGATAGTGTCATCACTATCATTGCCGCTGCTCAGGAACCGGACGGATACCTCACTACTTGTGTAACCAACAAGTGCTACCGCCTCTCGGGCTGGTGGGGACGCAGCCGTTGGGAAAAGATGAACAGCCACGAACTTTATAACAGCGGACACTTGTACGAAGCAGCTGTAGCCCACTACCGCGCTACCGGCAAGCGCTCGTTGCTCGATGTAGCCATCAAGAATGCCGATTTGGTTTGCAAGACCTTCGGTTTGGGCGAAGACCAGATCAAGTATCCGTCGGGTCACCCCATCATCGAAATGGCACTCGCTAAATTATATAAGGTAACCGGCGACCAGAAGTATCTGGACGAAGCCCGTTACTTTGTGGAAGAAACCGGACGTTTCAGCAACGGCCGCAAGCCCAGCGAATACAGTCAGGACCACATGCCTATCCTCCTGCAGGAAGAAATTGTGGGTCATGCCGTACGTGCCGGTTATCTCTATTCGGGTGTAGCCGATGTAGCAGCCTTGACCAACGACACCGCTTACTTTGAAGCCATCCAACGTGTGTGGGAAAACATGTCGTCCAAGAAACTCTATATCACCGGTGGTATCGGTTCCCGTCCACAGGGCGAAGGCTTCGGACCTAACTACGAGCTCAGCAACCACACCGGTTATTGCGAAACCTGTGCTTCCATCTCGAATGTGTACTGGAACCACCGCATGTTCCTCGCTACCGGCGAAAGCAAGTATTACGATATTGTAGAACGTGCCTTGTACAACGGTGTCATGTCGGGTGTATCGCTCAGTGGTGACCGTTTCTTCTATGACAATCCGTTGCAGTCTATGGGCGAACACGACCGTGCCGAATGGTTTGGTTGCGCTTGCTGCCCGGGCAATGTAACCCGTTTCGTAGCTTCGGTACCTAATTATGTATATGCCACTCAGGGTAGCGACATCTATGTGAACCTCTATGCACAGGGTGATGCCGAACTCACTACTGCCAACGGCAAGGTGAAGATGGTACAGACTACCGGTTATCCATGGGACGGAAAGGTAGCCATCGAAGTGACTCCCGAAACCGAAGGACAGTTTGCCATCCGCCTCCGTATCCCAAGCTGGGTGAAGGATGCTCCGGCCAACAACGACCTCTATACTTATATTAATAAGGTAAAGAACTACACCTTGAAGGTGAACGGCGCTGCCGTACAGGCTGCCCAAGGTGATGGTTACGCTACCATTGCACGTACTTGGAAGGCAGGCGATGTGATTGAACTCGACCTCCCGATGGAAGTACGTCAAATCGAGGCCAACGACCAGGTGGAAGTGAACCGTGGCAAACTTGCCATTGAACGCGGTCCTATCATGTTCTGCTTGGAAGGTCAGGACCAGACCGACGGTAAGGTATTCAACAAGTTCATCCCTGCCGGTACTCCGATGGAAGCCACTTACGAAGCCGGATTGCTGAATGGTGTGATGACACTGACCGGTACCGCCAAGGAAGTGGATCTGGAAGGCAATGTGAAGGATGTTCCTTTCAAGGCCATTCCTTATTCTACCTGGAACAACCGTGGCCGTGACCACATGACCGTATGGATTGCAGCTTCACAGGAAGTGGCATTGCCTACTCCCGAAGCCACCATCGCCAGCAAGGCCAAGACCTTTGTGATTCAGGCTCCTATTCAGAAGGATGCTCCCGAATCGGCCTCTACCTTGGTGGAAGCCTGGGGTGCCAACGACCAGATGGAACCCAAGCGCTCCAACGACATCAGCACGCCGTACCACTACTGGTGGCTGAAGAAAGGTTCGCTCGAAACATTGGCTTATGAATTCGACCAGGAATACACCGTACAGAATGTAGAAGTGTATTGGCTCGACTTCGACCACTACGACGGCGATTTCCGCATACCGGCCAGCTGGAAGCTTTATTATAAGGTGAACGGCACTTGGAAGGAAGTGGAAGCCTTGAATGAATACACCGTGAAGAAGGACTGTTACAACAGCCTCGACTTCAAGCCCGTAAAGACTACCGGCCTGAAGATTGCCGCCCAGTTGCAGGAAGGAGTTTCCGGTGGTATTATAGAATGGAAGGTTAGATAAATATCATCTTCCCCTCTTGTCATCCTGAGCAAAGCGAAGGATCTGAAGACACTTCCGCCCCTTGTCATCCTGAGCAAAGCGAAGGATCTGGAAACACAAAGTGGGATGTAAACAGATTCTTCCTCCCTTTGGTCGTCAGAATGACATGAAAAAAATAGTCGTCAGAATGACAGAGTAAAGAAAGTAAATTTTGGAAAATTAATAAACAATGGAAAGTATAAAGTACTTAACCTTTAATTTTAAACAAATGTAGTATGAAAAAAAGCAGTAATTCGGCCTTATTAAAGGCCACAGCCTGTCTTTTCCTTGCTGCAAGCGCTGGATTTAGTCCGCTATACGCAGCTGAGGAATCTACAGAAAACATGGGTACCCAGATTGTACAGCAAAGCGTTACAATCAAGGGTGTAGTAAAGGACAAGACCGGTGAACCTATCATCGGTGCTAACGTATTGGAGAAAGGAACCACAAACGGTGTGATTACCGACTTTGATGGTAATTTCTCTTTGCAAGTAGCCAACAAGAACTCTGTAGTAGTTGTTTCTTTCATTGGTTACAAGACTCAGGAAATTGTAGTAGGCGGCCAAAAGGAGTTGAATATCACTTTGGTTGACGATACTGAATTGATGGACGAAGTGGTAGTTATCGGTTATGGTACACAAAAGAAGGGGGATGTGACCAGTGCCGTTGCTTCTGTTAAGGCTGAAGATTTTACTGCCGGTAAAATTGGTGACGCCGCTGAATTGGTAAAGGGTAAGATTGCCGGTCTTTCGGTAACTAATACATCGGGTGACCCGACAGCTACTTCAACCATCATGCTTCGTGGTGTGACAACTTTGGTTGGTAATGTTTCTCCATTGGTGTTGGTTGATGGTATTGAAGGTAGCTTGAATACCGTTGCTCCTGAAAACATCGCTTCTATCGACGTATTGAAGGATGCTTCTGCAGCTGCTATCTACGGTACTCGTGGTGCTAACGGTGTTATCTTGATTACTACCAAGCAAGGTAAGCGTGAGGCGGAAGTTACAGCTTCATATTCTAATTACTTCTCATTCTCTCAATGGAGTAAGAAAGCTGATTTCATGGATACTCACGATGTTATTTATGGTTTGACTCAACAGACTTATGAAGGTTATGATACAGATTGGTTGAAAGCTGTATCACGTAAGGCCGGTTTCAAGCACAATCATTCTTTGCAGGTAAACGGTGGTACCAAGAATTCAACTTATTCAGCTAACATCGCATATAATAATGAGCAAGGTGTGATGCGTAATAGCGATAACGAGAACTTGAAGGCTCAGTTGGATTATACCCAATTTATGTGGGATGATATTATTAAATTGAACTTCAACATGTTGGTTACTCGTCAGAAATATGCCATCAACAACAATGCATACGCTTATCGTCAAGCTGTAATTCGTAACCCTTCAGAACCGATTTACAATGAAGATGGTAGCTACTATGAAAATTTTGATAAATTGCAGTATTACAATCCGATAGAAATTCAGAACGAATATTACGGTAATGTTCGTAACAAGTTCTCTCAGTTGAATGGTAATATTACAATTACTCCGATTGAAGGTTGGGAAACTAAGTTGATGGTTTCGTTGGGTGAATCGACTTCTTCTTCTGAAAGTTGGACTAGCCCTCGCTATTACAGCTTGGCTCGTGAAGACAACTACAACGGTTATGCTTCAAAGGGTGAAGGTAACTTCATCAGCAAGAATTTGGAATTGACTTCTCGTTACCATACTGTATTTAACGAAGACCACCGTTTCGATGCTTTGGTAGGTTACAGTTACTTGGAAGAAGAAAGCGATGGTTTTGGTGCAGGTAATGGTAACTTCTCTACAGAAGCATTCTTGTGGAACAATTTGGGTAACGGTACCTTGATTACTGAAGAAGACCGTCATGCCAGTGTAAGTTCTTACCGCAACAGCCATAAGTTGGTTGGTTTCTTCGGTCGTGTAAGCTACGGTTACAAAGATAAGTATAATGCGTTGATCAGTGTTCGTCACGAAGGTTCTACCAAGTTTGGTGCCAATAACAAGTGGGCTACTTTCCCATCATTGTCTTTGGGATGGACCATTTCTAACGAAGGTTTTATGGAAGAAACAAAGAATTGGTTGGATAATTTGCGTTTGCGCGTAGGTTATGGTGTTACTGGTATTACTCCAACTTCTTCTTACATGGCTCAATACTTGTATAATTTTGCTGGTTATGGTGATGTATTGAATTTGGAAGGTGACTGGATCAAGACACTCGAAGTAGTTCAGAACGTGAACAGGGACTTGAAGTGGGAAACAACCAACGAGTTGAACTTCGGTTTGGATTGGGCTGTTTTGAACCATCGTTTGAGCGGTACAGTTGACTTCTATGTGAAGACTACTAAGGACTTGCTTTATCACTATCCAGTGCCGACTCCTCCGAACTTGTATGGTTATACATTGGCTAACGTAGGTGAAATGCGTAATACTGGTATCGAAGTGATGATTAATGCTATTCCGGTTCAGACTAAGGACTTTACTTGGGAAACTACCGTTACTTTGTCTCACAACACCAATAAGTTGGTAAGCTTGTCAAATGATTTGTATCAGACTGACGACTTTGAAGAAGTAGGTGGTATTTCTGACCCGATTTCTGTTGCAACTCACTGTATGGAAGTTGGTAAATCACTTGGTGATTTCTGGGGCTTGAAATATGTAGGTGTTGATAAGGATGGTTTTGCTTTGGTAGAAGCCAAGAACGCTGCAACAGGTGAATGGGAAGTTACTCAATTCAACGCTAACTTGAATAATGAATCAAACCGTCAACGTTTGGGTAATGGTGCTCCTGATTTGATTTTCGGTTGGAACAATACATTCCGTTACAAAGGTTTTGATTTGAACATGCAGTTTACCGGTCAGTTTGGTTACCAAATCTTGAATGCTCAACGTGCATTTTACGAAAACAACTCTATCGCATACAACCGTTTGAAGACTGCAGCAGATTTCCGTCCGGCTATCAATCTTGATGGTAGTCCATACATCGACCCTGCTACAGGTGAACAGAAAATGGTTCGTTTGTCTAACTCTTTGCAACAAGGTTTCTGGAGCGACCACTTGGAAGATGGTGACTACTTGAAGTTGGCTAACGTAACTTTGGGTTATACATTCCCTAAATTGGGTGCTGTTGACAAGTATATCAAGAACATTCGTATCTATGCTTCAGCTACTAACTTGTTCTGTCTCACCGGTTATTCCGGTATCGACCCTGAAGTAAGCAATTACTTCATGGCTCCGGGTATTGACGACCGTGATAAGTACCCAACTACTCGTAGTTATACAGTAGGTATGTCGTTTAACTTCTAATCCATTGAATGCCTTATGAAAAAAATAGTTAGAAATACAATCATGGGTCTTGTGTCTTGTTGCACTTTGGCGTTCGGCGCTTGTACCAACTTGGATGAGACTCTTTACGATCAGCTCAACGATACAAACGTTGACTTGAACAATGAAACCGACTTGGCACTGGTTTTGGGTGCTTCGGTTGCACAATACCGTTATTTGGTAGAAGACTGGTTTGGTATGTTCCACTTGTTGGAAGAATCTACCGACCAATACATGGTACCTGCTCGTCCGGGTGTGGGTTGGGGTGATGCTTACATCAACCTCCACAAGCACAACTGGGGTACAGAAGTAGGCCAGATTCAGAATCCTTGGGATATCGCTTACCGTGGTATTTCATACGCTAACTTGGTGCTCGACAACTGTACAGAAGAAGATACAGCTACTCAGGCTCAGGCTCGTTTCTTCCGTGGTATGTTCTACTATCATTTGTTTGATATGTTCGGTAATGTACCTTTGCAGACAACTCAAAATGTGGAACCTGGTTATTTGCCTAAGCAAGTAGGTTTGCAGGCAGTATACGATTTCTTGATTGAAGAATTCCAATATGTAAAAGCAAATATCGGTGAAAGCAATGCATTTGGTTGGGCTAACAAGGCTGCTGCTAATATGGCATTGGCAAAGTTGTATTTGAATAAGAACGCTTATTTGGGTACTACCGGTAACGATGGTTTTGAAGCTGCTTTGAAGGAAGTACAAGAAATTATTGACGGAGGTTTGTATTCATTGGCTCCTAAGTATTTGGACAATTTCCGTGAAGACATTGAAAGCTGTCCGGAAATTATCTTTGCTATCCCTGGTGACCGTACTCACACTGTTCAATTTGGTTTGCAGAGCTACTGTTTCCCACAAACAGGTATGGAAGCCTACGGATCTACTGCAGCCGGTTATAACGGTTCTTGCGGTATTCCACAATGGGTGAACTCTTATGATGACGCAGACTTGCGTAAGACTGATACTTGGGCATTTGGTTTGCAACATTATGGTGTGAAGAATTCTGACGGTACTTGGACTCCAAATGCTGGTGACCCGATTCCATTCGCTGCCGATGACTTTGATGGTGATGGTTATTTGAACTTCAGCATTGCTTGTCACTCTATTGACAACCCAGGTTGTTATCAACAAGAAGGTGCCCGTTTGCACAAGTATGAAATTGTAGGTGGTACTGACGATGGTACTACTGCCAATGACTTCCCTGTATTCCGTTATGCCGATGCTTTGTTCATCAAGGCAGAATGTTTGTTGCGTTTGGGACGTGATAAGGAAACTGCTGCAGAATTGATTACACAAATTCGTGAACGTTCTTTTACAACTACTTCAAAGGCTAAGCGTACAGTAGCTGATTTGGAAGGTGGTAGTGTTTATGCATATGGTATCGAAGAATGTACAAGTGAAGGTTATAGCGATTGGGGTAACTGGAACAAGAAATATGAAGGTGGTGATGATATCATCTTAGGTGGTTTGTTGGATGATCTTGGTTGGGAATTCTGTTGTGAACTTCACCGTCGTCAAGACCTCCGTCGTTTCCAACTGGCAGACGGTCGTAGTGTATGGAATGGTAAGAGCTGGTTCTGTAAAGAAGCTACTTCTTCAACAACTTACGATTGGTACTGTATTCCAGCATCGGCTATGCAAACTAACTCAGAATTAGTTCAGAATCCGGGTTATTAATGCAAGTGATAACTTTTAATCAAGAGAAACAATTATGAAAAAAATATTTCTATATTTATTTATGGCTGTCACCGTTTTGGGTGGCTTGACCAGTTGTGGCGACAATGAGGATTTCAGCTCTATTCACGTATTGACAGACGATGAAATAGCTGAATTGGAACGCCAACAACGTGTTAAAGATTCATTGAAAAATGTAATTCCTGCTGAATTCGTTTACGAATATGATGTAGAATTGTTGGTAGGTAGTACCGGTTATGAAGGCCAAAAGTTGGAAATAGACCTAGCAGGTATTGCCAAGGATTTGGGCTGTTCTGAAATGGGATTGATTCATAAGGCTGCTGAATATTGGGGTTATACCAATGCTGATGCTGCTAAGGTAACATTCTATGGTATTGAATGGACAACTCGTCAAGATAACATGGGTGCTGCAACATCTGGCTCAAGTTGGGGTCACTGGTGGAAGGCAAGCGGTGAAGTGACTAACTGGGGTGATAATTCAGCTGTTTACACCGAATTCCAATGTGAATGGGATGAAAACGATGAACCGATTGCAGGTTATTTCGCTGTAGGTCAAATGCCGGGTTACTTTACAGAACCAGCAACAGTAACTGTACTCGAAGCTGTTAAGTTCCAAGATACAAGAGTTGCGTTGAAGATTAATTTCCATATCAATAATCCTGCTGCTATTGAAGGTACAATTGTTGATACTAAGGAAATTGCTGTAAATGCGAAGACTGATGCTTCTGCATTCCTCTCAGTTCCTGTTACATTCAATCAGGAAGAAGTAATGGCTGCATTGGGTATCACTTCTATGAAGGATGCGAAAGTAATTGCCAAGAAGGCTGATGGTACTTATACTGATATGTATACAGCTGGTGCAGGTTATTGGTATAATGCAGATGGTACTGTAGGTCAGTATGGTGAAGCTCCGTTCTTTATTGAATATTACGGTGCAAGTGAAGACTATCCGGAAGACGGTTATACTCTTTATGTAGGTACTATGCCTGGTGTAGCTCAATTCTTTGACAATTATCCGGGTCAGATTGGTTTCATGGCAAACGGTAAGATTGTAATGTTCAACCTTAATATTACAGTTAATAAGATTGCTATTCAAACTGAAATGCGTCCGTCAGAAACTGCCGGTACTTTGACATTTGATCATAATGCAGTAATGACAGCATTGGGTATTACTTCTATGAAGGAAGCTACTTTGGTAAATGTAAATGCTGACGGTACTTTGACAGAAGGCAATTATACTTCAAACTCTGGTTGGTGGTATAATTTGGATGGAACTATTGGTACATGGCCTGATGCAGCTTATTTCTTTGAATATTATTGGGGTAGTGAAGAATGGCCGGAAGATGACTATACTATTTATGTAGGTACAATGGGTACATTACAATCTGGTGATTCTAAGACTATGCACATCGGTTTCAAGGCTGGTGAAAAGGTACTTTATTTGGATGTAACTTTGAACATCATTGAACCTATTGTAATTCAAGGTGAAACTGTGAAGACTTATGATGTCGCTGTTTCATTTGCAGCTTCTGCAGAAGATTATGCAGGTGATGCTTATGAAATCAATGTAGCAGAAGTATGTGAAGCATTGGGTATTGAAAGCCTTGCTGATGCAACTGTATTTGGTATTGATGCCAACGATCCAAGTGGTTATACTTATGCTTATACTGCAAACAATGGTTTCTGGTTTAATGCAGACGGTACAATCGGTAGCTATGGTGAAACCGTATTCTTTGCTGAATTTGACGGTGAAAAGAATATCAATGTAGGTCAGATGCCAGGTAAACTTACTGCCGGTGAAACTTATGCTTGTAAGTTAGGTTTGTGGTCAGCAAACAACAAGATGGTGATGTTTAACTTCACTATTACAATCAAGTAATTATTGACGTTTGTAAATATAGAAAAGACCGCCAGCCAGTCCTTATGGCGGCGGTTTTTTTTTAAAGCTAATAGACATGAAAAAATTGAAGAACATTTGGATTTGGATGCTTGCTATGCTCCTTCCATTGGGTTTTGCTGCTTGTAGTGGTGACGATGATGGAGGAGAAATAGATGAGGTCAGTCTGATAAATATTGCCGATACAGATCTTGCCTGGTCCTTTGATGCGGATTATCATTATCAGTCGGTATCCATTAATGCACGTGCGGCTTGGAAGGCTACGTTGCAGGAATCAAACAATTGGCTGACTTTGGTAAAGGCCGAAGGTGTGGGAGGCAGCGAAAAATTGGGTTTTGAAGTCAACGAGAACAAGTCGAAAGAAGCTCGTACAGCTGTTATTGTTGTAACTTGTCAAAAGGTAAAGAAAGAAATTACCGTAACACAAGCGGGCACAACAGTAGAAGAAATGGAACCGTCGGAAGTTAAAGACCTCGACAAGTTCTGGAAACCAAGTGAATATGCTAACTTGAACTTCTTCCGTAACGATTCTAGATTCTCTTGGTATCGCAGCAAGCAAAGCGAACACTTTGTGGTGTTCTGGGAAGCCGGATTCGGTGATGACCCCAGCAAGGCTGAACCATTGAATGGAGTAAACATGCAGGTTGACATCGATGATTTGTTGGTGAAGGCTGAACAGTTCTTTAAAACCAACATCGAAACATTGAAAATGGCCGAATTGGGTAAAGGAAAATCTTATTTGGATAAATACAAGATGGAGATTTTCTTGTTCTACAGCAGTGAATGGCTTGCTACAGGTAGTGGTTACGACAATACCATCGGTGCACTTTGGGTGAACCCGAGTACTTGTCAGCCGGTAGGATCAGTGATTGCCCACGAAATCGGTCACTCCTTCCAATACCAAGTATATTGTGACAAGTTGTATCAAGGAGGAAAAGATGACTTGAAGAGTGGTTTCCGCTACGGCTTCGGCCCCAACGGTGAAGGCGGTTGCGCTTATTGGGAACAATGCGCTCAATGGCAGTCGTTCCAGGATTATCCGGAACAGCAGTTCGGCTATGATATTGATGTGTTCAAGAACCAATATCAACGTCACTTCCACCATGAATGGATGCGCTATGCCAGCTACTGGTTGCAGAGTTACTGGGTAGAAAAGCATGGTGTGGAAGCTTATGGTGAAATCTGGAGACAATCGGTATTCCCCGAAGATGCCATCAAAACTTATACCAAGGTTTATAATGGAGGTGATTGGGAAAAGACTAAAGCCGAATTGTATGACTATGCTGCACGTATGGCTACTTTTGATATTGATGGAGTGCGTGAATATGCAGGTGGTGCACAAGGTTTGCTCAATACCACACTCTTTAAGGTAGAAGACGGTGCTTATCAAGTATCGTATATGAGTTGTCCGGCCACTACCGGTTTCAATGTAATTCCGTTGAATTTACCTGAAGGTGACAATAAGGTTTCGGTAACTTTCGAAGGCTTGGCAGTAGGCTCAGCACTTCCTGCGGGTGATACAGGTACTTATTTGGACGGTGATTTGGTAAGCAAGTCGGTAAGCCAAGGTACTTATAACAAGATAGGTGCCGGTAAGGAAGGTTGGAAGTATGGTTTTGTTGCCATGAAGAAAGACGGTACACGTGTATATGGTGAAATGAACAGTGCTTCGGTAGGTACAAGCAACGCTTCATTCGAAGTACCGGCCAATACCGAACGTTTATTCTTGGTAGTATTGGGTGCTCCTACAGAATATCGTCAGCAGGAATGGGACGATGATTGTAAGGATGATGACCAATGGCCTTATCGTGTGAAGTTTACAGGTACAGACTTGTTGGGTAACTTCAACATTGATGAAACCAAAGAGCCTACAGACATCACATTAACTAAAGATTTAGATTGCAAAGTTTCTACAACAGATTATATTTGTGGTACTGTAAACTTGGGTACAAGCAAGGAATTGGCTCAGGCATTCGTAATGAATCCTTCTGAAATAGAAGCGTTGATTCAAGCTGTTGGCGCACAGCCTACAGAAGGAAAGATTGTTTGGGGATTGGCTCAAACCGATGGATCTTATAGCTATTCGAATACTGCCAATGGTGGTTTCTGGTGTGATGCCAATGGTAACAACTCCGCTTGGGGTGATAATGGTTACATTTATGTGGAATTTAGTGGCTTGACCATTACTTACGGACAATATCCTACACATTGTAAGGAAGGTACGACTTATTCCGTGAAGCCAACCTTGATTTACACCAAGGACGGTAAGCAATACAAGGCTACCATCACCCTCAATATGCAGTTCTAATTTTCTTCCTCATACTTTAATTAAAAATAGTGGGTGCGTCAAAATGCGCATCCACTATTTTTTTAGGTACGGATTTTTTAAGTTCTTTATTAATATGAAGAGGTAAGTAGTTAATCTATGTGTCGAAATGCGCATCCACTATTTTTTAGGCACGGATTACACGGATAAACACGGTTTTTAGTGTATGTTTACATCTACTCTATCCGTGCAATCCGTGTAATCCGTGCCTAAATTATAATATGACACGCACACTTTTAAATTCTTTAATATGAAGAGGTATATTAATCTATATTTTCTATTTCTTCTGCGGTAAGTCCGGTTGCTTTTATGATTAGTTCCGTTGAAATTCCCAGTGACTTCATGTTACGGGCTGCTTCTATGAATCCTTCAGTTCGTCCTTTTTCAATTCCTTTCTCGATTCCTTGCGCGATTCCTTGTGCCATTCCTTTCTCAAAACCTTTAGCCAACCCTTCTTCTACGGCTCCTTCGATGGTTACCAAATAATCCCGATAGACTTTGATGCTCTCGTCATACTTCATACGATCCTCTTTGGAGAGGGCAGCGATATCCGTTATCTTCTCCAATTTTTCAAAAGCGGCCTTGCGGGCCTTGAAAGGCATTCTCTCCAGTATTTCCATATTCTTCAATACATAAATCCAACGTTCAAAATCTGTCTCGCACTCTTCTTCCTGCTTCTTGAAGCACGGAAGCTCAATAAAGATGAAACGCAACTTGTCTGAAAAGGTTTCGTGCGTTTCGGTGTCTTGCAACATGATGTTGCGCTTTAACTTAGGAGAGGCATCCTTTAAATTGAAGTTCATGAAGAAGATACCATATACAGCCTTTAAATTGAACTTCCATTCAGTGCCCTTGGCTCCTTGACGTACAACGGTGTTTGACAGATAGTACAAAGCTCTCTCACGAAAACGCGCCTGAGGCTTGTTCTGCATCTCTACTATCAGATGTTCACCATTTTCGGTCGTACAATAGATGTCGTATATAACTCCTCTATCGCCTTCAAATTCCGGAATAAGTTCCTTATCCAAGAATCGGATGTCCTTAATCTGTTTCTCACCGACCAGTAAGTCATTCAAAAAATCAATCAGCAAATCTTTCGTTGCTTCTTGCCCGAATATGCGCTTGAAGCCCATATCCGTAAATGGATTTATAAATCGTCCCATAGCTTTATTGTATTTAATTTGTGGCATGTGCCGATTGCAAAGATATGGAAAGTTCTTTTATGTGCAAATAATCTGATATGGAAATTAAACTTTGATTAAAAAAGTAGGTGTGTCATAATAATTTTAGGCACGGATTGCACGGATTAACACGGTTTTTAGTGTATGTTTACATCTACTCTATCCGTGCAATCCGTGTAATCCGTGCCTAAATTATAATATGACACTACTATGTGATGGGAATCTTTTATTTAAAGAAACCACCTAATATGCCACCGGCTACATCTTTCAATTTGTCGGTTACGCCCGATTGGGTTACTTCGGCTATCAAATCGTTTACATCAATCTTCTTGCTGGAAGTGAATGTTTCGATTACTTTGGGAATCATAGGAACGATGGCACTGACAATGGCGGGTGACAAGCCTAATTTCTTGGCTATATCTGAGCTGAATAATTTACCGGCCAAATCGGTTACGGGACTGGCTGCAGCCGATGAACGGCCTGTAAACAGTTCAATCAGTTGGTCGATACCGCCTTCTTTCAAAGCGGTTTCCTTGATACTTCCAAAGATAGAGTCGGATACACCGCCTACTACCTGTTCCTTCAAATTGTCGGGCAGTGATACATTGCCTAAGATATCGCCAGCCTTTTCTTTAATTAAATCGGTTATAAATGACATAATGTTTAATGGTTATGGTTTATCGGATAGCTTCCACTTCGTCGGCATTCAACGGGATGCGCTTACCAAGAAGCTGTGCACCGGTTTCGGTGATGAGATAATCTTCTTCGTTACGTAATCCGGTAAAGTCGCGCCAAGCGTCGAGCTTGTCGTAACAGATGAAGTCGGTGAAGCGGTTTTCGGATTTCCAGTAGTCAATCAACTCAGGGATGAAGTAGATACCCGGTTCGATGGTGAGAACAAAGCCCGGTTCCAACGGACGAGCCAAGCGTAAAGACTTGCGTCCGAACTGGGTGCTCTTCGGTTCTCCGTTATAGCCTACCCATACTTCGCCTAAGTTTTCCATATCGTGTACATCGAGTCCCATCATGTGGCCCAATCCGCAAGGGAAGAACATGGCATGAGCACCGGCAGCTACGGCTTCAGCCGGATCGCCCTTCATCAATCCCATATCTTTCAAACCTTCACAGATAACACGGCAAGAGAGTTCGTATACATCCTTGAACGGTACACCCGGCTTCAAAGCGTTTACGGCTGCCATGTGTGAAGCTACCTGCAAATCGAGGATTTCACGTTGACGGGTAGAGAACTTCTTTCCGGCACAAACGGTAGACGACATGTCACCGCAATAGCCCATGGCAGTTTCGGCTCCGGCATCAATCAATACCATATCGCCTTCCTTGATGGTGTTACCGTGGTAGTGGTTATGGAGGGTCTGGCCGTTTACTGTAGCGATAGTGGGGAATGAAACGAAACATCCGGCAGCTTGTGCTACTGCTTCCAAAGCAGCTGCCACTTCATATTCCTTCATGCCTACTTGAGCTACCTTCATGGCGCAGAGGTGCATATCGGCAGTCACTTCGCAAGCCCGTTGCAGTTCTACAATTTCTTCGGCTGTCTTGTAATTACGCAAATTCACTACACCCCGGATAAAAGGTACGGAAGGTTGGTCGGTTCCCGGACGGATGCCCAACAAGTCGAACAATTTGATGCGGTGTTCGGCACGGTAAGTCGGCAGATAATGTACGGTCTGTTTCTTGGCTACGGCCTGTTCGATGTATTTCTTCAGCTCGCAAGTGGGGCGTGTTTCGTGAATGCCTACCAATTGGGCCTTTTCGCGCAAAGTAGGTTGGGTACCCATCCAAACAATGTCGTCGATGGTAAGCTCATTACCAAAGATGATTTCCTTGTCTTCGTCGATATCGATGATAGCACCTAATCCGGCATAGTTCAATCCGAAGAAATACAGGAAAGTGGAATCCTGACGGAAGTGATAGGTATTGTCTTCGTAGTTCATTCCACATTCTTCGTTACCGAAGAACAACAAGAGTCCGCTACCTACGCTTTTCTTCAGCGCGGCGCGTCTTTTTTCATACGTTTCTTTTGCAAACATGATATGAATTATTTAAGGTTATTACTGTTTTGCTGTAAAGATACGGCTTTTCTTTGAATACTTTAAGGAAGTTTGATAGAAATGTGTTATTTTTGTTTCGAAGTATTTTCTTAAGCCTAAATAATAATTAATAAATTATACAATGAAGAAAAATCTCTTAATGACGCTGTGCCTGTTGGTAGTCACAGCAATGTATGCCCAACACATACCGACACTTGAAGAAGCGGTATATGGCGGTTTGATTAAAACCCAAGGGGGCGGTTATGTGAACTGGATGAAAGACGGTGAGCACTATTCCAAGATGGAACGTAATGCCGAAGGAGGCATTGACGTGATGGCCTATAGCGCCAAGGACAATTCCAAGGAAGTGTTGATACCGGGCAGTAAGTTGGTGAATCCCGAAACTGGAAAGCCCATACCGGTACGTAGCTTCACATTCAGTGACGACAATCAGAAAGTGTTGATTTATACCAATACCCGTCAGGTATGGCGTTACGATACCCGTGGCGATTATTGGGTACTTGATATCCAAAGCGGCAAGTTGCAACAGGTGGGTAAGCATTGTCCTGAAGCAACCTTGATGTTTGCCAAGTTCTCGCCCGACGGTACTAAGGTGGCCTATGTTTCCAAGAACAATATCTATGCCGAAAACTTGGCAGACGGTAAGGTGACTGCATTGACTACCGATGGAAGTGACCTTATAGTAAACGGTACTTTCGACTGGGTGTATGAAGAAGAATTCAGTTGTCGTGACGGTTTCCGTTGGAGTCCCGACAGCAAGTACATTGCTTATTGGCAGAGCGATACAGAAGGAACCGGTTGGTTTGATATCATTAATAATGTAGATGCCTTGTATCCTACTATCCAACGTTTCCCTTATCCTAAGGCCGGTACAACCAATTCGGCAGTAAAGGTGGGTTATGTATCGGTAGACGGTGGCGCTACCACTTGGGTGAATATCCCCGGTGATGCCCGTGAACATTACCTTCCCCGTATGGAATTCATTCCCGGATGCAACGAACTCTTTATCCAACAGATGAACCGTCCACAGAATACCAATAAGGTGTGGACCGTGAAGATTGGTGAAACACAGCCGGTGAATATCTTTACTGAAACCGATGCTGCTTGGGTGGAAACCAATGACAATATCCACTGGTTGAAAGGAAACAAGTACTTTACTTGGGAAAGCGAACGTAGCGGTTACCGTCATCTGTATCGTGTAAGTCGCGACGGAAAGGAAATCATTCCTATTACCAAGGGTGATTTTGATTTTATACACGAAGTAGGTATGGATGCTCAGAAGGGATTGGTTTACTTCATCGCATCGCCCGATAACTTTACCCAACGTTATCTGTATCAGGCCAAGTTGTTTGGTAAGGGTGAAGTGAAGCGTTTGAGTCCGATGGACCAGGCCGGTCAGCATAGCTACAGCATGTCTCCTACCGGTAAATGGGCGGTACATACTTTCAGTAATACCGAAACTCCTCCAGTAATTGATATGGTTCAGTTCCCTGCTCACAAGAGTGTGCGTATGATTACAGACAATGCTGAAGCCAAGCAACAATACCAGGCATTGGGCTTGCAACCGAAGGAATTCGTCAAGGCCCGTTCCGGTGAACTGATGCTCGATGGTTGGATGATCAAGCCTGTTAACTTTGACCCGAACAAGAAATATCCGGTGGTACTTGATATCTATGGTGAACCAGCCAGTTCTACCGTACAGGATGTATGGGGTGGCGGTAGCTTGTGGCACCAGCACTTGGCTAATCAAGGCTATATCGTAATGAGTATAGACAACCGGGGTGCCAATACACCGCGCGGTCGTGAATGGCGTAAATGTATCTACGGCGAAGTGGGTACCTTTGCTTGTCAGGACCAAGCTCAAGCCATCCAAGATTTGGGTAAGCAATATTCATTTATCGACTTGAGCCGTATCGGTGTAACCGGTTGGAGTGGTGGAGGTAGCCAGACTTTGAACTGTATGTTCCGTTATCCTGATGTGTTCCATACCGGTATTGCTGTAGCTTTTGTGGCCGACCAGCGTTTGTACGATACCATCTATCAGGAACGATATATGAATACTCCGCAGAACAATCCCGAAGGTTATCGCAAGGGTTCACCTATTCACTATGCCGCCGGCCTGAAGGGTAACTTGTTGCTTATCCACGGTACAGGCGATGACAACGTGCACTATCAAAGTTGTGAAATGATGGTGAACGAACTGATTCGTCACGGAAAGGTATTCTCGCAGATTTCGTATCCTATGCGTTCGCATAGCATCAACGAGCGTCAAGGTACCACTTACCATTTGCGAAAGAGCATGGTAGACTATTGGGAGAAGAATCTTCCTGCAGGAGGACGATAAATAAATAAAAAAAGGTGGATGTGTCAAATGCACATCCACTATTTTTAGGCACGGATTTTTTCGGACGAAGTCCTCAACAACACGTCACGGATTAACACGGTTTTTAGTGTATGTTTACATTAAATTTATCCGTGCAATCCGTGACGTGTTGTTGAGCAAAGCGAAAAAATCCGTGCCTAAAGTACATTTATGACTTTACCTTCTTCTTTATTTTCTATTTTTTATCAGCGTGTGGATAATCGATGGTGTAATGCAAGCCGCGACTTTCCTTGCGTTCCATAGCCTGACGGGTAATCAGGTAACCGATGTTGATCATGTTACGCAGTTCGCAAAGTTCGCGCGATGCTTTGCAGCGTTTGAAGAGGCGTTCGGTTTCTTCGTATAGAATGTCCAGTCGGTTCCAGGCACGGATGAGGCGGATATTACTTCGTACGATACCTACATAGGCTTCCATAATCTGGTTCACTTCCTTCATGCTTTGAGTGATGAGTACCAGTTCTTCGGGGTTCATCGTACCTTCGGCATTCCATTCGGGGATGTCTTCGTTGTAATCGTAACGTTCGAGTACACTCAGTGCATGCTTGGCGGCTGCATCGGCATATACCACGGCTTCAATCAAAGAGTTCGATGCCAATCGGTTGCCACCATGCAATCCGGTACACGAACATTCGCCGATGGCATATAAGCGGCCGATGCTGCTCTGCCCGTTGAGGTCTACCTTGATACCTCCACACAAGTAGTGTGCTGCCGGTGCTACCGGAATGTAGTCCTTGGTAATATCAATACCTATGCTCAAGCATTTCTGGTAGATATTGGGGAAGTGCTTCTTGGTTTCTTCGGGATCCTTGTGGGTGACGTCCAAGTACACATGGTCTTCGCCCCGGAGCTTCATTTCATTGTCGATGGCCCGTGCCACGATGTCGCGTGGAGCGAGTGACAAACGTGGGTCGTACTTCTGCATGAATTCCTTGCCGTCCTTAGTCTTCAGGATACCCCCGTAACCACGCATGGCCTCTGTAATAAGGTAGCTGGGACGGTCGCCCGGATGATAGAGTGCGGTTGGGTGGAACTGGATGAATTCCATATCTTTCACTACTCCCTTGGCGCGATATACCATAGCGATACCATCACCGGTAGCTACAAGAGGGTTGGTGGTCTGTCGGTACACGGCCTCGCATCCGCCGGTGGCCATAACCGTTACTTTCGATAGGAAAGTATCCACCTCGCCGGTCTTCTCGTCAAGGATATATGCGCCATAACACTTTATACCTTGTGTATAGCGGGTTACGATAATACCCAGATGGTGCTGGGTAATGATTTCCACCGCATAGTGGTTGGTGAAGACAGTGATATTGGGATGTGCCTTCACTGTTTCTATCAAGCTGGTCTGGATTTCAGCCCCTGTATTGTCTTTGTGATGAAGGATACGGAATTCGGAATGGCCGCCCTCTTTATGTAGGTCGAATTCTCCGTCTTCGTTCTTGTCGAAGTCCACTCCCCACTTGATGAGTTCCTCTATCTGTGCAGGTGCTTCGCGCACTACTTTTTCTACGGCTGCGCGGTCGCTTATCCAGTCGCCGGCAATCATCGTATCTTCGATATGCTTTTCAAAATTATCTACTTTCAGGTTGGTTACCGAGGCAATTCCTCCCTGTGCAAAGTAAGTGTTGGCTTCTTCTAATCCCGCCTTGCAAATCAAGGCTACCTTACCCTTGTGAGCTACCTTCAAGGCGAAACTCATACCGGCTATACCGGAGCCGATGACAAGGAAATCGAATTTTCTTACCATAATGAGATGTATTTATGGTTGCAAATGTAAGCAATTCTATTATTTGTTGTTCATTATTTGGGAGATTTTTCCTATCTTGCACCCAAAATGATAAACCTTTAACAAAGAATACGTATGAAATATCAATTGGCAATTGTCGGGGGTGGACCGGCAGGGTATACGGCAGCAGAAGCGGCTGGTAAGGCAGGACTGAGTGTAGTGTTGTTTGAAAAGAACAGTTTGGGAGGTGTGTGTCTGAACGAGGGTTGCATCCCTACCAAGACATTGCTCTATTCAGCGAAAGTATATGATTATGCCAAACATGCATCCAAATATGCGGTAACTGTGCCTGAAGCATCGTTCGACTTGGCCAAGATTATTGCACGCAAGCAAAAGGTGGTTCGTAAATTGGTGTTGGGTATCAAGGCGAAACTGACGGCGCACCAAGTGACCATCGTAACCGGAGAAGCTACCGTAGTAGATAAGAATACAGTGAAATGTGGAGAAGAAATCTATGAATGTGATAATCTGTTGCTCTGTACCGGTAGTGAAACATTCATTCCACCGATTCCGGGAGTGGAAGAAGTGGACTACTGGACACATCGTAACGCGTTGGACAATAAGGAACTGCCGGCATCGCTTGTCATTGTGGGCGGTGGAGTAATCGGTATGGAGTTTGCTTCGTTCTTCTGTAGCTTGGGCGTAAAGGTGACGGTTATCGAAATGATGGATGAGATATTGGGCGGCGTAGACAAGGAACTTTCGGCCTTGCTTCGCGCAGAATATGCCAAGAAGGGCATCAAGTTCTTGTTGAGTACTAAGGTAACCGGTTTGTCGAAAGGAGAAAACGGTACGGTGGTGGCGTACGAAAATGCGGAAGGAGCCGCTACGGTGGAAGCCGAAAAACTGTTGTTGAGTGTAGGCCGCCGACCGGTAATGAAGGGCTTCGGATTGGAAAACTTGGGCTTGGAACTTACCGAACGGAAGTGTATTAAGGTAGATGAACATTTGCAGTCGTCCGTACCGGGGGTATATGTGTGCGGTGACTTGAACGGTGTATCATTATTGGCTCATACGGCTGTACGCGAAGCCGAAGTGGCTGTACATCATATTATCGGCAAGGAAGACACCATGAGTTATCGGGCTATACCGGGCATTGTCTATACCAATCCGGAAATCGCATCGGTAGGTGCCAGCGAAGAAGCTTTGCAAAAGGAAGGTATCCCGTATCAGGCCGTTAAATTGCCGATGGCTTTTTCCGGCCGTTTTGTTGCCGAAAACGAGGGTATGAATGGGGTATGTAAGGTATTGGTGGCCGAAGACGGTGAAGTGTTGGGTGCCAGTATGTTGGGTAACCCGGCTTCCGAACTGATTGTGTTGGCCGGTATCGCTATTGAAGACCGCAAGAAGGTAGAAGACTGGAAACGATATGTATTCCCACATCCTACCGTAGGAGAAATCTTCCGGGAGTTATAATGGTTTAACCGTGCCTAAAAAATAGGTGGACGTGAATGATGTAATGAGGTATTTGTTTGCCGTTTGCATGTGTTTTTGTTTTGGCTCGCTCAAAGCTCAAACCATGGCCGAACGGTTGGATGCACTACTGAATGAAGAGGTGTTGAAAACCTCGGAAGTAGGCGTAACGGTGTTCGACCTGACTACCGGTGAGTCATTGTATCGGTATCAGGACGAGAAACTGTATCGCCCCGCTTCGACCGAGAAGGTGATAACTTCGGTTACGGCGTTGGCCCGGTTGGGCGAGGATTATACCATGAATACCCGTTTGTGTCATAGTGGATGGATAGAGAACGATACGCTGAAAGGGAACTTGTATCTGATAGGGGGATTTGATCCCGAACTGATGGAAGAGCATCTGGACAGTTTGGTGGAGGCGGTGGTGCAAAGTGGTATTCGCTACATAGCCGATACGTTGGTAGCCGATGTGTCTATGATGGATTCGGTATATTGGGGACCGGGATGGTCGTGGGACGACGCACCTTATTCTTTCCAACCTTATCTGTCCCCCTTGATGCTGAACCGTGGATGTGTGGAAGTGACGGTGGTTCCTACCCTACCCGATTCATTACCCGTGGTGGAATGTACACCGGTTTCCAATTATTATCAGATAAGAAATGAAGCGGTGAGTCGGAATCCCCAAGCGGGCAAACTGAAGATTACCCGAAACTGGATGGAAAACGGTAATGTGATAAGTATTTCGGGGAATGTCAGTAAAAAGACAACCACCACGTTAAGTGTATATCCTTCACAAGATTTCTTTTTGTATACGTTGGTAGAGCGGTTGAAACAAAAAGGTGTGGAGGTATGCCGGCAAACTTATTCGGTCTGTCCGGTAGATAGCGTCCAGACACTGTTTACCCTTCGGCGTCCCATTCGGGAAGTGCTGAAGCAGGCTTTGAAGGAAAGTGATAACTTGTGTGCAGAATCCATGTTCTACCATTTGGCTCTGCAAGATACATTGCAGCATGGCATAACGGCCGAAAACGGTACCGAAGCAGTGTATGCCTTTATGAAGGAAGCGTTAGGATTCAATCCCGAGCACTATAAGATAGCCGATGGTAGCGGAGTGTCCTTGTATAACTATGTGTCGCCCCGCTTGCTATTGGAATATTTGAAGTATGCCTACTATCACCGCGAAGTGTTTCTGCCTTTCTATGAATCGCTGCCCATAGCGGGGATAGACGGTACGCTAAAATACCGGATGAAGAAAACTTCGGCTTATCGGAACGTTCGGGCAAAGACCGGTTCGGTGACAGGAGTGAGTTCATTGGCAGGGTATGCCAAGGCAGCCAACGGGCATCAGTTGGCCTTTGTCATCATCAACCAGAATGTGATGAAGTTAAGAAAGGCTCGTGATTTTCAGGACAAAATATGTATGATTTTGTGTCAATAAATCAAATATTGCATGTTTTGGAACAAAAATTACAATATTTCTGAACGATAATTATACCAAGAAATAGAATTAGTTTCGTAACTTTGCGAAAACGGAATAAACTTAAAGACATCATACGATTATGAAGACTAATTATGAAATAAGATATGCCGCGCATCCCGAAGATGCCAAGAGCTATGATACCGCAAGAATCCGTCGGGATTTTCTGATAGAAAAAGTGTTCTCGGCTGATGAGGTTAACATGGTATATTCCATGTATGACCGCATGATTGTGGGAGGTGCCATGCCGGTAAATGAAGTTTTGCTTTTGGAAGCCATTGATCCGTTGAAGGCTCCGCATTTCTTGACTCGTCGTGAAATAGGTATTTTCAATGTAGGTGGACCGGGTCTGGTAAAGGCCGGTGATGCCGTATATGAAATAAACTACAAGGAAGCTCTCTATTTAGGTGCAGGCGACCGTGAAGTGACTTTTGAAAGCAAGGATGCGGCAAACCCTGCCAAATTCTATTTCAATTCCACCAATGCCCATTGTACTTATCCCGACAAGCTGGTGACCAAGAAGGAAGCCATCGTGGCCGAAATGGGTTCATTGGAAGGCTCGAACGACCGTCGCATCAACAAGATGTTGGTAAATCAGGTATTGCCTACCTGCCAGTTGCAGATGGGTATGACCGAATTGATGAACGGTAGTGTGTGGAATACCATGCCGGCACACTTGCACAGCCGTCGTATGGAAGCTTACTTCTATTTTGAAGTACCCGAAGAACATGCTGTTTGCCACTTTATGGGTGAACCACAGGAAACCCGTCACTTATGGATGAAGGGCGATCAGGCTGTTCTTTCTCCCGAATGGTCCATTCATAGTGCAGCCGCTACCCATAACTATACATTCATTTGGGGAATGGGCGGTGAAAATCTGGATTATGGCGACCAGGATTTCTTTGCTATTACTGATTTGAAATAACAACTTATTAACTACTTAAATCATTTATTTATCATGAACATTTTTTCTTTGGAAGGTAAGAATGCGTGGATTACCGGCGCATCTTACGGTATCGGTTTCAACATTGCCAAGGCATTTGCTCAGGCTGGTATCAAGAACATTATCTTCAATGATATCAACGAAGACGCATTGGCTAAGGGTTTGGCTAACTATAAGGAAGCCGGTATTGAAAATGTACACGGTTATGTGTGCGACGTAACTAACGAAGTTGCTGTTAAGGAACTCGTAGAAAAGATTCACGCTGAAGTAGGTCAGATTGATATTTTGGTGAACAACGCAGGTATCATCAAACGTATCCCTATGCACGAAATGAAGCGTTCTGAATTCCAACAAGTGATTGATATCGACTTGGTAGGTCCATTCATCTGCGCAAGTGCCGTTATTCCTGAAATGATGGAACGTCGTGAAGGTAAGATCATCAACATCTGTTCTATGATGTCTGAATTGGGTCGTGAAACTGTATCGGCTTATGCTGCTGCCAAGGGTGGTTTGAAGATGTTGACTCGTAACATCTGCTCTGAATATGGTGAATACAACATCCAATGTAATGGTATTGGCCCGGGTTATATCGCTACTCCTCAAACAGCTCCGTTGCGTGAACGTCAGGCTGATGGTAGCCGTCATCCGTTCGACAGCTTTATTTGTGCCAAGACTCCGGCTGGCCGTTGGTTGGATCCGGAAGAATTGGGTGGACCTGCAGTATTCCTCGCTTCTAAGGCTTCGGATGCAGTAAATGGTCACGTATTGTATGTTGACGGTGGTATCTTGGCATACATCGGTAAGCAACCCTAATGAAAAATAGAAAATAACCAGAAAACGGATAATCGGAAAGTAAAACTTGTTCGGTTGTCCGTTTTTGCATTTAAGTCTGTTATGAAGAAATTATTGATTGGATTAGTAGCTTTGGCCGGACTGACAGCCTGTACACAAGTCAAGGATACATTGACGGTTACTGTCAGCAATTCATTGGACATGGAACGCCAAGGCGAAATGGTGGAGGTATCCATGAATAAGGTGGCTAAAGATTTGGGCTTGGCAGATACTGCACAGATTGTGGTATTGGACAAGGATGGATTGGAGGTACCTTATCAGATTACACACGATGACAAACTGATTTTTCCTGCCTCTGTAGCTGCACAGGGCAGCAGCCAATATACGTTACAAATAGGCACTCCTGATCCGGTTAATGTCAAGGCTTGTGGACGTGTTTATCCCGAACGTATGGATGATATAGCTTGGGAGAATGACTTGATTGGTTGTCGAGCCTACGGACCAACCTTACAAAGAAGAGGAGAACGTGGATTTGGTTATGACATCTTCACTAAAAGAGGTACTACAGAGCCTGTTCTGGAAGAAATGTATGCCCAACAGAACAGTTCCGAAAATTGGGCAAGAGTCAATGAGTTGAGAAAGACCGACCCGAAGGCAGCCAATGAACTGGTCAATTCATTCACTTATCATGTTGATCATGGTTTTGGTATGGACTGCTATGCAGTAGGACCTACACTGGGTGCAGGGGTGGCTGCTTTGATGGTAGGCGATGCCATTATTTATCCATGGTGCTATAAAGATTATGAAATATTGGACAATGGACCACTTCGTTTTACCGTAAAATTGGAATTCCATCCATTGAAAGTGAAGGAAGATACTACCGTAGTAGAAACCCGTATCATTACGCTGGATACAGGTTCTCATCTGAATCGTACGGTTGTATCCTATAGTAGCCTGCAGGAATCATTACCAGTTGTAACTGGTATCGTATTGCATGATACCATTGGTGCTGTTGTAGCGGATGCTAAGAATGGCTATATGACTTATGTAGATCCGACTACCGGTCCCGACCAAGGAAAGATTTTTATGGGAGCTGCTTTCCCTACAGATGTAACGGATGCAAAAGTGGTTCTTTTCCCGGAAGAAGAAAAGCGTCGTCGTAATAATGCTTATGGTCATGTATTGGCTGTCAGTGAATACGAACCGAATGGGGAATATGTCTATTATTGGGGATTTGCTTGGGATAGAGCAGATATCCAGACATCAGAGGAGTGGAACGAATACATGAAGAACTTCGCTCAGAAAGTTCGTACTCCATTGGAAGTTAGTCTGAAATAATATCAGTCGAAAACTTTGAATTCATAGCCTTGTTCCAGCAGCCATTCGATGGCTCGGGGCAAGGCATATTTTAAATTCTTTTCGGACTTGAGGGAGTCGTGGAAAGTAATGATGGAACCGTTACGTACGTATTTCTTTACTTTATTAAGTACTTGAGGCCCGTTTAATCGTTTGCTATAATCGCGGGTTACCAAATCCCACATTACAATGGTGTACCGGTTTCTTAATACCATGTATTGCGCCCAACGCATCCAACCGTGTGGGGGTCTGAACAGATTACTTTTTATCAGTTCGTCGGCCTTGTTTACATTGGCCAGATAGTTATAGCTCAGATATTTTAATCCTTGTATGTGATTAAAGGTGTGGTTACCCAACCGGTGTCCACGTTCTACAATCATTTTGAATTCTTCGGGATGCTTGCGTACGTTGTCGCCCACCAAGAAGAAAGTGGCCTTGATGTGATATTTATCCAGCAAATCGAGCACCCAAGGTGTAATTTCAGGGATGGGACCGTCATCGAAAGTCAGGTATACGGCTTTCTCATTCTTGTTCATCCGCCAAAAGGCACGCGGATACATCCAACGTAGTAGCAATGGGGGTTGTTCGATTAGCATTTCTGGATTCTTGTATTACATCTATTATATTTTAGGCACGGATTACAGGTTATGTAAACACTATTAAACCATGTTCATCCATGTAATCCGTGCCTGTTTTATAATTTATTTCTTCCCTATCCGTTCATTGAACATGTGATAGAGTTCTTCAAACTTCTTGGCATAGTGTAAAGCCATATCCGAAGACTGTTCCTGATCTTCCTTATTGCTTACACCTGCAGATGAAATGCGGGCAAGGCTCTTGCAGATTTCGTCCAGCATAAGCATGTTCTGTCCGCATTCTATATACGAATTGGTGAACTGAGAATCGTTCAGGCTCAAGTACCAAGTAACATATTCTATAGACTTGTTGGCCAAATCGCTTAAAATCATTTTAGCGGAGGCTGTATCGCCCAAAGCAATGTATTGGTCGGCCATCTCCTTGGAACTGCTCGCTACATAGCTGTGCGGAACGGTTGTACTTGGAATGACTTGCAAACTGTAGTCCAACGCCTTCTTGGCCTTGTCGTACTTGCCTTCCTTTATCAATTGTCCGGCTACTTGTACAAACATGCGTCGATGGGTCTGGCACATGCGCATAACGGTTTCATCCAAATAGATGTCGGGATTGTCAATCTTACCGAACTTGTAACGGTTCATCAGGTTGTCGTACATCTTTTCACTGTCGATGCGTGCATCCAAGGCTGCAGTATTGAACGGAGTGATACGATAAGCCAAACCTTCCTGCATGAAGTTGTTTCCTAAATTCATGTGATTCTCGGCAGCTACTGTGATAGCCATGTAGATAGGACGTTCCCAGTTGGTATTGGCCAACATTTCGAGCATCATCAATTCGTACTTGTACAAGCGGCTCTTTCCTTTCAGTGAGATATGCATGTATTCAGGAATTTCGCCATGGAGTGAATCTGGAATCATCATGCCCGAACGCTTCACAGCTTCCTTGTCTATCTTGATAACGATACTGTCGGTAGGAATCATCTGTAATCCGTCTTTGGCCTCACGTACCCAATACTTCAAGATGTTCTTCAGTTCGTAAGGATTGTCACCGAAGTTCTTGGCAGCTTCTTCCGGATTCTGTTTGTAGAAGTTGTCGATGGTTTCCTTCACTTCCGGACGAACAGCAATGGCTTCATTATGTCCTGATACATATTCCAAGCGCTTCCAATCGATAGGTACGGCCGGAGAGTTGTACGCGTCACGCTTCATCTGGTCGATGTACCAGTCGGTTTGCAGATAGCTCAAGTTACATACACGGGCATCGGTGCGATATTCTTCCACTTCCTGGTTGTACCACAAGGGGAAGGTGTCGTTGTCACCGTTGGTAAAGATAATCGGGTTACCTTCTTCGGGCAATGTATTCAAGTAGTTCTTTCCGAAGTCGCTGCAAGTATAGCGTCCGCTACGGTCGTGGTCGTCCCAAGTTTGGCTGACCATTTGGATGGGCACAAACAAACCGAGTACAGTGGCTAAGATAGCAGCTGGTTTTTCGCCAATCTTCTTTTCCAACCATTGGGAGATACCGGCTACGCCTAAACCAATCCAGATGGCAAAGGCATAGAACGAACCAGCGTATGCATAGTCGCGTTCACGAGGTTGTAAAGGAGTTTGGTTCAAATAAAGTACGATGGCGAGTCCGGTCATAAAGAACAGGAAGAATACTACCCAGAATTGTTGGATACCTTTTTCGCCCTTATAAGCTTGCCAGAACAGACCGATGAGGCCGAGGATTAACGGTAAGCAGAAGAATACGTTGTGTCCCTTGTTGTTCTTCAAATCGGATGGCAAGAATTCCTGATTGCCTACTAACATATTGTCGATAAATGGAATACCGGTAATCCAGTTGCCATGTTCAATTTCTCCGTGTCCTTGGATATCGTTCTGACGACCGGCAAAGTTCCACATGAAGTAACGCCAATACATGAAGTTCACTTGATAGGAGAAGAAGAACTTGATGTTTTCCCATTGGGTAGGAATCTTCAGCATCATCATGGTTCCACATTGGTCGTAAGGCACTTGTTTACCTTTGATACCACCCAACCAATTTTCGTAGGCTTCGGCATGGTCTTCGCTGTACATACGTGGGAACAGCATGTTTTGAGCATATCTGTATTCCATCTTGTTACGTACAACTTCGTAGCTGTCCTTTTCATCGGCCGAAGCTTTTTCTTTCCGTTGGTATACAGGCGCACCTTCAATGACATCGTACATACATCCGCCGTCCACTTCTTTCAAAGCCGGTTTGGAAGCATAGGTTTGTCCATAGAACAAGGGGCGGGTACCATATTGTTCACGTCCCAGATAATCACCCAACGTGAAGATATCTTCCGGAGAGTTCTGGTCCATTGGAGTATTGGCTGTAGAACGGATAACAATCAATGCATAAGAAGAGTAACCTACTACAATCATCATGATACAGAGTAGGGCAGTATTCAACGTGCGGGCGCTGATTTGCCATTTGGCATCCAGCTTGGCAAATAAATACATAGCCAAAGCACCAAGCACTACAACACCTATGACAACACTCATGGTACCGTGTCCGTAGAACGGAATACCGGTCATACCAATGGTAGTGAGGAAAGAGATGTTCATGCGCTTGCGGCTCTTTTGGGTATAGCTTTCGTATACTCCCCAAATAATGGCAGCTGCCAACAGAATGATATAGACAATCAAGCCGGTATTGAACGGCATGCTCAGGTTGTTGACAAACAGTAACTCAAACCAACCACCTACTTTTACAATACCCGGTACGATACCGTACAATACGGCAGCAACCAAGGCACCGGAACCTACCAAAGCAAGCAGACTGCCTTTCAAGTTGGCATTTGGATTTTTCTTGAAGTAATAGACCAATACAATGGCTGGGATACAAAGCAAGTTCAACAAGTGGACACCAATACTCAAGCCCATCAAATAGGCTATAAGAATCAGCCAACGGTCGCTATGCGGGTCGTCGGCTACACCTTCCCACTTCAGTATCAACCAGAATACCACAGCGGTAAAAAGACTGGAGTATGCATATACTTCCCCTTCCACGGCACTGTACCAGAAGGTATCGCTCCAAGTATAGGCCAATGCACCTACCAATCCGGAACCGATAATGGTCACCATTTTGCCTATGGTCATGGCATTGTCGTCAGGGCATATCAGTTTCTTGGCCAAGTGCGTAATACTCCAGAACAGGAACATGATACATGCGGCACTCATCAGTGCATTCATGATGTTCACCATCAAGGCAACCTGACTGGGGTCGCTGGCAAATTGACTGAATAAGTTGGCGGTAAGCATGAAGAAAGGTGCACCGGGCGGGTGTCCTACTTCAAGTTTATATCCGGTAGTAATGAATTCAGGACAGTCCCAGAAACTGGCTGTCGGTTCTACAGTCATACAATACGTAATGGCTGCAATAAGAAAAGCGATCCAACCGGTCAGGTTGTTCACCAATTTGTACTGTTTCATGAAATGATAATAGTTTCGTTAAACGTTCAACGGGCGCAAAGATAGTAAAAAAACAAATGATACCCTTAACCGAAACATATATTTCCTTTCGTTAACGAATATATTCACTAATTTTACCGCAGATATAATAAAACAGCTAAAATTCATTAACCATGAAAAAACAACACTTGTTGAAAAGTACGGCTTTTGCCCTGTTTGCTGCTGCTTCTCTGACAGCACCCGCTCAACAGAAAACCAATGCAGGGCTGGCTTACTTGTTGTCTCAAACCAAAGACATGAGCCAGGATTTCCTTGATTTCAGTAATACCTATTTCTTTGCCGACAGTTTGGTGTCGATGGATACAGCAACCGGTAAAGGGGTGATTCAATGGAAACGTCAGCAACTGATGCCACGCCAGGCTTTCAATGCAAATACATTCTTGCATCAACCGTTGAAGTCACTTGATTTTCCCAATACGGCCTATGATCAGGACCCACAATTGCAGTTCACGGTGGAACCGGTGAACGAACGTACCCTTCGTATCCGTATGCTTACCACACCGGTGGTACCGCAAGAAGAGGACTCGCCTATGTTGGCTGGAAAACCGGCGGACGGTCGTGCTGCTTGGAAAACAACTCAAGACGGTAAACAGACTGTCTATTCTTCGAAATACGGAAGTCTGATTATTGAGAACTATCCATGGAGATTGGTACTGAAAGATGCAGACGGCAAGGAACTCACCCATACCCGTTGCTGGAGCGACAATGACTCTACCCAAATCAAAGTACCGCCATTCAGTTTTATCAAGCGTGGATCGGACAATTCGCGCAGCATCAATCCCGTGTTCAGTTTGGCACCGGGAGAAAAGATTTTCGGTTGTGGTGAATCGCCTACAGCACTGAACAAGGCCGGACAGAAAGTGAATTTGTTTGTAACCGACCCGCAAGGTCCTGAAAGTCCGGATATGTATAAGCCCATTCCGTTCTTCTTCAGCAACCGTGGGTATGGCATGTTCATGCATACATCGGCTCCGGTTACTTGCGATTTCGGTCGTACATACATTGGTTCCACCAAATTGTTCATGGCCGATGAAACCATGGATATTTTTATCTTCTTTGGTGAGCCTAAGGATATCTTGAGTGAATACACCGCTTTGGTGGGCCGTCCGCAGATGCCGCCATTGTGGTCGTTCGGTACTTGGATGAGCCGCATCACTTACTTCAGCGAAGCCGAAGGGCGTGAGGTGGCCAAGCAACTTCGTACCAACAAGATTCCGAGTGATGTGATTCATTTCGATACCGGTTGGTTTGGAGTGGACTGGCAATGTGATTATGCCTTTGCTGCCGACCGCTTTGATAACCCCAAACAGATGTTGGCCGACTTGAAGTCACAAGGTTTCCGTACTTGTTTGTGGCAGTTGCCTTACTTTACACCGAAGAACAAGTTCTTCCCCGAACTCATCGAGAAAGGGTTATATGTCAAGAACGGTAAAGGTCAGTTGCCTTACGAAGATGTAGTGCTCGATTTTACCAATCCCGAAACCGTGAAGTGGTATCAGGAAAAGTTGGGCAATTTGATTGAAATGGGTGTAGGTGCCATCAAGGTGGACTTTGGCGAAGGTGCCCCACTCGATGCGGTTTATGCCAACGGCCGTTCGGGTTTGTATGAACACAACCTCTATCCGTTGCGATACAATAAGGCCGTAGCCGATATCACTCGTCAGATTCATGGTGAAAACATCATTTGGGCCCGTTCGGCTTGGGCAGGTTCTCAGCGATATCCGTTGCATTGGGGAGGCGATGCCGCTACCACCAATACCGGTTTCCAGGGTACTGTTCGTGCCGGTCTTTCCATTGGTTTGAGTGGTTTCTCATTCTGGAGCAACGACATTGGCGGTTTTGTAACCTCCACACCCCAGAATCTGTATCGCCGTTGGTTGCCATACGGTTTCTTGACATCGCATAGCCGTTTGCATGGTGCACCTCCTACCGAGCCGTGGTTGTATAATGACAAGAACTTCCTGAACTATTTCCGTAAATGTGCTGAGTTGAAGTACAAACTGATGCCATACGTGTATGCACAGGCTAAGGAATCATCCGAAAACGGTTGGCCTATGATGCGTGCCTTGTTGTTTGAATACCCCGACGATCCGGGTGCCTGGTTGGTAGAAGATGAGTATTTGTTTGGTAACAATCTGTTGGTGGCTCCTATGTTGGAAGACGGTACCGGTCGTGATGTATATCTGCCGGGTAAGGACAAGTGGATTGACTATCAAACCGGTAAGGTATATAATCCTGGTTGGAACCACATAGACTGTGGTGAACTGGAAATTGTCATTATGGTGAAGGACGGTTCGGCCATTCCTCATGTACCTGTAGCTCAATGTACCGACCAACTGAAATGGGACAAAGTTACCTGGAAGCAATACAAGGCCGACAAGAAGACTGCCGAAGGCTTGCTTTGTCTGCCTTCCGATGGTAAATTGCAAAAGGTAAGTTTCTAACTGATGTGAAAGTTACCCGCCTTCAAATTAAGAAAACTCCCTTGACATTCTTTTGCCAAGGGAGTTTTTAATTAGATTTGATTGCATTTAAAAGTTAAATCTACCTTCTATAAGGATTCGATACATTTATCCTCCGAATCTACCTATAATATCCTAACTTGGAAGTTATACTCCTTTAGGATTAGGTCCGTACTGGTTTTCTCCCGGTTGGCTGTCGAGAATGAAGAAATAAATCAAGACCAGATTAACAAGAGGAAGCAATATCAGCAGATACCACCAACCACTCTTGCCAATGTCGTGAAGACGGCGTATACCTACTGCAATGCTCGGGATGAACAAAGCAATGGAAATCAAGATTCCTATAAAAGGTATCCATCCCAATACGATTCCTATCAGCAAATTGGCTAATGTCCAATACCAAAACTCAGAACGACGGGCACGTCCGTCCAATGTAGCATACTTACCGATGCAAACCTTAAAAGCTTCTATAAATCCCATACTCTATCTATTTTTAGGGTTAATAATATAACAAAACTAAAAAATCTTTCGTTATGTTATGTTATTTCAATAGTTAAAGAATTATAAGCTATCCATTTTACGTATCATTCCTATTACTTTTGCAATAAATATGGGTTGAAACTATGAAACTACGTATTCTTTATTTGATATGTATTGTTGGTGGACTTCTGGGCTTTTCTCTCTTTATAGATGAAAGGTGGATGATTCCTTGCCCGCTTCATCGGATAACGGGATGGGAATGCCCTTTTTGTGGAGGACAACGGATGTTACAGGCGATACTCTGTGCCGATTGG